>NZ_JACBAZ010000002.1:324417-648834 GCF_013391475.1 Oceaniferula marina | reverse complement strand
GGTGCTCATCGCACCCGTGGTGGAACCAAACAGACTCACACCCATTTCACCGACATAGCCGGCCCCTTTGGAATAATAACCAGCCAAGGGAATACAGATAAGGAAACTGGCAAGAGCGAACACAAGGAAACTTCTATTTTTCAACAGCCCCCATGCATCAATGCCCACGATTTCACCGATGGAAATTTTCTTACCCTTCGACGGTGGTGCAGTTTTGGGCAAACTCAGGCAGTAAATGCCAAGTAACGCAGACGCAATCGCCGCAGCGGTGAAAATATGCGGTGAATTATCAGCAAACTGTTCGGCGTCGAGCCCGATCGAACGACAAAACCACATCGCCCAGTTACCGACAATCCAGCCAATGGTTCCCATCACGCGAACAACGGGAAACTGCTTTTCACCGTTGGCAAGGTGACTGAAGGACAAACTAGCCGTGAGTCCAAGAGTTGGCATGAAACAGATCATGTAAGCCAAAAGGCAAAGAATCATCGGGTGACTAAACTGGTCCATAACGGACTCAGGAGCCCCCCCTTTGGCCAATCCGGGCGCCACATAAAGAAGCACAGCCCCAACGAGAAAAAGAATCGAGAGCACCTTCTCGGTATTCAAAAAGCGGTCGGCAATCAGCCCCAAAGTGAGTGGCGCAAGAATCGCAGCGATCGGAGCTACCGTATAGGCGGCATCCACAAAAGCACCCGAACCACTGTTGGCGGTCATCCCATTTTTATCCATGAATCCCCACATCGCAACATACCAAGCACCCCAGATGAAAAACTGGAGAAACATCATGATAGACAGCCTGGTTACAGGACTCGACGATTGGTTTAACGTGGCAGATTGACTCATAACAATGGATAGAAGGGTGGAATACTTGGCTCAATACGAAAACCAGAGTGGGGGTATTTCAGCTAATTTCGCTAACGAAGCAAGTCGGGAATTCACCAAGTTAGGTATTCGGTCGACATCCCAGCACGCGATCGAGACAGGGAAGCCTGCCGTCAGCTTAAAAAGCTATCCTCCCCCACCGTCGTAACAAAGCAGGTAACGCGCATTTCACCACTTGGTAGAAACCGAATGTGGGCAGCCGCAAAGGATGACAGGATTGCATCCTGTCGGCATCCCATGAGCCCCCCCCAAAAAAAACAAGGGGCTCCGTCTCAAACCAAGCCGGGCGCAGCCAAACAAAACGGGGCAAGTCAAACGACCTGCCCCGTTGGGTAATAAAATCAAAAAACGATCAATCGCCTATCGCTCGCTCATCGGAGGAACCGGCATGGTTTCCTGAGGTCCGACGTATTTGGTCAGCGGACGGTAGAGACGGTTGTCACGCAGCTGTTCCAAAATCTGAGCAGCCCATCCGGCGGTCCGTGCGATGGCAAAGATCGGCGTAAACAAATCGGTCGGGATACCAAGCGAGTAATACACCGTGGCAGAGTAGAAATCGACGTTGGCGTTCAGGCCCTTACGCTCGAGCATAATCTCAGCAATCCGGTTCGACATGTTGATCCACTTTGGCTCACCAAGCTCTTCAGTAAGCTCGATTGCCATTTTCTGAAGGTGCGGAGCACGGGGGTCGAGCACCTTGTAAACGCGGTGTCCAATTCCCATGATCTTTTTCTTCCTCTCAAGGCAATCCTCGACAAAAGCATCCACCTTGTCCTCTCTGCCGATTTTTTCCAGCATGTGGATCACACCTTCGTTGGCACCACCGTGAAGAGGTCCTTTCAAGGTTCCGATAGCTGCCGTCATGGCGGAGTAGATGTCGGAAAGGGTTCCGCAAGTCACACGGGCAGAGAACGTGGAGGCGTTCATGCCGTGGTCAGCGTGGATAATGTAAGCAATGTCGAGGGTCTTCACTGCAGCTTCCGTTGGCTCTTCGCCGTTGATCAGATAAAGGAAGTGAGCTGCGCCGGACAGGTCAGTGCGGATCGGTGGCAGGTCGAGCCCCATACGGGCACGGTGGTAGTATGCCACAATCACGGGCACACGGGCCATGATGGAAATCGCAGCTTCGTAGAGCGCGTCATGATCAGGCTCGCCGATCTTGGAACGCTTGTCGTAAAGACCCAGCATGGAAACACCGGTGCGCAACACATCCATCGGGCTGGCATCGTGCGGTGCATTTTTAAGGAACTCGATTACCTGTGGTGGCAGGTCGCGGCTGTGGCGGAGCTTCTGTTGGAAATTCTTCAGTTCACGGGCATTCGGAAGACGTCCGTTCAGTAGAAGATAACAAACTTCACCGAAACAACACTGGTCAACCAGGTCGTCGATGTCATATCCGAGGTAGGAAAGCTTCCCCTCGAGGCCCTTCACATCACTGAGGGCGGATTCATTGGCGATGACTCCTTCGAGTCCTTTTGCGTAGTCACTCATAATAAAATTTTGGTAGGTTTTTTAATCAATCAATCAAGTTAAATTTCTTCCAAATAGCGGGCCGCAAGGTAAAACCAAGAATTCCAGCCATGCAAGGAGGAATCAGTCCATCCATTTTAAATTCTGTGTCATGCTTACTGGAGCTTGTTCTAAAAATCAATTTTTTTCCATTCCAGCATTGGCACAGGTATTGATCCCACTAGGATTCAGGCATGCACGCCATCCTCGCCCTCGAAACATCGGTCGCCCAAGCCAGTGTGGTCCTCTGGCTCGACGGAGGGATTCATTTTGAACAAACATTCACCACCGATCGCAGCCACAATTCGATGATTTTCGACCCCTTGGAAGAAGCTCTCGGCATCCTGGGCAAAAAGCGACTCGACCTCGTTGTCGCCGGAACCGGCCCGGGCAGTTACAGCGGCACCCGGGTCGGCATCGCCGCCGGCCAAGGGCTCGCCATCGCCCACAAGTGCCCGGCCGTTGGCATCGGATCACTCGGAGCCACCCCGGAAGCGAGAGCCGAAGGCCCCAGTATAGCCATAGGTGACGCCCGTCGCGGTTTGTATTACCTTTCCACCATCCAGAACAGCGGAGAAGCCAGCGAACCCGAGCTGATGGACGCGGCAGCTTTCCAACAACGACTCACTGAAGCCGCCGACCACCGCTTGTTCACCTTGGACGACCCGGACAAGCTCGGCCTCGATGAAAACCTCCGCGCCCGGGTCATTCGCAGTCGGCCGGAAGCCCGCTGGCTGCTCGACCTCTGGCTGCACTTACCCGCAGACCGCCAACAAGCATTGCACACCACACCTCTGGCTCCGGCATATCTCAGACCTCCATTCACTTCCAAAGCCAAACCGGGACATCCACTACTCCGCTGATTTTTTCACAAAAAAAAGCGTGGCCCGATTGAATAGATGCGCACGACTTGCCGTCCCATGGACGAACTGCCGTCTCCCACGCTATGATTGCCATTAAAAAACCATTGCTCTATTCCCTCGCCGCCATTGGCATGCTCTGCTTGCTCAACTCCTGCGACCCTTACCTCTACGACAGCTCGTCCTACTACGGCTCTTCCTACTCCACGAGCTATGCCCCGGCCTGTTACGATAGCGGCTACCCATACTACGGTGGTGGGTACGCCAGCGTTTCCTACTACAGTCCCACCTATTACACCGGTAGCCACTACCGCCACCACAAGCCGGCACACTACGCCCACCATAAGCACCATTCGAAGCATTACTCGAAACACCACGGGAAAACCCGCCACAAAAACCACGGCAATTACCAACACCGTCCATCCAAGCCAGGATCCAAGGCGACACCTCCCAGATCCTCTCGCCCCGACCCCCGCTACGTTTCAACCGGAGGAAAGAAAGAGAACAACCAATACCGTCGTCCGTCCTCTCGCCCGAAATCACTGCCGTCAACGGTCAGCAGAAAACGCCCGTCCAGCCGACCACCAAGCCAAGCAACCCGCTCCAGCCAAGGCTCGAGGCAAAGCTTCACCCGCTCCCGCGGAAACTCGAAGCCCACCAGCGGTGCGCGCTCGAGCCGATCTAGCCAATCTGGCCGCTCGAACGCCCAAGGCAAAAGTCTCGCCCGTTCCCGCGTTCATTGATCGCTAACCGTCCGGGCCCCGCCTTGCCCCCCCCACGGGCCCATCTGCCATTGACAGTATTCATTCGGATCTTCAGTCTGTTCAGGCATCGAACCGCAGGCAGCCACCATGATCCAATCATTTTTTAAACTCAACGCAAACGGCAGCAATCCAAAATCAGAGGTGATCGGAGGAATAACCACCTTCCTCACCATGGCTTACATCATTTTTGTCAACCCGGACATCCTCAGCAAAACGGGTATGGACACCGGAGCCGTGATCACGGCCACCTGTCTGGCAGCCTTTCTCGGAACTATTTTGGTTGGCCTCTGGGCGAATGCCCCCTTTGCCATGGCCCCGGGCATGGGACTCAATGCCTTTTTTGCCTACACACTGGTCCTCGGGCAACAAATCTCCTGGCAAACCGCCCTCGGCGTCGTCTTTGTTTCCGGTGTCGCTTTCCTGATTCTCACCATCCTCGGCATCCGGGAGAAAATTGTGAATGCCATCCCGCTTAGCCTGCGTATTGCCACAGCCGCCGGCATCGGCCTCTTCATCTCCTTCATCGGCATGCAAAAACTCGGCCTGATTGTCTCCAATCCTGCCACTCTGGTCACCATCGGACCACTGACCACCCCCGTCTTGATCGGCCTTGCCGCCCTCGCCCTGATCGCCATCCTGGAAATCCGCCGCATCAAAGGCTCGATCCTGATCGGAATCGCGGCAGCCACAGCCGCCGGCATGGCACTCGGAGAGACAGCCCTGCCCGAAAGCCTGACATCCATGCCCCCGTCGATTGCCCCGGTGGCCCTCCAGCTGGATATTCTCGGAGCCTTGCAATGGGGGCTGATCGGAGCCGTGTTCTCCTTCATGTTTGTCGACCTCTTCGACTCCATCGGAACCATTGTCGCCTGTTCCTACGAAGCCGGACACGTCGAAGAAGATGGCTCCATCCGTAAAATCGACAAAATCCTCGAAGCCGATGCCATCGCCACCGTCGCCGGCTCCCTGCTGGGAACCAGCACCACCACCACCTATATCGAATCCGCATCTGGCATCGCGGACGGAGCGCGAACCGGACTGGCCTCGATGGTCACCGCCGGGCTCTTCCTACTCGCCCTGTTTTTCTCTCCGCTCATCAAAGCCGTACCTTCCTTTGCCACGGCACCGGCGCTGATCATCGTCGGCGTCTTCATGTTCCGCAATATCCGGGAAATCGACTTCACCGATCTCAAATCGGCAGTTCCGGCCTTCCTCACGATGCTACTGATGCCCCTGACCTTCAGCATCGCCACCGGGCTCACAGTTGGCTTCCTTTCCTACATCGTGATTGCCCTGTTCAGCGGAGACGCCAAACAGATCTCTCCAGTGATGTGGGTCGTTGGTCTACTCTCGGCGATCAACCTTTGCGTATCCGTGGGCATGTAATGTCCAACAGCCCTTGTCATTCTTGGGTTTAAACTTGACGTCTCACACGTTAGGTGCTGGGTTCGGTTCCTGTCAACCCACACTAACCCAACGAATGTTCAAAGGTATTATGAAAAGCATCCCGCAATACGCTACTGCGCTTGCGGGATTTATTTTGTTCCTGAGCGGCACGGTCACCAGCCTCGCCCAGGATTTTGAAGGAAAAAACATCAGCTCGGTCAGCATCCGCTACAAGGGTGCACGCACCGTCGATGAAGCCCGACTCCGCGGACACATGTCCGTCAAAGCCGGACAAAAATACAGCGCGTCACGCCTCGACGACGACGTCCGCACCCTCTACGAAAGCGGACTGGTCGACGACATCCGCTTTTTTGCCGAAGAAGTAGGCGGTGGGGTCAAAGTCATTGCCGAAGTTTCCACCCGTGGGAAAATCGTCGCCGTTGCCTTTGACGGCAACATCAAGTTCTCCGACAAAAAACTCGCCTCCGTCACCAAGCTCAAAGCCGGTGGTGTCATGAGCGACCAAGCCATCCTCGATGCCCGCCGCAACATCCTCGACCACTACCGTGGCTACGGATACGCCGACGTCGGTGTCGACCACATGATCCAACCGTCCGCCGGCGCCCAGGGGACATCCGACCTCGTCTTCCTGATCGACGAAGGCGCCCGCGCCGAAGTCCGCAAGATCCGCTTCGAAGGCAATCACTCGATCGCCTCCCACAAGCTGCGCAACGAAATGAAAACCAAACAAAAAGGATGGTTCTCATTTTTCACCAAATCCGGCCGTATCGATTCCGCCAAGCTGGATGAAGACATCGACCGCGTGCTCGACTACTACCGCGACCGCGGCTACCTCCGGGTCAAAGCCGACATCCGCCGCGCTCCAGTCGACGACGAGCGGGTCGACCTCGTGATTGCCATCACCGAAGGCAACAAATACACCGTAGCCGCCGTCGGTTTCGGTAAAATGACCGTCTTCAAGGCCTCCGATCTGGCCTCCGCCCTCACCCTGACCGCTGGTCAAGCCTACTCAGCGAAGAAAATGCACAACGACATCCGCACCATCCGTAGCTACTACGGGTCCCGTGGATATGCCGATGCTGCCGTCAGCCCCGACATCCGCAACGCCTCCGCCACCAGCGTAAGCATCACATACCGCATTGTCGAAGGTGGCCGCTACCGCGTCGGTCGCGTCACCATCGAAGGAAACGACAAAACCCAGGATCGCGTCATCCGCCGCGAACTTCCACTCAAGCCAGGCGACTACCTCAACTCAGTGGAAATGGAAACCACCAAGCGCCGCCTGCGCAACATGAACTACTTCAACGACGTTCAGGTCAGCGGCTCACCCGGAAACCAAAAGGGCTACCGCGATATCAATATCCTGGTCAACGAGAAACAAACCGGATCCGTTAGTTTCGGTCTCGGGTTTAGCTCCGTGGACAGCATCGTCGGTTACGTCACCCTCGAGCAAACCAACTTCGACATCACCGACTGGCCAAGCTTCACCGGTGCCGGCCAACGCTTCAACGCCAAGGTGCAATACGGTAACGAGCGTCAGGACATCAGCCTCAACTGGACCGAGCCATGGTTCCTCGGACGCCGCCTTGCCCTCGGAACCGAGCTCTTCTACCGCAGTGCCCTTTACTACAGCTCGGAATACGACCAAGGCCAATACGGTGGCGCCATCTCCCTGCGTAAGCCACTTGGCAAACGGGGTTATATCCGCGCTGAATACCGCATCGAAGACATCGAAATTGATGTCGACAGCGACAACATCGGCGTGCCTCCTGCTCAAGGTGGACCTTCCCTGTTTGAGCAATACGACGGCGACTATATCCGCAGCGCCCTCAGCGTGAACTACGTGCACGACACCCGTGACAGCAACCAACTGCCCCGCAAGGGACACAAAGTCAGTGTCGGCATTGAATACGCAGGCCTCGGCGGCGACGTCGACACCCCGATCTACACCCTGACTGGCTCCCAGTATTGGAACCTCTGGGGTGACAGCATCCTTTCCATCGAAGGAAACTTCTACATCGCCGATGGTGATGAGGACGTCGAAATCTTCGATAAAAAGGCCCTCGGTGGTGCTCACTCACTGCGTGGCTTCGAGAACCGCGACGTCGGCCCCCGCGACCCCGTCTCCGGTGAAGTTGTCGGCGGTAACACTGCTGCCTTCTTTGTTCTGGAATACACCTTCCCGCTGATCGAGCGCGTTCGTGGAGCAGTCTTCTACGATGTCGGTCTCTGTAACGCCGACTCCTGGGACTTCTCCAGTGACCTCTATCACGATGCCGGTCTCGGCCTGCGACTGAACCTGCCCTTCGGCCCTCTCGCCGTTGACTACGCCTTCCCGCTCGAGTCACCGGATGACGAAGCCGACAACGGTGGCCAGTTCAGTTTCTATCTGGACTACGCGTTCTAAGACGAGCACGTTTGAACATTCTCATCACCCAAGCCCCCGGAAGAACCCTTCCGGGGGCTTTTTATTTCCCTCGTCCTCAGGCGGCTATTCATTTCAAAAAAACAACACATTGCGTCAGCCACTGCAGACATTTTTGCAGTCCTTCCACCGATGCTGGTGACGGTCTCTGCATTTCCTCCAAATCCTGACACATCCGACCAGCTAAGGGCTTGCAATGCCCGCATCGCTTCGCAAGGATGAGCCCGAAACCATGGAGGCGATACGGGTAGAATCAATTGCTAAGAGCTTTGGCAAGGTGCAGGCACTCAACCAAGCGAGCATCTCGATTGAGCAGGGGGAATTGTTTTTCCTGCTCGGCTCAAGTGGATGTGGCAAAACCACGCTGCTGCGCTGCATCGCCGGACTGGAAACCCCGGACAGCGGGCGGATTTTGTTTGGCGATCGGGATGTCACCTCGGTTCCAACCCACAAACGGGAAGCCGCCATGGTCTTCCAAAGCTACGCACTCTGGCCCCACATGTCCGTGGGCGAAAACATCGCTTTCGGCCTGGAAGAACGAAAAATCGACCCAGACGAAATTGACGAGCGAGTCAATGAAGCACTCTCCACCGTGCACCTCGACGGCTATGCCGACCGCCAAATCGACCAACTCTCCGGAGGACAACAGCAACGGGTCGCCCTGGCCCGGGCACTGGTCGTGCGCCCCGCCTGCCTGCTGCTGGACGAACCCCTGTCTAACCTCGATGCCAAACTCCGCACCGAAATGCGCGAAGAAATCCGACGCATCGTCAAAGACAACGGCCTGACCGCCGCCTACGTCACCCACGATCAGGAAGAAGCACTCTCCATGGCCGACCGCATTGCCATCATCGACCAAGGTCACATCGAACAAGTCGGTACGCCGGAGGATATTTACCGCAATCCGCTCAGCGCCCATGTCGCGAGCTTTGTCGGAAAAACCAATTTACTGGAAGCGGAGGTCACCCGATTGGTCTGGGATGATGACGACGACCATCTGAGTGTCCGGGTCGCCTGTCCAGCCGGCCGCTTTGAAGGCCGCATCACCCGCCGCAACTGGCGTCCTGCCGACGGCGAAAAGGTCTTCCTCTCGATCCGCCCCGAAGCGTTTCACCCGTACCACGGAGGAGTTCCTGTCAACCGATTGACCGGCCATGTCGAAGACCGCACCTACCTAGGTGGCTTTGTTCAATACAGCATCCGCGGAGACGGCGGCCACCTCTGGCATGTCACCGACATGAACCCCCACCAGATGCGGGAGATCGGTGAACCGGTCATCCTCAGCGTGGATCCCAGCGACGTGGTCATCCTCCAGTCCTAATCTTACCAGCTCTCCGCCCGATGATGCGTAAACCGACATGGCTCAATTGGCCGAGATGGAAAAGCTTGAGCTCATGGCTGAACCGCAAGACCGCAGTAGCGGTCGCCATGCTCGCCTGCGTGCTCACGCCACTGGTTCTGAGCCGGATGAAGGAGAACCCGCAGGTTGCACCCGAGGATGCCCAGCGCAGAATCAACATCATCACCCCGCACAACGAAACCATTCGGCGCGAGTTCGGGGAGGCCTTCCAGTCCTGGTGGCAGGAGAAAACCGGCGAAAGCGTCTATGTCAACTGGCTCACCCCGGGCGGGACGTCTGAAATCCGAATGGTGCTCGACAGCCAGTTTGCCGCAGCTGAAAAAAATGGAGACGAGGGGGTGGGTATCGATGTCTTTTTTGGCGGTGGCGACTATGTCTTCAGTAAGCAGGCGGAAAAAGGACGCTTGGCCAAGCTCGAGGTCTTCGAACAGCACCCGGAGTGGTTCGATCAAAAAGTCATCCCCCAATCCTTCACCGGTGAACAATACTACGACGCCGAACATCAATGGGTCGGTGTCTGCCTGACCCGGTTCGGCATTTGCTACAACACGGATACTCTGAAGCGCCTGGGAATCGAGCCCCCAACCCGCTGGAGTGATTTGGCCGACCCCAAGTACTTTGGAACCATCGCCATGGCCGATCCAACCAAAAGTGGCTCCGTCGCCCGGGCCTTCGAAATGCTCGTTCAGCAACAGATGCACGACACCATTGCCAAGGGACGCCGGCGACCGGGAAAAACCCAGAAGCAATTCCAAATGCGCGTCCGTAGTGAAGGCTGGGAAAAAGGCCTCAACCTGATCCAGAAAATTGCCGGCAACGCTCGCTATTTCACCGACAGCGCAACCAAGATTCCACGCGATGTCGCCCAGGGGGATGCCGCCGCCGGCTTGTGCATTGATTTTTACGGCCTCAGTTATGAGGAAATGCTGAAACAAGACGATGGTAGCTCACGCTTGCGGTGGATTTCGCCCGAGGGCGGCACTTCACTCTGCGTCGACCCCGTTGGGGTGATGCGCGGAGCCCCCGACCCCGAACTGGCCCAGGCCTTTGTTACCTTCCTACTCAGCAAACAAGGGCAACTCCTCTGGAATGCCAAGCCCGGCACACCTGGAGGCCCGAAGTTCCGCTCACTACGCAGGATGCCCGTCCGCAAGGATGTGTACACCCCGGAAAACATGCAGCATTTTGCCGACCCGGAAAACCCCTACCTTGCAACCGGTGGCTTTGTCTATCGACCGGAACTCACCCAACGAGGCTTTGGAGCCCTGCGCTTTATCATCCGCGTGATGTGCCTCGACTGCCATGATGAACTCAAGCATGCCTGGAAGGAACTCGCGGATGCCGGCATCCCGGACCGGGCGCACAAGATGTTCTCCGATCTCACCGTGGTATCCTATCAGAATGCCATGGGAGGGATCCGTAGTCAGGTCGCCAGCGAAAACAAACTCGAAACCGCGGCGATGGCCGTTCGCCTCGGCCGTTTCTTCCGCCAGAACTATGAACGAGCGGGCAAATTTGCACGGAAGGGAGAGAAAAAACCGTGAACCGCTCCGTGGCCAGTCTGATCACCGTGATCATCGTCGCCCTGTTCGGAGTGTTTTTCCTCTATCCGGTAGGGATGACCCTCGCGGTGGCGTTCCGAAACCAAGATGGAGGTTTCACCCTCGACTACCTGATCGGCGTATTTCGCAATCCGGTTTATCTGGAAGGATTGTGGAACTCATTTTTGATGGGCATCGGCAGCACCTTGGCGGCCCTACTGATTGCCTTTCCCCTCGCTCTGGCCACCCACCGCTGGGTGTTTCCAGGAAAAAAATTACTCTCGATTCTGATCCTCGCCCCTCTGGTCCTCCCTCCCTTTGTCGGAGCCGTCGGAATCAAACAGATCCTCGGTGTGAGTGGTTCACTCAACGCCTGCCTGATCGAACTCGGATTGATGAACCCCTA
The DNA here is from genome assembly GCF_013391475.1 of Oceaniferula marina. Classification (NCBI taxonomy): domain Bacteria; kingdom Pseudomonadati; phylum Verrucomicrobiota; class Verrucomicrobiia; order Verrucomicrobiales; family Verrucomicrobiaceae; genus Oceaniferula; species Oceaniferula marina. The sequence goes on along the minus strand of NZ_JACBAZ010000002.1, from coordinate 637,677 downwards.
CGCCCCGATGGATTGGCTCGGTGAAGGGCGGCTCTGGGGGGTGATCATCATGAACGCCCTGCACCTCTACCCGATTCTCTACATGAACATTGCCGCGGCTCTGTCACATCTCGATCCGGCGATGGAACAAGCCGCGCAGAACCTCGGCTGCTCACCCTGGCGGCGACTCCGAAAAATCACCCTGCCACTTTGCATGCCCGGCGTCTTTGCCGGCTCGGCCATCGTTTTCATTTGGTCGTTCACCGAACTCGGGGTTCCTCTGGTTTTCGACTACACCCGTGTGGCCTCGGTTCAAATCTATGACGGCATCAAGGACCTGCACACCAACCCGATGCCCTACGCCTTGGTCGGAATCATGCTACTGGTTTCCGCAGCGGTGTTTACTTTTTCCAAAATGATCCTGGGACGCTCTGGACTGGGCTCAGCTCCCCGACCCAAAACCCACACCGGGGAACGCCGTTTACCAATCGGGCAAGGCATCGCCGTCTCCCTGGCTTTCCTCAGTGTCATCGGCATCGCCTGCGTCCCGCACATTGGCGTCGTGCTGCTCTCCCTCTCCGGCGACTGGTATGGTAGCATCCTACCTGAGTCCATGACCCTCGCCCACTACAGCGAAGCTCTCGGGCACCCGCTGGTCGTTCCTTCCATTAAAAACAGCCTGCTCTACGCCACGGGATCCACCCTGCTCGACATCCTGCTGGGCACCGCAATCGCCTGGGTGATTGTCCGTAGCACCATTCGCGGACGGGTCTTGCTCGACGCCCTGATGATGCTGCCGCTGGCCGTTCCCGGTCTGGTTCTCGCCTTCGGCTACATCGCGGTCAGCCAAAAAGGAGAAGCTCTGCACTGGCTGGTTGGCGAGGCAAACAACCCGATGTTCCTGCTGATCGCCGCTTATGCCGTGCGCCGACTACCCTACGTCGTCCGCGCCGCTGTCGCCGGGCTCCAACAAAGCAACCCGACACTGGAGGAAGCCGCACGCAGTATGGGTGCCAGTCCCTCTCGCACTGTCAGACGTATTGCCCTGCCACTGATCGGGGCCAACCTCATCGCCGGCGGCATCCTCGCCTTTGCCTTCGCCATGCTCGAAGTTTCCGACAGTCTGATCCTGGCACAGCAATCAGAACATTTTCCGATCACCAAAGCCATCTACTCACTGCTCAACACCTTGGGCAACGGTCACGAACTGGCCTCGGCCCTGGGTGTCTGGGCCATGGTCTTCCTCGGCATCTCCATCATGGGAGCCTTTGTCATTCTCGGAAAACGCAGCGGCAACATCTTCAGATTTTAGGCCCCCGATTCACTGCCTAATACCACTCCGCAAAACAGGAGAATATCATTCGTTAGAATAAAAACTTCGGCTTTTTCGGTTCTTCATCGGCCTGTTCCGCCACGATCTTTGGCACTTTGGGAGCCTCACCATCATCCGCGACCGGCGTGACTGCCTGGACCGGTGTGGCCAGCTTGGCTGGTTGGTCTTCATCTGCAGACTGGGCCAAAGGCACCGGCTTTCCCGGAGCCACTGGCCTCTTTGGCGCCTCAGACTGAGAAGATGCCGGCGAATCGCCTGGAGCAGGAGGCAAGGTCATATCAACCTCTGACTTTTCGGGCCGCACCATAGGCCGGGGTTGTTTGTTATCTTTTTGTGGCACTTCACCCCAGGATGTTCCGGCAGCTCCGCGCTCTTCATCAATGATGGCATCATCGGGGTCGATCTGATCCAACGGAACCGTCACCGCCGGAGGGGCGCTCGGGTCAGCATCCCGGATTGGCACCTGCCGGTAATATTCATTCTGTAAATGCTCTCCGCTGGAGCGCTCCAGCCCTGGCACCTTGATCGGAGTGGTTAGACCCTTCATCGATTTCTCGTAGTTCTCGTCCTTCGCCTGATCACGACGAACCCAGGGCAACTCGTTCATTTGCTGATCATCTTTTTCCCAATCCCCCCAGAGTCGGTGAGAATCGTCCAGCCAAAGCAAAAAATGCTCGAGGTCACCATTGGCTAGTTCTTTGTCACAAGCGGTTGCCGCTCCATAGAATCGAGCCGCTTGCATCACCATCCCATAGTGCATCAAGGCATTCGCGATCGCCAGTAGCTTGGCAGGATTCCCGACGGCTTTTTCCATCACATGCTGGAGCAGACGAATGGCGCGCCTTGGTTGGGCCCGGGACAGCACTCTCGCGGCAAAAGCAATATCCAGGTCAATCGCCGGAATTTCAGGTGCGGTCCAGATCAAATCCGCCGCCTTTCGGTAACTCCCGTTATCAAACAGCAAGCGGGTCGCCTCCTTGCGAATGCTCCATATTTCAGGATTATTTTTGAGTGTGTTCAGCAGGGTCTCGGTAGCCGATTGGACTTCTGATTGATATTGTTTTCCTAGTTCCATAGATGTGTAGTTTTCAGTGGTCCATTCATACAGAGATTTACCAGACAGGAAAAGATCTATTTTTGCATGTACAGGAGGTGATTTTCACTCCTCTTTATCTCCTCTGATTGCACAACCACAACTGTGCATATTTTGCTCATTTCATGGCGCGCGCTGACTCCCGCAGTGATGAATCTTGACAAAGGGTATCATAAACAGGCATTGCCTGAAGTAATCCTTTCGGATCCTATCCCAAGGCAAACAAATACAAAAAATAAAAACCAAACCAACCCACCCAAGTATGAAAACCAAACTCGCCCAATTCGCCATCCTCACTCTGGTCTGCCTGTTCTCACTCCACACCGCCCACGCGGCGTCACTAAGTGGTAAACAAACAAAAGGCACCAGTGCCCAAAGCCAGGCCAAACTCGAATGCTCACCACTGAAAATCAGCGGCAACAAGCGCATCAGTGCCATCAGCGGCAACAATGCCGGCTTTTGGATCATGAAAGACGGCCAGGTCGTTGCCCGCTTCTACAAAAAAAATGACCCAAGCGCTGTCGGAACCGTGCTCCCCGCAGGAACCTACTACGTCTATCCAAACCTACCAAAGGGAGCCAGCACCGCCACCGTCACCTTGAGCATCAACTAGGGACAAACGCCATTTTTCCAACCAAACCATCGCGGAACCGTATCCATGGTTCCGCGATTTTTTTTGCCTTTTCACCAAGCCGAATCAACCGGATCAACCGGATCAACCGGGTAAGCCAAGACCTCACTTGAAGTATCACTCAGCCTGACGCAAATAGCTCAGGCGCTCCTTCACCAAGGATGAACTGGCATTCAACTTGGAAGCATCAAGCTGAAATGTCTTCTTTCGTCCGCTCGTTTCGTAAACCATCGCCGCCGAATTCAGAATCAGGTTCAGCTCCACTTTATTTTTGCTAGCATAGGCAGCTTCGGTGATCAGTTCAACCGCCCGATCCATCTGATGGATGTGTGCGAAATACTCACCCGCTCTGGTTCGATTCAGACGTGTCACGGACTTGTTCTTGAGCAAAGCCTCAACCGCGGCAGTCAGTTTGGCATCCTCTACTCCCTGGGCAGCGAAAGATGTCGCGGTGATCAGTGCCCAGTATTGGTTCAGGGGATGCTCATTCTTCAAAGCCGCTAACAAAGCCGACTTCACCGAGGCAAACTCCTGCAATTGTAAATCGGCAATATCCACAAGGGTCGCGATCAATGCTGCGTGTTGATTGCCATACTCCACCGGGTTGGCAAAGGCATGCTCAATCAACACACTCTCGGGAAACAAACTAAGGTCATGACTGGATTTGACGTGCCCGGCCAACTCCTTACGCATCTTCAGGAGTGTGTCCCGGTGTGCGGGGTCGGCTGCGAGGTTGTTTAATTCATACGGGTCTTTTTCCAAATCATAGAGTGCCTCAGGTGCCTTCTTGTTAAAAAAGAGAGCCTGTTGCTTATTCAAGGTCCCCGCATAATACATCTCCCTGAGATCTTGGTAGGCCAATGCTTTATACCGGTAAAAACTATGCAAGGCATCCTGATTGAACGGCTGGTAATTCCGCATATATTTCATCTTGCCCCGACGCAAAGTCCGGACGAGATCGTATTTTTCATCAAAGCGATCGGCATATCCAAAAGCGGGCCGCCCCTCCAATGATGCCTTAGTCACCCCCTTACCAAGAAACGGCTGACCATCGAAGCGCTTATCCGGTTCGATCCCTGCTGCCATCAGCAAAGAAGGGCCAAAGTCGTAAAAATTAACTGGCACGCTGGTTCGCGATCCCTTGGCAAAGGGAATTAAATGTTTCCATTTATCAGGGAAACGAATCACCAGCGGCGCGTTCAAACCAGTCTCGTAAGCATAGCCCTTACTCCGGGGAAGAATCCCGCCATGGTCACCAAAGTAAAAGATGATCGTGTTATCATAGACTCCGTCATCCTTGAGCTTTTGAATCAAATCACCCACCTGTCCGTCAATGATTTGAATTTTGTCCTGATACGACGCATAGCTATAACGCATCAATGGAGTGTCCGGATGCAAGGGGGGAATCTGGACCTTGCTTACAAGGTCCGCCAGTGGTGTTTTCAGCATTGCCTCTTTATTGAAGTGTCCGCGACTTTCATGCGATTGTGCCAATGACGAAAGCTGATAGAAAAACGGCTGCCCCTTGGCCCGCTTTTTCCAATCGCTCTTACCACTCCAGACCGAACGAAAGGGAATCGACACATTATAATCGGTTTTTCCCTTGTTGGATGTGAAATAACCGGCCTGCTTCAGATAAGCGGGAAATGGCTTCAAGCCATCGGGCATCGGAACCGGCATCTGCTTGCGATGATATTGCGCACCAATCCGCGGTGCATAACACCCGGTCAGCAGCGTGCTTCGGGCCACCGAACACACCGGAGCATTGGAACAAACGGCATCAAAAATAACACCATCTTTGGCCATCGCTTCGATATGTGGTGTTTCAACCCCCGTCTCATCAAAAAGCTTCATATGGTGCTTCGAATTATCCTCCGAAATCACCCAGACAAAATTCGGCCGATCCTCTGCCGCTAGCGGAGAGGCCAGCAACAAGCCACTAAAAATCCATGTTCTCTTCATTCGTTCCAATTTCATTAACACTTTCTTATTCCAACAATTGCAGATGCGTCACACCCAAATTCCATACATCCACACATTGTGAATCCAGAGTATACCTTACCAGCCCCGTCCACTACGTAGCGATGTCGCCTCGTCTTTCCTGACGCATGTCGAATACAATGCCGATCAACGATTTACCAGCGGGTAGGACACAAACCAGAAAGCTCTGAATGCCATTCATTTAAGATTAATTAAACGTATAACTCGAAAATCAACTCCGTGAACACTCTTCGTTGAGCTCCACCTCAACAAGCGCATTGAGCCGAGCTCTCCACACCTTCTAACCACCTTAAAACAAGGATTCATCGTAATTTTTTCGCATCAGAGAAAATAATTAATTTTTTCTGATATTCATGTATTCCATTTAAAAAAAATCACCCTTCAAGCAAAATATCTTTACGATACCCATGAAATACATGATGATACATTCGAATGCTGGATGACCCCCCCCTGTATCAGCGATCAAATAATACTTACTTAAAACGGAACAACAGACATAAAAAGATACAGCTGAGGTCCTCTGGTTTAACCCCCAACTAGAAAGGACACCCCCAATGCCCCCCAACACCCCCATGAAGTACGCCGTAGCGGCTTCGGTCATGCTTACCAGTATGGCAACATCCTACGGAATTGCCTTGAGCGTCGATCTCGACGGAATCTATAGCGGCGAAAGCGGCTACACCAATACGGAAACGGTCACTTGGTACAATGGCCACAAAGCGGACGAGAGCATCTATGGCGACTTCGACAGTCAAAGCCATACAACAACCATCCGTTATGGCATCGCCGAGCTAGAGGGAGGAAAACCAGGAGAAGAATTCTTCTTTCTCTACGTTGAAGCCCCCCTGTATGCCAAGAACATGATTTGGCAAAGCAACGTCAACAAAGACAACTACCCGGTTGCCAATACCGATCCAACTGTTGGACTCACAGCAACCGACGTTGACTCCTACCGAACCCACCATGAAACCCACCACAAGCCCGGCGACTTAAAACTCGACTTTGGAGGAGCCACAGGCAGTGAAAAACTGGTCATCGTAGACTCGTCCGGTGATGGTGTCTTTGAAGCCGATCTCGCAGGCGACGCTGACGATCTATTCAACATTGTCGGATACAAAGACTCTTCGAACTACCTGCTGGAAAACGGGATCAGCACCGAAGCCTTGAGCCTAGCTCGAACCACCCCGATGGCATTCGAATTTCAGTTTGCTGTGGATGCAGTTGATAACGCCCAGATCGTGCAATATATGACTGACAACGGTATTGAGCTTCACCTTTCACCAGAACGAGGCTTGCTACCGGATGACCCCGGGCCCAACCCTCTACCTGAACCTGGGACGGCTATGCTAAGCGCACTTGGCATCCTCCTGATGTTCCGTCGGCGGAAGGCGTAAAGCGAACCTGCATCACATATCAATCCATCCATGGTGCGAGTGCCTGGTTAAGGGACTCGCACTTTTTTACTTGGAGGTGGTCACCGCAGAGGATGGTCGCACGTTTGCCGGTGCCACTTTGCATATGCAGCTCCACCGGTGACTTCCCCGGATGCTGGGCGAGAATCGTCCTAATTGCAATGAGGTCCTTTTCCCCATGCCGCGCGGTCCACAGTCCGATCTGTAAGGGGCCACTTTTACTGGGAGCCTTCACCTTGAGTCCCTTGATTTGGGAGGCGGTCAGCCTCCGGGTTTCGGTGCGTTCATCCACCGAAACGTTGGCCTTGAATTGGATAGCTGTTCCCGGATTGAGTAAATCCGCTTCTTTCGCCGGGGAATAACTTTCCCCCCAGCACACCGCTTCACTCACTCCGGTAAAGTCCTCGATGTAGAGCACTCCAAAGGGTTTGCCATTGCGCGTCACCTTATGTTCGACGTGGCGAATCATGCCGGCAAAGGAATAGCGGTTGCGCTTGTCACTGATATCCAGATCATCCAAAAGACCCAGTCGTTTGAATCGATCGGAATCAATGACTCCACGGAATTTGTCCAGCGGGTGACCACTGGTGTAATATCCCAACAGCTCTTTCTCGGTTTTCAAGCGCTCATCCTTGCTCCACTCCGGAATCTCGGATGACTGGCTGCCGGAATCACTGACGGGGGCAGCCGAAGCAAAGTCCATGGTGTCGAACAATGAGACCTGACCCTGAGCACGATCCCGCTGGGCAGAACTGGCCGAGGCCACCACCAACTCGATCCGACCGAACATGCCAGCCCGGGTTTCACCCGTCCAGTCGAGGGCTCCGGCTTTGACAAGGTTCTCGAGAATGCGTTTGTTCACACTCTTCGAGTCGAGTCGATTGGAAAAGTCATCGAGGGTCTCAAACTCCCCCTTTTCCTCCCGGTCTGCCACGGCGGACGTCATGGCCGCCTCCCCGACGTTTTTAATCGCAGCCAATCCGTAACGAATCGCCATCTTACCAGACGGCAATGCTTCAGGCGCAAAACGGACTTGGGATCGATTCAAATCCGGTGGCAAGACCTCGACATCCATCCGATGGCATTCGTTGATAAAGACACCCATCTTATCGGTATCCTTCAGTTCATTCGAAAGCACGCCGCACATGAATTCCACCGGGAAGTTGGCTTTCAAATACGCGGTCCAGTAAGAAATGTGACCATAGCAGGCTGAGTGTGACTTATTGAATCCGTATCCGGCAAAGCCGGCAATTTTATCGAAAATCTTATTCGCCAGCGGGGCCTCGATGTCATTGGTCTCCTTGGCTCCGGCAACAAAAATCTTCCGCTGCTTATCCATCTCGGAAGGTTTTTTCTTACCCATCGCACGACGCAAAATATCAGCGCCGCCGAGCGTGTATCCCGCCAGCATTTTTGCCGCATTCTGCACCTGCTCCTGATAGATCATCACACCGTAGGTGTCACCACAGATTTGCTCCAACAACGGATGCTCATACTCGGCAGGTTTTCCTTCCTTCACCTCGATCATCTGATCGATGTACTGCATCGCACCCGGGCGATAGAGAGCTAACAAATCGATAATATCTTCGATTTTTTCAATCCCGTATTTCCGGCAAGTTTCAACCATGCCACCGGATTCCAACTGGAACACACCCATGGTCTCGCCACGGTTGAGCAACTCAAGTGTCGGTTTATCATCGAGTGCCACCGTGTTGATATCAAAATCCGGTGTATGCTTCCGAATGTGGTTCACCGCATCCTGGATCACCGTCATGTTCTTCAACCCGAGGAAGTCCATTTTCAGCAAACCCAACTCGGTGATCGAGTTCATATCGGCCTGGGTAACCACTTCCCCCTCATTACCCCGTGTCAACGCACAGTGCTGGTCGAGAGGCCGGTCCCCAATCACCACACCGGCGGCATGCACCCCGGTATTGCGGTTCAAGCCTTCCAGTTTCAGGGCATAATCCCAGAGTTCCTGCCAAGTGCTGCTGTTTTCAATCGTCTGCCGGAGTTCCTCCTTTTCATCGAACTCGGACTGCAGTTTGACGCCCGGCTTGGTTTCAATCATTTTTGCCAGCTCACTGGCTTCGCCAAAGCCAATCCCCATGACACGGGCCACGTCACGGATCACGCTCTTGGCTCCGAGTGTTCCGTAAGTAATAATGTGGGACACGCTGCGCTCACCGTATTTCTGGCGCACATATTCAATCACCTCGGGCCGTCGACTCTGGCAGAAATCGATATCCACATCGGGCGGGCTCACCCGCTCCGGGTTGAGGAATCGTTCGAACAAGAGTCCGAAACGCATCGGGCAGATATCCGTGATCCCCATGGTATAGGCCACCAGCGATCCGGCAGCCGAACCACGACCCGGCCCCACCGGGATGTCGTGATCACGTCCCCACTGGATGAAATCGGCAGTAATCAAGAAATAAGAAGCAAAGCCAAGTTGGTTAATCGTGCCGATTTCATAATCGAGTCGGTCGTCGAGGACCTTCTGCATTTCCTCCACACTGACCTTTTGGTGATCGGCCAGAGCTTTCAGGGTTTCATCGGGGTAGCGCATCGCCATTCCGTCGAAACACACCTTACGAAAATACTCTTCACGCGGGCTGCCGTCCGGCGAGTCGAACTGAGGGTATTTTTCCGAACTTGTCGGATCGAGTACGAGTTCAACGTGGCATTTTTCTGCGATTTCAAGCGTGGCATCACAGGCTCCGGGGAAGTCCGCGAACAACGCACGCATTTGCTCCGGAGATTTGAAGTAATGGTCCTCCGGATAACGCTTCCGGTTTTCATCGAGCAGCAGCCGGCCTTCGCCAATGCAGATCAAGACATCGTGAGCTTCGGCATCCTCCTTGTTGAGGAAGTGCACATCATTGGTGGCGACCATTTTGATACCGAGTTCTTCCGAGAGACGTTTCAGCTTGGCGTTCAACATCTGGTTCTGCTCAAGCGAGTGGTCATTGAGTTCGAGGTAAAAATCCTCCTGCCCAAACATATCTCTCAGTGCCAGGGCCTCCGCCCGTGCTTCATCGTCCTTACCAGCCAACAGCCACTCGTTGACCGCGCCGTTGACACAACCGCTCAGGCAAATCAGTCCCTCGGCATGTTTCGCCAACTGCTCACGGTCCACCCGGGGTTCACCCAAATACGGACCTTCCAAGTGGCCAACGGAAATCAATTTAACCAGATTCTCCCAGCCGGTCGTATTTTTGGCCAGCAGCGTCAAGTGGCTTGAGTTGTTCCGACCCGGCACTTCCTTTTTGTGGTGCAACGAGCCGGGAGCCAAATAAATCTCACATCCGAGGATCGGCTTGATGCCAGCGCCATGCGCCCCTTGGTAAAATTCAACCGCACCATACAGGTTTCCGTGGTCGGTCATCGCCACCGAACTCATCCCCATTTCCGCCGCCTTGGCACACAAATCCTTGATGCGGACCGAGGAATCAAGGGTGGAATACTCAGTATGGACGTGAAGATGAACAAAGGAATCGGACATAGGGCGGCGGCATTCTAAAGAGGGATATGGACTTGGCAATCATCTAGGGTCCCTCGGTCGAAAAAAATCCAACATCCGATAAAACAAAACCCTGTGAGCAGCAGCGGCCACTCACAGGGTTGTTGAAAAAGGCTACGTGTCCGGCCCTTGCCGGAACGCTATGTCCACCGATTACAAATCCTCGGTGTTGCGCTCTGTGGACCACCAATCCGAGTTCCAAGCCTGATGCATCTCCTCGGCGCTCGGAGTTTTGACAGGACGAACAATACGGAAGCCAACATGCTGGGCTCCGGTGTGATACCAGACGCTTTTCGGCACCTGGGGGTCGAGAGTTTTCCACTTCTTACTGGACTTGTCACGGGCCGCACTGCGGGTTCCAGCAGCCGGGCTGTCCCAGCTACCACCACGGACAACACGCGGGTAGCGGGTCTTGGGTTTGTTCCAGGGACCTACTTCGTCCGCTTTGATCGACTTGTAAAACTTCGAGCTATACTGGTCGAGCACCCACTCGGAAACATTGCCGTGCATATCATGGAACCCCCAGGGGTTTGGCTTTTTCTGACCCACCGCCTGATAGGTGAAGTTCGAGTTTCCTTCAAACCAGGCGTAGTCACCAAGCTGGGACTCATCATCCCCGAAGGACCAAGTCGTTGTGGTGCCAGCACGGCAGGCATACTCCCACTCTGCCTCGGTCGGCAGTCGATAGTAATGACCGGTCTGGGCACTGAGCCATTGACAGAATTTACTCGCAGCGTGCTGAGTCATGTCCATCGCCGGATGATCTGGATCGTTGACAAAGCTGTTGTTGAGGAACATGTCGTGATACTGGGGCGTCGGCTGGCACACGATGGTCGCCAGATCATCCTTCTTCTTGGGAGAAATCAGAGAACCATCAGAGTTCCGGGCTTTGCCATTCTGATAAAACGGCGTGTAAAGCTTCCATGGAATTTCGACCTTGGACATCCAGAACGGCTCGATCTTCACCTTCACCTGAGGTCCCTCGGCCGACTTGCGCCCTTTTTCCGATGACGGAGAACCCAGAGTAAACTCCCCGCCTTGCACCGGCAGCATTTCGAGCTCGGCTTTTTTGGCCTTGGGAACCACTGCGGTGTAGGCCTTGAGTTCGGGTTTCGATTCGGCCTCGGTTTTGGCAATCAGCTCATACACTTTTTTGCTGACTTCGAGACGTTCGGCGTCCGTCAGTGCCTTGGTACTTTTGTCGCCGGCCGCATTGGCAACAGCAGGAATCAGGGAAAGCACGGCAATGGAAGCCATGCACGAAAGTGGGCGAGCATACGCGGAGATTGAATGTTCCATGGATGTCAGTGTGTTTGGGTTTCTTGAGGTCCAATCTGCGGACCTGAAAGCACTCTTGTTGAGTTGCTCCGTGAATACCAGCTGTATTCACCCCATCTTTCAGAAAATCACCACTATGCCCGAGCTTACACTCCGGATAAGCGATGCTCAAACATCCAGAACCTTACCACCAAAGCACGGCACAAATCAGTACCAGCACGCCGTATCCCAAACCACCAAATGTCAGCACACGGTACCGTTGGTCACTTTTCGTCGCCCAGGTGATGGCATCACGCATGGTGTATGGCATTCCCACCCAGAACAATCCCTTGAATATCATCGCATAAGCGAAAATCGGCACCAACAATCGGCTCACCGGAGGTTCGAGGTAGGCCGAATACAACAAGGGGGCCGCCGCCATCAGAGCCAGAAGGCCAATCGCCCGCACAGTCAAAAACTCCTTCACGTGCATGATCATGCCAGCCGCAGCGATCGGAACCAAAATACGCAGAATGTTCTTCGCCCGGTTGAACTCACCAAGGTCCATTTCGAGCTTACTCAGAATGCCGAGGTTGCTCGGCGCAATCAGGAGCCAGAACCACGCCATCCCGATCCCCATCAGCCACGGCCCCAGTTCACGGTTCCGAGGTAACTTACGAAAAAACTCCTTACTTTCCTCAGGCTTACGCAGCATCCAAACATGGAGACTGATCAACCAGGCAGCCAACACATAGCCAACCACATTCAGGGGGATCTGTTCGTACACGTGCATTGCGCGGCGGATAGTAGGAAGAAATCTCCGTCTGGAAAGGCTTATTTTTCCTTACTCCCATCCGGCGCGTCTTCCGGCTCCACATCAGGCAGGTAGGGAACAAGGACCACGAGGGAAGAAAGCGTCGACACCGTGTAGACATACTCCCGATCTTTGAACCAATCCGGGTGCTCAGCAGGGTTCTTAATCTCTATACGGTATTGTGACACGGGCTTCCCATTCCCCTTTGCCTTCGGGTCCGGCGGGAGCAAGGTCATTTTGCCTTCCAGCTTAAGACCATACTTTGAAAATTCGATATTCCCCTGCGCATCACAATGCTTAACGGGCACATTCCAGCTATAACCGCCCCGGCCGTTTTCCGATGCGGTTAACGGCATAATCACCGCACTTCCATGCTGAGTATATTTGGCGATATGCTCAGGGGATTTGACCGGTGTCTGGATCAGACGGAAAGCGACTTTCGCCTTCAACTCTTCTTTCAAATATGTCTGTAAATCCTGTGCATTTTGCCTGCTCCAACGGTTATCCCCCCATTCTGTTTTATTGAGGTCCTTGTAGAGATTCTTAATCCTACGCTCGTTGTCATCCCTCCGGCTCGGAACCTCCATGACACCACTGGCGTGCCACCACATGATAAAAGGAACCAGGGCACTCCCATAGCTTGACCAATCCTTATCGTAATACTCACTCTGGTCAATGACCGGGATATTCTTCCGGTCCGTCATTTTCCCACTCACCTTCTTGAAACCCAATGGCGGGAGACCAGCAAAGGCACTGGCATTGACCACCTCCACATCTCCGGCTTTGACAGCCCCCTCAATCTGACTTTCCGCGACTTGTTGCTTCTGCCACATCCCATTGAACCACTTTTGGTCAGACTCCGAGAGCGACGTGATCGGAATGTTGTACACCTTCCCCGCCGTGCTGGCCACCTGAAGCACTTCCCCATCACGCTGCAAAAACTTCCCCCGAAAGTGTTTCCCATTTTTCCCATGCCACACCCGAGAATCATACAGTGGCCCCTGACCAGCAACCGACGAAAACACAAGGCCGATCCAGAGGCCGGCACAAGCAATCATACAGGTTCGTTTCATAGATCCCAATGAACTCAAAGCGACCTATCTGGTAAAGAAAAATCCAACAGTAATCAACTAGCTCCCGGCTTTCAGGTATGGCACCAGGACGGCAAGCCCATCAAACTCCCCGGCATCCAAAACCAAACGCACGCCTTGTCCACGAATAGACTCAGGCAAAGAACCCATGTCATCCACCTTCAATTCATAATTCACCAAACGTTGCTCCAAGCCTTCCAGCTGATGGGATTGATCCATCGTAGGCACGAGTTTACCCTGAATCGACCGCCCCCAGGCATTGAACTCAATACGCCCATCCCGCTCCAGGGACTTGACGACAACAGCATAGCCACCTTGCTTTTCCTTGCCATGATAGAGCGTCAGATGCAAAACCGCAGCATTTGCCCCCTTTACATGCCGAGCTAAACGCTCGGGTCGGTAGTCGTAATAAAAATCATAGGTGAATGCGGCGTCGGTCTTCAGAGCCTTCTGAAAAAACAACTGCAAGGAATCCGGCGTCAGGCTGACGCCCGTCCCACTGTTATCCCCCACCCGCAATGTCTTATACAGTTGGTTATAGACCCACTCCATTTTCTGTTCGTAATACTCAAAGGAATCCGGCAACGACACGACATTGGCCACATGCCACCAACCGATCACCGATGCATAGGCATCCACCACACAGGCACTGTATCGCGCCTGCAATTTCTCTGGACGGAAGCTCACCAAATTCCTCCGGTTCATTCTCCCCGGCTCCACAACCGAGCGAGCGTAAACCAACACCTCAGAGCGACCCGCGAGATCGAGTATTTGCCCCGGTTTCAGCAAAACCTTCGGTATGTCTTCATAGCCCATGGCATGGTACCGCCTTTTGAACACCGCTTGACGGCATTGCTTTTGCGATACCAGATACGACTGCATCGTATTGCGCAACCATAGCTGATCCGTTTGCGACAGGGCCTGCAGTGGCAAGCAATAATAGCCCCCGGAGACCTGGCCCAGCTCAATCATGCCGGGTCGTTGAGCCTGGAAATAGGCATCGATAGCCTTCCCGTTCGTCCCCGTCCACGTCCGGGTCTTCAGCATGGGTTGAGCAGCGTCAGCAAACGCCCAAGTGCAGAAGAATCCAAGCGCCAACAAGCATGCTCTTTTCATGACCACGGATTTCAATCCATGACCGCTGTGCCGTAAAGCGAAAACCCGGTGGTCTCCTCAATCAACACATCAAAAATCTCGCCGGTCATACGTTTCGCGTCGCCTTCGAAAATCACAATCTTGTTCTGAGTGGTCCGCCCCATCAACCGTTCTTTGTTCGTTTTCGACGGTCCCAGACAAAGGACCTGCTGGCGTGTCCCAACCAGGGCTTTGTTCTTACGCAGCGCCAATTCATTACAAACTCTCAACAACTCCTGGTTGCGTTCTTCCTTCACCTGCTCGGAGATTTGGTCCTCCATTTCAGCAGCCGGTGTGTTGCGCCGCTTCGAGTAACGGAACACAAAAGCATTGTCGAAATCGAGCTGTTTGACCGTTTCCACGGTCTTTTGGAAATCCTCTTCGGTCTCCCCGGGGAAGCCGACAATGATATCGGTGGTGATCGCAAGATCCGGCCTTGCCGCCTTCATGTTCTCACAGATCTCAATAAACTTCGCATTTTTATACGGACGGCGCATCTGACGTAAAATATCGTCGCTGCCGCTCTGCATTGGGAAATGAATATGGCTGCAAAGCTTCGGTAAATAGGTAAAGGCCTCCACCAGATCCTTGCGATAGCCAATCGGGTGCGGCGAGGTAAAACGAATCCTCTCCAAGCCCTCAACTGCATGCACTGCTTCAAGCAGCTGCACAAAAGGAGACTTACCATCAACCTTCGGAAACTCGGTCCGACCATATAAATTCACAATCTGGCCCAGCAAGGTGATTTCCTTCACCCCCTTGGCCACCAATTCTTCACACTCGGTAACAATATCGGCAATCGGGCGGCCACGCTCCCGGCCCCGGGTGTCTGGCACAATACAAAAGGAACAACGCATATTGCAGCCCTGCATAATCGAAACAAAGGCCGTGCTCTGATCCTCCTGACTGACATGGTCACGGATCGTGTTCTGGCTGTCCGCCTCTTCATCAATATCACAGACACTTTCACCGGAAAGTGAAAGCGAGGGGTCATCCATACGTTGCTCCATCCGGCGGCTCAAGATGCCGTCCACATATTCGAACACCTTGTGATACTTCTGGGTTCCCACCACCACATCCAGGTGAGGGATGTTTTTAAATAATTCGGGGCCACGGCTCTGGGCCATGCAACCCATGTATCCATACACCACATGCGGCTTTCGTTGTCGGTGTTTCCCCATCATCCCCATCTTACCGAGCGCCTTTTGCTCCGCCTGATCCCGGACACTACAAGTATTCACCAGAATCGCATCTGCGTCCCGCTCCTCATCGGTGACCGTGTAGCCTCCTTCAACAAACATCCGGGCAACCTGCTCGGAATCACGTTCGTTCATCTGACATCCGTATGTTTTGATAAATACCTTCGGCATAACTCGCGTAAGTTCTATTGCTTAGCCCGGCCCACCCAAGTGCGAACCGCGGGCGCGGAGGTAGCCGAATCAATGCCACGAGTCAAGGCGACAGCCAGATAAAACACAGCCAACCCGGTCCCGACAGATGCCGGAGTGCAGCTACAAACCCCTCGGGTGCCTTACGTAATACCCCTTTAAGCCGCGACGCTCCGGTTTCCAACGCGGCCCGGTCGAATTCCAAGTGCCTCCGGTGTCAAACCGCAAGCCGGCAATCGTCATAAATACATGACCGTCCCGAACATAAATGGTCACCCAGTCGCCATACCCCTTTTTTCCATACTCAAAAAACCCCTGCGAGACCAAGGGTCTCTCCAGTTTACCACCGGCACGCAAAACATAGGACACCGCCCCGGAACAGTCGTAGCCATGATCCTGAAACTGACGGTGCCCACCACCATAGACGTAGGGTTTACCCACCAGTGAGTTGGCAGCCTCCACCATCCACTTCACCTGTTTCGGGGCATGCGGTGGCGCCTGAGCCAAACCATCCGGTCCAATATACGCCGTTTTACCGTATTCAAAGCGATGCACCAAATGCCTATCCTTCGCCTTCAACTGCGAAGAACAAGAACTCGTCAGGCCACAACTAAGTAATACGCCAATCAGACAAAACACAATGAGCCTGTAATACTTAGACATATTGACAGTCTACTTTCATTCACTAGTATTGCCAATCCGAAAGTTTTGACCGTTCTCAGGGCGGCAACATCATCTGGCTCAGGCTCATCACACCCGGGCTTGAGGGTCTGCGAGATGCAGCACATGCACAAAAATATGACGATCCTTGATCAAACAAAGCAGCACATTTTTCACAGCATGACTAAAAAAACACACCTCTGAGGAGGCATGAACGATGGTTTCAGCGTATTTTGCGCCCCCCCCTCCAAACACCGTCCCTATTCACCCACACTTCGTCTGCAGCTCACCCCGATACGAAAATTGTGCTTGCAGGCTATGATTTCAATTCCTAATTTGATTACCGAAACGAGTCAGTATGTGCTGAGGGGTCCCTGGATCACATGGTCCAGACAAACAAAAGCCCCGCCCCATGCTGCCATCTCTTTCTGAATCCGTCAGCATTACCCTACGGCTCCATCTCCATATTTACTGTTTGTACCATGAAAAAATCGACCTCGATCCTCCTTGCCCTGCTCGGGCTTTCCGCCCTTGCCCTCTCATCCTGCAACACCATTGCCGGAGCCGGACAAGATATTCAAAAGGCAGGCAACGCCATTTCCAACAGCGCTTCGCGCTAATCCAGCATCCCCGGGAATGATCTCCCGGAGACTGCATCCACAGTCAAACCGCCCACAACAGCGCCATGAATACGGAAGAAAACAAAACAACACGTAAAAATGTCGCGATCCTTCTGGAAAAGGACTACGAGCGCCCGTTCCGCCTGATCCACGGTCTGCTCTCACACCCGGGAGTTCAGGAACGCTGTGCCTTCCGTAACTTTACCCTCTTCGAGGCCCGCCACGAAGATATCTTCTCCGAAGATTGGAAACCGGACGGGATGATTGTCTGTTACGACGAAAAGAAAGAGCTCTGGCTCAAGGACCTCGATATCCCGGTCGTCAACCTGATCGGCTCCGACGATGGACACCACCCGTCGGTGGGCACGGACTATCGCCTGTCGTCAAAAGCGGCCGTCGAGCACTTCGATACCCTCAATTATAAAAACCTCCTCTTTGTTGAAACCATGGGGATCGATCCGGCTCTACGCATGGACCAGTATCTCGGCCCCATGTGCGAAGAACGCCATATCAAGTTCAGCGTCACCACGATGCCGGACGCTCTGACGACCAAGGACATCGGTCAACTGGGAGAAATTTGCCCGGACCTCGACAAAGCCATCGAAGAAACCCTGAAGAATGATTCCACCCTCGGCATCTACACCCGCCACGATCTCCGCGGGCGCCTGATCGTCGATTACCTGACCCGCAAAGGAATCGATATCCCAGGCACCGTCGGCGTGTTAGGCTGCTTCGATTGCGTCGATGCCAAGCTCTGTGACCCTCCGCTATCAAGCGTCATGCTGAGAGACATGGAAATCGGTGCCCGTGGTATCGCCAAACTGGAAAGACTCATGGCTGGCGAAGCCGCCGAGCCCAAACATGAAAAAATTCCACCGCGAGGCGTCCGTGTCCGCGGGTCCACTCTCGGCCAGTCCAAAGGGGAAATGGAAATCCTGCGCGCACGTAGCATCATCCGTGACCGGGCCAAAGACGGGATCACCGTCGATATGCTCGTTGATGAGCTCAACATTTCTCGCAGCACCTTTGAAAAATACTTCATCGCCCTGACCGGCCATTCCCCGGCGCAGGAAATCCGTCAGGTCCGCACCGACTGGGCTCGTGAGCTGCTGCTCACCACTGACCTGCCAATGACCCAACTGGCCCCACTGATTGGATTCAAAGACCGGCGGGCCTTTATTGTTTTCTTCAAACGCGAAGCCGGCATGACACCTGCGGCTTTCCGCAAGATGAACAAACGCTAAGAGCAAACTCAACGCCCCCGAAGCTGGTTCACACTCGAGTCAAAGGGCCGTCCAGAGACTCAAGCGTAAAAAAACAAGCAGCTCGGATCGACCAGTCGACCGGAATCGTCAAAGGGAACCCCCTCCTCACCAAGCAGACGGATTTTTTTCTCGATTTTGGCCCCCTCGGTCTGGCCGGAGTAGCCACCGATACTCAGATCCGTTCGAATCACCCGGTGGCAAGGAACATCCGGTGCGTAAGGGTTGCGTTTCAACGCCTGGCCAATCGCTTGAGCCGAGCCACATCCCAACTCCCGGGCCAACTCCCGGTAGGTCGTCACCTTACCCAGCGGAATCCTCTCCAAAGCCGCATACACTCTCCGTTGGAAATCGGTCACCCTGTCAGCATCACCAGCCATGATCCTATGCTTCTATGCCATGTTTACGGAAGGATCTGATCGTGCACAGCCGGGCCATCGTCCACTGAGTGAGACAAAAGCTTACCCGCAGCCGGATCAAAAACATACACAGCCGTCCAGCCTTCACCTCCGTCGCCAACATCCACCAGTAAGCGCATTTTATCACCCTGCTTATTAAAACTCATGGGATTGGCACTGTATTGATTCATCCACTTCGACCCTAGATAACGATACTTTGATGCCGGGATCGACACCCCTTTGCCATCAATGGCCAAAACCAAGCGATCCACCACAAATGCCGGTGGTGGCGTCCCCATGTCACCATACCATTTACTTACCGATGCATCCTTGGCCGCATCATACGCCCGCCACTTGATCACAGCAACAATCTCACGCCCGTCCTGCTTGGCAACCAGTTCCCCACCCATGGCGCTGGATTTGGCAGAGGCCTCCACCTTGTTCCAACTACCTCCTGTCTCGCTTGTCCCCCCGTCATGATTACCTCCACCACTGGGTGCACATGCAGCCACCGCTGCCCATATTCCGAATATCCATAGATGTTTCATCAGCCGCATCTTCTTCATCGGACGGCCTGCTGTCAACGTCCAAGTCCCCACTTGACGGATGGCCCCACGGCGAAGAGTCTGCCGGCATGCGCCTCGACCGCTTTCTCAGCCAGAACACCCCACACGGCCGCCGTGGCATCCGCCCACTGCTGTCTGCCTGCCGGGTGAGCGTCGACGGTCACATCACCCGCGATCCGGATCACCAGATCACCTCATTCTCACAGGTGACGCTGGACGGAAAAACTCTGCAAGCTGGCACGGAAGCGGTCTACCTGATGCTACACAAACCAGCAGGATTTCTCAGTGCCACCAGCGATCCCGTCCACCCAACCGTCATGGAATTGCTTCACCCCCGCGACCACCCGGAACAATTACATATTGCCGGAAGGCTCGACCGCGCCAGCACCGGACTCCTCATCCTCACCAACGACGGTCGTTGGTCACGAGACCTAACAAACCCATCCGACGAACACCACCAAGGTATCGGAAAAACCTATCTGGTTGACACGGCCGAACCCATCACCGAGGAAACCAAAATACGTTTCGAACAAGGAATCTACTTTGCCTATGAAGACCTAACCACCGGCCCGGCAGACCTGCAGATCATCAGCCCGACACGATGTGAACTCACCATCTACGAAGGACGCTACCACCAGATCAAGCGCATGTTCCATGCCGTCGGCAACCGGGTGACCGCACTCCACCGCACCAGCATCGGCCCGATCCACCTCGACCCCGCCCTCGACCCCGGCGAGTCACGCCGACTTCATCGAGAGGAAACCGACTGGTTAATTGTTAGAACTTCGTAGGGCCGATTGAAAATCGCCCGGCAAGCACGGAAACACAGAACCCTTTGTCTCTAAGACGGCAGCACACTTTGTTCCAGCATCTGCATCGCAAGCGGGGAGTAATCGAGTTTCATCGCGGCCTGCTGCCCCTGCTCACTCATCTTCGCCCACGTTTTTTTTACGATACGGATCATCTTCTCCGACTCCGTATCAGCAATCAAATCATCAAACTGATACTGTAAAAACACAAGACAGAGGGCGTCCTCAATTGTTTGACACTCAGCATCCTTCTTCAGGTTCTTTTTTAAGTTTAGTTCCTGAACCCGGGCAATCGTTTGCTGGTCAAAACCAAGAGCTTCAAGAATTTCTCCAGATTTTTCTGCGTGAAATTGCTTCAGCCCGGCACGCCATTTCAAGTACCCGGCACGCCCCATCGGCTGGGAGCTTCGGGGAACCTGCCACCGGCACAGATGCTGGCATCGCGATGCCAACTGCAAGGCTTCCGAAGCATCCGGCTGCAGAGCCATCACCCAGTCGGTCAGACGCCGGGAGAAAACCAACTCCTTCGGAGCAGCTTGGCCATCCACCTCGATCAAATTTGGATCCTCAGCATTCGCCGCATCAAACCGCTCAAAGGCAAGCCGAATTCGTTGTTGCTCGTTCATGAAGAAACCATGCACGGAAGCATCCAGGCAAACAAGTGCTTAGTCTGACCTCCTCACCCCTGGTCTTCCAGCCAGTTGGATGACCAAGGGTATCATTTGCATAACGAAGGCTCACGGCTCAACAAGAAACTCAGGTGGAGAGATGCTTTTGCCCCATCTATCAGCAACCTTGACTCTCATGGATTTTTCTTCATGATCCAAATGAAACTATACAACCCTGACCTCTCAGTCGGAAATGCGAAGTAGGGTCACTCATTTCCGCTCGTCTAGTCCAACACTCCAAATGCCCACATCATGATCCGACTTCTTCTAAGCGCCCTGATGCTTACCGCCCCAATCCTTCAAGCCGGGCTGGAATCCCTGCCGATCATCCGGCTTCAGGACGGTAAAGTCACCCCCACAGCATTACACTCAGAAACCCGCTACCTCGCACTGTATTTCTCCGCATCCTGGTGCGGCCCCTGCCGCGCCAGCACCCCGGCACTGGTCAAGGAATACGAGCGCATGCAGCAACGGGGCGACCGTAAGGTCGAGATCCTGCTCGTCGGCGATGATCGCTCCGAGCAAGCGATGCTCGACTACATGCAACACTACAAGATGCCCTGGCCGGCCGTCACCTGGCAGGCACGCCAGCAAGTGGAACGCTATGCCGAAGGAGGCATCCCCCAATTGACCTTGGTTGAATTAAGCACCGGCAAGGTCGTGGCCCGCGGATCGGGATCGAGCGGCGATGGCAGCATCGAATCCGTTGTTGCACGCATCCGCGAACTCCACGGCGACACCTCAGGCGAAGCCTTCCGGACCGAAAGTATCCTCGGTCGGTACCGCTTACTCATCGCCGTCGTGGCATCCGTCTTGGTGATTTTACTGATCACCAGGATGAGAAAAAAACACATACCGCACTGAGAAACAGAACGGATCTAGAACGGATCTCCCGCCTACGGCACCACTCCACTTTTCCTCACGATGTCTTATTTTGAGGTTTTCGTCACCTACCACTCCACGCTTTAATCTCAGTCATGGGTTCGCTGTTTGCACTGCTCGCCATCATCTTTATCTCGCTGCTAATCGTCCGGATCGGCACCAATGCGCTGATGATGACCGGCATGTCCCTGACCGCTTCCCAGTTTCAGGCAGCCTCCGCCTTTTTTGGGGTGGGCTTTACCACCAGCGAAGCAGAAATGGTGGTCCGTCACGCCGTCCGACGCAAGATTGTGCTCAACCTGATCATCGCTGGCAATATCGGGATCACCTCCGCACTCGCCACTTTGATCATCACCCTGTTCCGAGGAAGCACCGAAGACACCCAAAACCTACTCGTCGTTTTTATCCTGCTCTTTGTCAGTGCTGCCGCCATTTATTTCCTAATCAACACCCCCTTCATCAAAAAACCGCTCGATGTCCTCATGCGCTACTGGCTGGAACGTGCCGGTGTGGTCCGGGCACTCGACTACGAACTGCTACTCAACGTCCAGCAAGGGTATTCGGTATCCGATTTTAAAATCCATGCCGGTCACCCCTTTGCCGACAAAGCACTTCACCAATCGCGCCCCAGCGACCGGGGGATTGCCATTCTCGGGGTCACCAAACCGGATGGCAGCTTCGTTGGCACCCCAAACAAAGACGAAGTGCTCGAACCTGGCGACATCGTCATGGTCTATGGCAGCGAAGAAGCCATCGAAGCCATGGCCACCCCCACTCCATAACCTCGCATCCCCGCGACTCCTCCACATTTTTTACCTCTCCATCCATGGCCCGCAAACGCACATCCAACAAAGCGCCCACCCTGCGCAGTGACCTCGCTGTTCTCACCAAGCTGAACTTAAACACCTTTGTCCTGATCACCACGCTGTTTGGTTATCTGCTAGGTTCACGCTGGTTCTACGGCGTCTGGCTCCACGATGGCTGGCTGCTGGCCCACACCCTGATTGGCACCGGCTGTACCGCCTTTGGATCCGCTGCATTCAACCAACTGATGGAGATCGAGGAAGACGCACGGATGGAGCGGACCGCCGACCGCCCACTGCCGTCCCGCCGCATGATTCCGGTTAACGCCTTCGGTATTGGTTGGGGCTTGTCCGCCTTCGGTATTATCCATCTGGCAATCAAGGTGAATGCCGCCGCAGCGTATCTGGCCGCCATCGCCCTCGGGGTTTATGTCTTTATCTACACCCCCTTGAAACGCCGCAGCTCGATCAACACCCTGATCGGGGCCATCCCAGGGGCAATTCCGCCGATGATCGGTTGGGCAGCCATCGCTCCGAGCCACCCGATCCACCCCGGATCCTGGATGGATGGCCAGAGCTGGTACCTCTTTGCCTTCCTCTTCCTCTGGCAAATGCCTCACTTTGTGGCCATCAGCTGGCTCTGCCGGGAAGAATATGAAGACGCTGGCTACGCCATGTGGAGCAATGGTGACGCTTCCGGCAAAAAAACCGCCATCATCGCCACCGGTTTTACCCTGCTACTCATCGGGCTGGCTCCTCTGGCCCAAGCTCTCGGCTATGCCAACGTCATCTGGAGTTTTGGCGGAGCCGCCGCAGGTTTGGTCATGCTCTGGCTCTGCTGGGTGTTTAAATCCGACGCGGATAAACCATCGGCACGAAAACTCTTTTTCTACACCCTGCTCTACCTGCCGCTGTCACTCGGATTACTTGCTATCGGCTGGAACGTGCGCTAATTTCCCGCGCTTCCCCACCCAATGAAACCAGCTCAACGGAATCTGAACCATGGATCTAGAACCCGCAGAACGTAATCCGGCCGAACTCCGGCGCACCGCCTTCATTCTGGTCGCCATCATGATCATTGGTGCCGGATTCGTGCTCTACGCCTACCGCAAACACGAACAAAGCCAAGACCCCAAACGACCTCCCATCGTTGCCAAAATTTCCAAAAACCTGGCCGCCAAAAATCAACATAACCAACTCGTCAGCCTGTCCGAGCTCGAAGGCAAGGTCTGGTTCGCCGCCCCGATCTGCGTCAGCCAGCTCGATGAAAACCAACATGCCTTGGCGATGATGAAAGAGCTCTGGCAGCACTACAGCGACAACGATCAAGTCCGCTTTGTGTTTTTGTCAATTGAAGGGGCCGATCAAGGGGTCGAAGCAGAAGAGTTAATGGCAGCCATGAAATCGCTCGGTATCGATGACGACCGCTGCTGGTTTCTAACCACCGGTGACACCGGCAAACAGCGAGGGTATATCAAAGACCAACTACGGCTCGGCCTCGTCATTGAGCGGAAAGAAGGCGAAGCAGGTGGAAAATGGAAATTTCCATCCGAGATCGCCTTGATCGATCGTAAAATGCACCTCCGCCAACGCTACGACTTCAAGGAAATTTATCAGGCCCAGGAAATGGCCAAACAAAAAGTCGCCGCAGACCCGTCGCTCAAAGATAACGAAGAAGCCCGGTTTTATGTCAATGCGGTAGAAAATCAAAAAGCCAAACTGCTCAAGCATACCGACTACGTTCTCAGCGAAACCCGCACTGGACACGTCGATTAATCAGCCATCGATTAAGACTGACAACACAGGAATGAACAAAACCGCGGAGGATTGGGGTCAATCCTCCCTACCGCATCCTCTGACCCCACCCTCATTTTCTTAAAATTCACTTTCCACCCCATGACAGACAAAGGAAAAATCACCCTGATCTACCTCAGTGTAGCTGCGGCCTCCGCCCTCATTCTGGCCACCACTTTTTACCTGCGAAATCAGCAGGTGAAACCCTCACTGCAACTCCCCCCGAGTGAACCCGGCATTGTTCTCAGCAAGGACCTCACGCTCACCAATCAAGATGGCAAGGAAGTCAAACTTTCCGATCTCAAAGGCAAGGTTTGGGCCTTTGCCCAGTTCTATGCCACCTGCCCGATGTGCGCCAAACGCAACTCCCAGGGGCTGAAGCAAGTCTACGAGACCTTCAAAGGCGAGCCCGGGTTCCAACTTGTCTGCATCACCGTCAACCCCGAGGAAGACAGCCCGGAGAAAATGAAAACCTACGCAGAAAGCCTGGGCGCGGATACCTCGAACTGGTGGTTCCTCACCGGTGACCCCGCGGCACTGAAATCCTACATGGTCGATGAAATGAAATACGACCCGATCCAACGACGCGAAGACCCGGATGAAGCCGCCACCAAGGGAGAACTCGCCCACAACATGTCCATCGCCGTCTACGACCGCAACATGGGAATGGTCGGCCGCCGCGACCTCTACAGCGCCCGCCAACAGGGTGATGCCGTTTACCAGGAAACCGAAAAAGTCCTACACGATATGATCCGCAAAGAGCTCGATAAAAAGTAGGGGAAGTTTCCAACCTGTCATCAAGCTTTGCCCACCGACCCTAGATAGCGTCATGCAAGATTACCTCTCACAAGAGCCCAATCCCAGACAGCTCAAAATCCTGACCCGAGCTTCGTGGACTGTGAGCATTCTCATCTTTGTGGTCATTTCCGCCATGGGGCGATACAAGTTCAAGGTCGATGTCGATTTCTCGTTTCTCCCGGCACTACACGCCATTCTGAACTCGCTGGTTGCGATCTGTCTAGTGCTCGCCGTCCTTGCTATCAAAAAGAAAAACATCGCCGGGCACAAACGTTTCATCGGTGCTGCTGTTCTATTTTCCACCCTCTTTCTCGTCAGTTATGTAACCTATCACAGCACCCACGGTGAGGTCCGCCACGGGGGAGAAGGGGCCGTTAAAACCCTTTATCTGATCATTCTGGCCAGCCACATCCTGCTGGCGGCGGTCAGCCTGCCGTTCATCCTGATCACCCTGTCACTGGGTGTAAGCCACCACTTTGAACGCCATCGAAAAATGGCCCGCTGGGTCTTCCCCCTTTGGCTCTATGTCGCCATTACCGGCCCGGTTTGTTATCTGATGCTGAGGCCATACTATTAAAAAAGCGGCGAAGGCCCCGTGCCACCGCCGCTGAACAAAGGGATTCACGCTTACTTACGTCATCGAAGGATCAACGCCAAACCACTGAGGCTTCCCCCCCCGATTTGGATGCAATGCTGGCAGCCGTTTTCGAATCGACTCCGACTGCCAGCACGACAAGTCCCGTTATTGTGTGTCCATATGTGTTTTTTTAGATGTGTTTCATGTTTTTTTACCGCAGCAGATGTCGATCAAGTTGCGATCAAGTTGACCACCAATCTGCTGCAGGGTTCTATTTGTAATGACCATTAACATACAAGGTCAATACCGAAGCTCATAAAAACCATAAATTTGAGGTTTTTACTAAAAATCAAACCTAACGAACCCACAGCGAAGACAGCGCCTTTTTCACCTGCTCACGGGTTCCCATTTTTTTCGGTTGATCGTATCCGAGCCAGATCACCGATACTGAGCGAGCATCCACACGCACGCCCCAAGCATCGCGACACGACCCAGTGACGTCAACCCACTCTGTCTTTCCATATGCCTGCTTCACCTCGGCCATGGCATCCCGTGCGGAATCCGGGCGGATCGCCTGGCTCGCCCCCGGTTCATATCGGTATAACTCGCGGCCTTGCTCATCGGTGATTCGCTCGATAAAATGCAATCTAGGCTTTTTCCCATGGTTTGCAAGAATGGACGAAGCCATCGCCATCTCAACCGGACTGGCAGCTACAGCCCCACGGTAGAGGTCCTCGCTTTCTTGAAACGGTCCGCTGATCCCCAGACGCTTGGTCAGGCGGATCGCTTCCGGCACTCCGAGCTGACGTCCGGTTTGAACTGCCTGCCCGGGAATCACCACCTTACCTCGTTCATGGGCAATGGCCGAAAGAAACGGCTCATAGGCCGGTCCCAGATCCCGCTTCGCGCGATAAGCCCGATTGTAGGCAGAATGGTAGTATGAACGGCCACCACACATCGCCATCACCCCTCCGGTCTCCGCATCCATTTTCACCACAGCCGCCTGCAAATCGCCTACCTCATCCTTCTCCAATCCAGAAATCGGTCGACTGAGCAGAGCATCATACTTCCACTGGGTTTTGGCATCCAGACTTGTATGAATACGCAGCCCTCCATCCCGAATGTCATGTTTCTCCAACAGAACTTGCAAATGACGACGGATGCTTTCCTTCACATACGAGCTCCCCCGGCCCCGATCCTTCTCAGGAACCAAGCGGATTTTTTCTGCTTTGGCCGCTTCGATCTCCTGCTCCGTCAAAAAACCACAAACAAGCATCCGCTCGAACACCTCATCGCGCTGGGCCAGGGCCCCGTCCCAATTCCTGAAGGGCGAAAACACATGAGGACCCCGGATGATACCAACCAACATGGCGCATTCGGACGTGTTGAGCTCCGAGGTAGGTCGGCCAAAATACGTCTGCGCCGCCTCTTCCACCCCGTGGCATCCGGAACCAAAATAAATCCGGTTGAGGTAATGCGTCAGTATCTCATCCTTGCTGTAATGATGCTCGATTCTCAAGGTCAGCGCCATTTCCAGCAACTTGCGGTGCAATGATTTTGCCCGCATGTCATAGCTATTACGGGCCAGCTGCATCGTCAGGGTGGATGCTCCCTGGGTAAAGGAACGGTCTTTGATATTGCGCAAGGTCGCCCGGACCAAGCCCTTGGCATCTATCCCACTGTGCACGGGGAAACGTACATCCTCACGAGCTCTGAGCGCCTGAACCATCACCTCCGGAATTTCCTCCCGGGTAATCAATCGGCGGCGTTCACCATGGATATAAGCAAATTCCAGTCCGGTCCGATCGAGGATGACTGAACGCTCCGGCATCCGGGCCACCCGTTCGATGTCAAATTTGGAGGCCAGATAGAGGTAATACAAGCCGACCAAGAATGCCAGAAAAGCGGCGACCAGCCCCCACTTCACTACCCAGCGCACCGGCCCGGGAACCCAGCTCGGAACGCGTGATGGTTTGTTGGCAGGTTTCCAGCTCATGATCATCTATCGCTTGGTTTTTCACGACTCCGAGCAGCTGCACGGGTCGAGGCTTGTCAATCGTCAATCGGGACCGCCCTGGGTGCCACGGGCACAGCCCTGGGTGCCGCCCGTCTCCCCCCCCGGTTCGGAGCAAGGGCTCTCAACGGATGCACGACACAGTAATGATTTGGTGCTGGCGCAATATCCTCGGGAACCAAAGCCATATACGATGTCCCCTGACTGCGACAACCCGCAGTGGATCTCCCGGATGACCAACGACAAAGCTCAGCCGAGGTCAAAGGGACCAATCCAAATTGTTCCGCAGGGTAACCCAGCCGCGAGGCCGTCTTCATCACATCCGTCCAGATCGGAGCCGCCAGCGTGGAACCATAACCACGGTTAATAATCGTTTGAGGACGATCCATCCCGACCCATACCGCACAGGTCAGTGAACTTGTGTAGCCGGCAAACCACGCATCCTTGTAACTATCCGTGGTTCCCGTCTTACCGGCACAGGGTGCAGCAAAGCCCTGGTTCCGAATCACCCTGGCGGTGCCTCGCTCAACAACCTGTTGAAGCACCTTCGCAACACTCCAGGAGGCACCTCGCTGAGCTGCACTCACCACCAGCTTACCGGAATCACTCCCGGATGGCCAGACACGCTCACCATCCGAATTTCTGATCTCTTGAATAATATAAGGGCGATACCATTCACCATTGTTCGGGAACACCGTGTACGCGCTGGCCACCTGCCATGGCGTAGCTTCCCAAGAACCTAGATACGATGAAGGGGTCGCCGGAAAACCATCGATAAACCCAACATCCTCGGCGGTCTGCTGCACCCGTTCAATTCCAGCATAATTCCCCACCCGGACCGATGCCGTATTTCGCGACCTCACCAGAGCATCTTCCATTGTGATATACGACCCGAATGTGCCGTCGGAGTTCCCCGGAGACCACGACCTCGGAGCTCCCCGGATCTCACCTGGCACAATCCGGCTGTCCTTGATCCAGGTCTGGGGCATCATCCCGTTATTCACAGCGGTTAAATACACGAAAGGTTTGAAAATCGAACCAATCTGTCGTTCCGCCTGAATGGCGCGGTTATATTTTGACTCATCCGCACTACGCCCTCCCACCACGGCAATGACGGCCCCAGTTTTATTTTCGATCACGACGCAGGCTCCTTGCACATACTTCGGGGTCCCCCTGCGACCTGCCGGTTTCTGTAGCCACTGCTTACGCGTCTGGTGCCGGTACCCCGCCCGGTTTTCAACGGCGGTTAATTTCCGGTCCAGAGAAAGCTCGGCGGCCCGTTGGATCGTGTGGTCCACAGTCGTAATCACCGTCAGTCCTCCGGACTCGATGTTTTCTTGCTCGAGAATACGATCCAACTCACGCCTCACGGCATCCATCACATAAGTATCGAGCACGATCCTCCTATTTTTAGGTCGCACTCGCAGAGGTTCGGCCTTCGCCCGGTCCGCCTCCTCCTGAGTGATGTAGTCATTATACACCATCCTCCCCAGGGTCACATCCCGCTCCTGGGTTGCCTTTTCAATATTGCGAAAAGGAGAGAAGGCGTTTGGCCCCCGGATAATACCCGCCAACATCGCAGCCTCCGACAAACTGAGGCGACTCGCCGGCTTTTCAAAATAGGCTCTTGAGGCGGCTTCCACCCCACGGATTGTATGACCCCAGAAAATCCGGTTCATGTAGTGCTCGAGAATTTCCTCCTTCGAGTACCCCAGCTCAATCCGCACAGCCAGAGCCATCTCCATGAATTTCTGGTCGAGGAGTTTCCAAGTCGGTTTGTTCCTGCTCGTCTCAGGTTGAAAATACGTGTTTTCCGCCAGTTGAATGCTCAGGGTGGATCCCCCCTGTGCCAGTCGCCGACGCTTGACGTTCTCCACCGTAGCCCGCACCAGACCGATTACATCCACTCCGAAATGTCGGTAAAACCTGGAATCCTCACGGGCAATCAAGGCTTCACAAAAATGTGGAGAAACCTGATCATATTGAACAATATAGCGGTTATCTCCATGCAAACGTCCGAGCTCAGTTTTACCATCCCGGGCATAGACCAAAGTCCGGGCAGGCATCTGGGAAACCTTATCCAAATCATACGGAACCGATCGGAGCATGTAAATCGCCGCCACCACCGCAGCCACAAACACCCCCATCAAGACCACCGACCCGACAGCACGCAACGGCCAACGCACGATGGGATGCATGTTCCGCGTAAAATAGGCCATCAAACGAAATGGCCAGAAAAGCAGGGTGTAGGTAAAACTACGCTTCTTTCGAGGCGCCTGCTTTTTTTTCGCCGCAGCACCACGCCGCGCCGGCCTCCGTGCCGATTTTTTCGCCGATTTGCGGGCTCCCGCCCTCGATCCGGCTTTTGATCGTGCACTTGTTTTCCGGCCTGCCATGGTGATTGATAAATTCGATGAGTGATTGTCTCTTCCGATTGGTATTTGGTCCACCTCCATCGTAACAATACAAAGGCGGGGTGAACGACGATCCTACCTCAAAAAAACCAGTTCGACCAGCCCAGGCATTGAAAAAAGAGTAGCGGAATTGCGATTATGTGCGATTCTTCCTCCGCAAAAAAAGATCATCTCCACTCTCCATGAGCTTCCGTCTCTCTGCCATCACCCTTACCGCAATCGCCAGCTTGACTGCTTCAGGCTGGGGAGCTCCCGACCCCATTCTCAGCCTGTCCGACCTGAAATCGCTTCAAGCCAACATCAAGCAGGTCAGTAAAAAGGTCATGCCTGCCACGGTGTCCGTCTTCTCTGCCAAAAACGGAGCCTCGGGCAGCGGCGTCATTGTCAGCAAAGACGGTCTGATCCTCACCGCCGGCCATGTGGTCCGCGGAGCGGAGGAAATGACGGTCATCTTCCCCGACGGCTCGCAGGCGAAAGGAAAAGTTCTCGGTGCCAACTACACCCGGGATGCGGCCATGATTCAGATTACAGACAAAGGACCGTGGCCCTACGCTCCGATCGGCCACTCAGGCAAACTCAAAACCGGTGATCCGGTGATCGCGCTCGGCCATGCCGGCGGGTATGACCCGGTTCGCACACCACCCGTCCGCTTTGGGCGTGTCATTTCCACTGACCGTCAGGGCTTTATCAATACCGACTGCACTCTGATTGGCGGTGACAGTGGCGGCCCGCTGTTCGACCTTCAAGGCCGGGTGATTGCGATCCATTCATCGATCGGCTATTCCCACAAAATCAACAACCACTCCGGTATCGATGGCTTCCGTAAAGACTGGGACAAACTCAAAAGCGGCGAAACCTGGGGCCGCCTGGGCTCCAGCAGCTTAGACGACCCTGACAACCCGGTTATCGGGATCTTTACCGCGCACTCCCGCAACGGCGGCGTCGTCATCACCAACGTCATCAAAGGAGGCCCCGCATTCAAAGCCGGCCTGAGAGGAGGAGACATCATCCGCAGCATCAATGGCAACGAAATCCGCAACCAACGGCGGCTCAGCGCCATCATTTTCCAATTCAAACCAGGTGACACCGTCAAAATTCGAGTCACTCGTGGCGAAGACAGCCTGACCCGCAATGTCACCATCGGCCGCAAAGGCGACCTCCAATAACCCCCAACTTCCCGACTTCCCGACTTCCCGACTTCCCGACTTCCCGACTTCCCGACTTCCCAACTTCCCAACTTCCAGACTTCCAGACTTCCAGACTTCCAGACTTCCAGACTTCCCAACTTCCCAACTTCCCGACTTCCCGACTTCCCAAAAACCATGAAGTTCCCGACGCTCATTTTCCTATCCTCGCTCAGCCTGACTCTCAGCTTGCCTGTTCTGGCCCAACGAGGGCTCCAGATGCCCGACCCCTTGGACAGCCTGACAGCGGAACAAAAACGCACGCTCTCTGGCCAGGCCAAGCGACTCTACCACGCGGCACGTCCGGTCATCAGCAAGGCCTCCCAAAGTACCGTTGTCCTCAGCTACAAAAACCAGCGCATTTCATACGGCACCGTGGTCCGTGACCCGAAAAGCAAACAAAACATCATTCTCACCAAGTGGAGCGAAATCGCTTACTACCACAAGCGCCTCAAAGTCATCGCCCCCAATGAAAAATATCACTGGACGGAACTCATCGGCATTTATCCGGAATATGACCTCGCGGTCCTCAAAACCGACCTGAAACTCACCCCGCTTTCTCTCAACCATGCCGCCACCCCTGACATCGGTGAGTTTCTGGCCGCAGCGGATGCCAGCAACGGCCTGCTCGCCCTCGGCGTGGTCAGTGTCAAAGAACGAAGTCTGCGCGAAACAGACAAAGCCTTTCTCGGCGTCCTGATGAGCGAAAAAAGTTCCTCGCTCGGCACCAGACTCGACCGCGTGGAGCCACAATCCCCGGCCTCCCGAGCCGGCCTCCGTCAGGGAGATATCATTACCTCCATCGATAAAGAGCGATTCAAAGGAGCCACCGAAATCCGCAACACCCTGCAGCGCCTCGAACCGGGAACCAGGATTCAAGTCGACTACCTCCGGGGAAAACAAAAAGCCAGCACCAAGGTCGTCCTCGGCTCGCGCCCAAGCGAACTCGACCCCAGTCGCTTCCCCCGCCAACGCCTGAATGAAATGCAACAAATGGGCGCCGCCCCCAACCGGATCCGGCACGGGTTCCCCAGTGTCATCCAATCGGACATGAAAATCCAATACAATGAAACGCCCGGAGACCCACGGGACGACTACACCAACGAATGCGGCGGTCCCGTGGTCAACCTCGACGGCCAAACCGTCGGCATCATCATCGCCCGCGGAAGCCGGATCAAAACCTTCATCATCCCTGCCCACACCATCAGCGAGCTGCTCAAAACCAAGGCGAGCCAACCCACCCGGAACTACACGGCACGCCAGACCCCAAATCAAGCCCGAGGCAGCGGCCGGTCCGGCTACCCTCGCCGCTACTCGCCACGCCCTCCACGCGCCATCCCACTGGAGGAATAGATTTACGCGGCCACTCCGTTCCCACGCACGGCAAATTTTTGAATTGTTTGATTGCCATCCTTAGCCAGTCGTGCAAAGTCCCCTCCGTTATGGCGAATGCAACCAATGTTCTTGCGAATGGAATCGAAATCAAAGGTTCTATCAAGTTTACCAATGACATGGTCATTGATGGGAAAATCGAAGGCGAAATCATTTCTGACAAAGGCAAAGTAACCATTGGTGAAAATGCCCAAGTCGACGGCGACGTCCAAGCGGGGGAAGTCAAACTTTTCGGTAAAGTCAAAGGCACCATCACTTCCGAGCGATGCGAGCTGAAAACCAATTCCAAACTCGACGGCGATATCAAAACCAAAATGCTCAGCATGGAGGAAGGCGCTGTCCTGTCAGGCCGAACAGAAATCGGAGGCTAAGGCTTGCCGATCTGACGAGCGTCCAGACGCTCAACGCACGTTCAAGTAACCGGGGTCTTACCGACCTCGGTTTTTTTGTGCCCCGCACTCTGGCTTTTTTTTTCGCAACTTCCGCCGTAAACGATGGTTTACATCCCCACAACCCAGTAAACCTAACTATGAAAAACAACACATACAACATTCGTAACGGCAATACACTCGCCCTCGCCACCGGTATCGCCCTTTCCTGTTTCACACTCGGCATCAGCGATGCCGAAGCACAACGTAATGGTAAAGGGAACAAAGGAGGAAAAGGCCATGGCGGCAAGGGCAAGCCAGGTGCCAGAGCACATGACCGTGGATTCGATCTGGCCGAACTCGGCGTCATCCGTGATAAAATTGCAGCCCACAAACGCCTCACCATCGGAGGAGCGGGATATTACGACCAGAAAAACCACGAATTGCGCCAAGGGCACGTTAAAGTCTACTCGATGATTCGTCATAACCTGGTTGAAGACCGGATCAGTGAACAACTTGGCCGAGATGCCGTCGATGAACTGCTCGCCATCGGAGAACAAGCCAAGGAGCTACAAGGTGAAGACGGCACCCTGAATGCCGAAGACGCCGCCACCATCGCAGCCAAACAACGCGCCCTCGGCAAACGCATCGCCGAAGCCCGTGAAAGCAAGGTCAACCCCGACATCCTCACCCCCAAGGTCAATGAACGCCAGGTTCATATGGAGGAACTCTACCGCTTCGCCGTCGATAGCAAAACAGCCAGCAAAGGCCAGGCAGCCACCTTACGCCGCCACCTCGACAGCCTGGAGAAAAAAGAAGACACTGCCAAAAAAGATGGCAAAATCAGCGACCGCGAACACGAAAAGCTCATCGAGGAAACCATCGAGGTCTGGAAAGCATTTGCCAAAGTCCTGAAACCGTAATGCTCAGGACTGGCGATCCAACAAAGCCTCAGTGATCTCCATCCACTCTTCACCCAGCCCGGCTTGACCGTCCGGCTGGGTTTTTCCTGCCCGGTCATACCAGTATCCGGCATTATCCAGATCACCCTTCACCCGGTGCAAATGCGCATGCACCCAGGCAGCTTCCGGGGTATCTACATCCTGGCATAAGTCGTGTGCTGCATTCCATCTCCCGGAACGAGCCAACCATAATGCTTTTACCTCCTCCGACACACCGGTCGGAGGGGTCCCCCCACGTGCTGCAGCATACGCCAAATCGCTTGCATTCATACTGCATTCAAACACAGAGAATCATCGAGATCAAGTGAAGAAGATCGCAATATGCATTCGCATGATCGCTCACGCAGATTCATTCTCCTCTTCTCATTTTCCTCTCCCAATCCCAACGCAATTTCTACATCACATCACGCACAACCTCAGTATACAGATGCTCCAACTTTCCACACTCATTGACCAACGGATAGACCATACGGCTTGGCCATCTGATTTCTTCAGACTGGTACCGATACGAGAGATTCCGACTTAATACCAATGAGGAAAAGTAACTGGTAGTATTTTCGAGCTGATTTTGTTTTTTATCAAGGAATGACGAAGGACTGGTGCGGGCACCATGACTGAGGAAAAACGCCGAAATCCAGCCAAAGAAATGCCGCTTTTCATTCCCATCAGCTACGCTGACCAGCTTCCAGATCTAGCTCTTAACTCTTTGTCCATTCCGATAAAATAACCGGGAGAATGGTTTGAGGTGTGCCCTTAAAAGAACTCCACCACGTATCCCTCACGCAAGCCTCCACCCGTGATCCTCACCCAATAGACACCACGGTCTCCAGCCTCAAAGTCCTTGGGTTCAAAGTTGATGGTATTGCCATAGGCAAACACATACTTCACCCCAATATCCCTACCCTCAACCTCGGCGTTGGATGATATTTTTTTCTCCGGACTCTTCCGCAATTTGAAAATGCTGATCTCAATTTTGTCTTTCGGAGGAACCTTGCCCTTCATGTAAAATGACCAGGCGGTTCCATGCATATACTCTTTCGGAAAATAGCCTGCTCCGGGATACGACCAGGTCTTCACCCGGGATCCGTCCCCCGCTCCATCCATGGCCCACATTGCGGAATACTGGCTACCTCCGCTGCCAAACCCCGTCTTGTCCATTGGCGGATTCAAACACCACCGACGATGACCGCGCCGTTCGCGGTTATTCGCCCCCGCATCATTGATGTATTGCGCCACCGAGGCTTCAACATCACCCATCGACGATAAATTACACTTGTTCGTGTAATGCCCGAGATCGTGAGACAAGCCTCCTTTTTTCAAACAGGCCATCGCGGCCTCTTCACAATGACCATTTAACTTGGAGTCCATCTTCACCTTGTGAGGAACACCACACAAATAGCGGTAAACATTCAGCATATTGGTCGCCTTTTGCTCCTCCCTGAACTCGCCACTACGATCTTTGGTCTTAAGAATTTCACGAACCGTCGAACGAATCTCCTGCTTGGTTTTCGGATACAGCGATTTGGGGCCATCGCTCACACCATCATCCACATCATCCGCTCCGGAGTCGTCATCTCCTGCATCATCTCCCCCGACTTCACCTCCTCCATCAGGCTGCCAATCTTGCAAAAACTCCTGGTCCGCCTTACTCAAGCTGGAAATATCCACCGTATAGGTCTTTCTCGCTCCGGAGCGCAAACGAAAGGTCACCTTGCCATCCTGTTTCGAAATCAATTCGGTCCGTATCTTTTTTCCTTCCTTGTTCACCAAGGTTCGAAACTCCGCGGTAACAGGCACACAGGTAAAGATCAACGCACACAGCGCCACAAGCACGCTGCGCCAAGCGGCATAAACAATAGCATTTTTCATCATCGTAGGGTGCCGTCAAACTAACCTAATCCCTTCTCCCCGCAACCCTAATTTTATCTGCTCACCAATGCCCCCCGACCCCCAGGGCTCCTACATGAGGGAGATGCTCTCAGTGATGCCTGCGGCGCTGACAGGAAGGCCAGGACTTTTAATTCTCAAAGATCAAGGTTGCCCAAACCCTATCGCTACCTTCTAAAAAAATCCTGTATATCCTCTTCAACCCTGTAAATCATGTCAGCGCCGCAGGCTGTTAGCTCTAATGTATTCGCCCTGCCCCGACCCCGGATTACCGTTCCACCCCGGCCTAAATTTTCGATTTTCGGGTTACCATCAACCGGAATCCATGATTCAATCCCCCGAGTCATATGCCCAACATCGAGATCAAACCCGAAGGAACACATCCCATCCAGTTCTCAGTCATGCTCAAAAATCGCGCCGGAGCGCTGAGCAGCTTGGTTCGCTTGTTGAGATCGGCCAACATCGAAGTCATCGGGCTGAGTGTCCAGGACTCCCGTGATGCAGCTATGGCGCGGATCGTGGTGTCCGATTCCGATGCCACAATCACGATTTTCCGCGAAAAAGGCATCCCGCACACCACCTCCGAGCTGGTCGTGATCGAGCTCAAGGAAGCCGGCCGGGATCTGGCCCAGGTGCTCGACGTTCTGCGATCGGCAGAAACAAACCTTGATTTCGCCTACTCCTTGATGCCTCATCCCAAGGGAGCCTCACTGATGGCCATGCACCTGGAAGACACCCAATTTGGAGCCTCTGTTCTGGCAAGGGCCGGGTTCAAGGTCTATTACGAGGAGGATTTGATCCGCTAGCCGCGCATTACCACACCAGACACTCCCACCTTTTTACAACCACGCTCCTGCCAACACGCATGTCCGAATCCTTTTACCAGCAAACAAACAACGAACCGGACAAAAGCTTTGAACTCTCCTTGCGCCCGCCAGGTTTTGAGGAATTCCACGGTCAGGAAAAGGTCACCGATCGCTTGATGCTCATGGTCAAGGCCGCCGCCATGCGGGACGATGTGCTCGAACACATCCTACTTTCCGGCCCTCCCGGGCTCGGAAAAACCACCCTGGCCAACATTATTTCCAACGCGACCGGAACCAATCTACACACCACCTCCGGCCCGCAAATCGAAAAAGCCGGCGACCTGGCAGGCATCCTGACCAATATCCAAAAAGGTGATATTCTCTTCATCGATGAAATCCACCGCCTCCACCCGGCGATCGAGGAATACCTCTACCCCGCTATGGAGGACTACCGGCTCGATATCATCATCGATTCCGGACCCGCCGCCCGAACCATTCAGCTCAATTTACCCAAATTCACCCTCGTAGGCGCCACCACCCGGGCGGGTATGCTAACCTCACCACTCCGCTCACGCTTCGGCTTGGTCAACCGACTCGACTACTACAGCCAAAAAGAGCTGGCCACCATCATCAAACGCTCCGCCCAACTCCTCAAAGTGGACATCCAGGACGACGGGGCCGATGAAATTGCCGACCGCTCGCGCGGCACTCCCCGTATCGCCAACAACCTGCTTCGCTGGACCCGCGACTACGCCCAGGTCAAAGCCGATGGCGTCATCACGGCCCAAACCGCCCACGCCGCCCTGACCATGATCGAGATCGATAACGATGGGCTCGATGAGATGGACAAACGCATTCTCGAGTCCGTGATTTACAAATTCCGTGGTGGCCCGGTCGGGCTATCCAATCTGGCTGTCGCCCTCGGAGAGGACGCATCCACACTCGAAGAGGTTCACGAACCCTTCCTCATCATGCAAGGGTTCTTGAAGCGCACACCCCGCGGTCGCGTCGCCCTACCCGCCGCTTACCAAAAGCTAGGAGCCATTCCGGAAACCGACCAACCCGGCCTGCTCTGATCCTCCACATTTTTTTCTGCCCCGATATGCCCAACAATCTCAATCAACTCATCGACCACTGCCGTTCCGAAGGGCTGCGCAGAACCAAGGCCCTCGAAGAACTTCTCCGCACCTTGCTCGAAAGTGATCGGCCGATGACCCTCGCCGAACTCACCGAGTCACCCCGCCTCGCCAACCAATGTGATAAGGCCACCGTATTCCGCCTCCTCCAACGGCTGGCCGACAAGGGCATCCTCCGTCGACTCGGACTCCATGAACGAGCCGCTTATTTCGCCCTGCTTCTACCCAATCAGCACCGCGACTACCTGATTTGCACCGAGTGCGGTTCGATCGAACCCATCAACGCCCCCTGTCCTGTTCACGAACTCGAAAAAGAAATCCAGTTCACCACCGGCTACAAAAACCTCTACCACGAACTTGAGTTCTTCGGCACCTGCCCAACATGCTCAGAGCAGAAGTAATACCATTTGAGTGGTTAAATTGGCTGAATGGCACTGAAGGTTTTCGATTTTAACTAGGCGCAAGGAAGGCGCATAGCGGGCTATGCAACCGACGCGCAACAACGGTAAAATCTAAAAGATTCAGTGCCCCCCTTGTCATTCAGCTTGCTGACTGACTCATCATCCTAAACGCAAACCATTCTGCCAATTTAACTGGGAGAATGGTATAATACCATTTGAGTGGTGGGGCTGCCGGGAGAATGGTATAAGCCATCCCGCTTCCTGATTTCCTGAAGAAAGAGACAAAAAAAGCTCCGCTTCTTCGGAGGGGATAGAAGAGCGGAGCGTTTTTAGGGGGGGGTGTTTGGGGGAATAGTTGGGGAGTGGGTGGGTGTCTGTCAAAAGGGGATTTGCGAGACCTCACTCATCATGGGTTGGGAAGGGATGATGAGGAAACCCTCGCAAACGATTGGAACCTTTGGGGATGTCCCTCTCGTTGAAATTCAGATTAGACACCTTTTTTATAATGGCAAGACTTTTTCTGTAAAAAATAGCCTTTCGCGGCCCATTTTGGCCTCAAAGCACGAAAAACAACGCATTTACGACACAATTCAACGCGTATATTCTGGCACTATTGGCCATTTTTTATAAAAAATATACTTTATTCGCAATCCGAACTCACCTATCGGAAGCTAACGGGCAGGGCTTTTGCCAAATGGTCGAGCAATTTCTGGTGTGCGGTATCCACCTCTTTGGACTTCATCGTGCGCTCAGGTGAGCGATAATGGAAGCTGTAGGCAATGGATTTTTTATCTGCTGCGAGCTTCTCACCACTCGGATCGGTGAAAACATCGAAACAGGCATACGATGCGAGCAGCATTTCATTATGCTTCTTGATCGCTTTTTCAATCTCGGCATTGGCCAGCGTCACCGGAGCCTCCATCGCGGCATCGCGACTCGAACCAGGGAACTGGGGCAAATCATCCACCTGTGCGGTTCCGCAGCTCAGTTGCTGACATTTTTTAACATCGAGCTCGGCAAGGTAGATCGGCTTGCCACTCCCCAGATCACGGCACTTCGCAGGCGTCAACTGGGCAAAAGCGCCAATCGGCTTGCCCTCGCAAAGGATATCGGCAGCAAGAATAAAACCTTCGCGCTTACGCGGGTTAAGTTGGATTTCGTGACCCGGCAACAAAGCGCAGACAACGGCCTTCAGATCGAATGCGTCCAAGGTATCCGGTTGATGTGACCAGGAAGCAGGGCGGGCATCACCTCCGAGCAACAAAGCAAGCGAGTCAGCCTCCAAATCCTTTGCTTTCCCGCCTCCCGCGTTCCGGAACTGGCGGCCAATTTCAAAATAGAGCAACGATTTCACTCCTTGGCGGATGTTCCGCGCGGCCGTTGCCACCAAACCTGGTGTCAGCGATGGGCGCATCACGGCGTGATCCTCGCTCAATGGCAAAGCCACCCGAATCACATCTCCATCCTGAAGCGGACGCAGCGGCAAGGCGCTATCCATCTGGGCTACCGTCGAATCCGTGGAATGGTCGGCAATCAGCTTGATCGTCTGAGTTTCATGGAACCCGAGCGCAGCCAACTTACGGCGTAACTCCATCTGGTAATCATATGCGGCATCCACTTCGCTGGCATGCACGTAAGTCCCGGTAAAACGTGAAGGCACCCGGTCAAGTCCATGCACCCTGGCAATTTCCTCAACCAAATCAATGTGACGGCTCAAATCCAGACGGAAGCTGGGGATTTGCCAAGCACCACAATCCGCCTTGCTCAGTCCAAGACGAACGAGGATGTCTTCGGCCCCCTCAAGAGAGATGGAGCCCCCCATGAGCTGATCGAGCTTAGCGGCATCGAGCTCCACCTTGGAGGTCAACACCGGAGCCTCACCGGCGACACAGGTTTCATGTTCAATGGTTCCACCGGCAATCTCGGTAATCAGTTTCGCGGCGAACGCTGAAGCCTTCAGAGCTGCCTGAGGATCGCTTCCCCGCTCAAAGCGATAAGAAGAATCTGAGCTAAGGGCCAGACGACGCGACGTTCTACGAATCCCTGACGGTGTGAAATAAGCGGATTCCAGAATCACGTCCGTCGTGGATTCGGTCACGCCGCTGTCGTAGCCGCCCATGATGCCGCCCAAGGCAAGCACCGTTCCGGATCCGTCGGAAATCACCACATCCTCATTTTTCAAGGTGTAGGTCTCCTCATCGAGCGCCTTGAATGTCTCCCCCTCCCCAGCCATCCGGATATCGAGTGGCACACTCACCTTGGAACCATCAAATGCGTGCAATGGGTGCCCAAGCTCATGCAACACGTAGTTGGTGACATCCACCACATTATTGATCGGGCGCAAACCAATCGCTTCCAGCTTGGTCTTCAACCACGCCGGGGACTCTTTCACGCTGACTCCGGAAATCTTGACGGCGGTGTAATACGGACAGGCATCAGGAGCCGAAATGCGAACCACTTCCTCACAGCTTACCGTTTCGGCCAACTCGCCCCTATCCGGCAAGGTCCGCTCAATCCCAGCGAGGGCAGCCAGTTCGCGTGCCATCCCGGTGTGGGACAACAAGTCCGGGCGATTCGGGGTGACTTCCACCTCGATGATGGTGTCGGTATCAAACATCTGCTGCAGCGGAACGCCGATCTCGGCATCCTCGGGCAAAATCATCAAGCCGTCCTCTACGTCCGTCAGGCCGATTTCACCCGCGGCGCAAAGCATGCCCTTGGATTCCACTCCGCGCAACTTACCCTCTTTAATCACAAAGCCACCACCAAGATCCGATCCAGGCAAGGCACATGGCACCTTGTCACCGACCTTGTAATTCTGGGCACCACAAACGATCTGACGCAATTCGCCTTCACCGGCATCCACCATACAGACTTTCAATCGGTCGGCATTCGGGTGCTGTTCGGCTGATTTGACTTGGGCCACCACAATACGGTCGGACGGCACTCCCTTTTGTTCGATTCCCTCGACCTCAACCCCGGCAAAGGTCAACAAATCGTCAATTTGCTGGAGAGAAAAATCCGCAAGGTCCAGGTGATCTTTAAGCCAGTTGAGAGAAACGTTCATGATTTTTGGGATTGGTCAGTTGAAAGTTACCGGTTTCCAGCCACTTAGGACTGCACCGCGCGGGGGTTTGAGCATAATTTGCCATGTTTTTACAGCCATTTTTATCGATTCGCGAATTATTCGACGCCTGACAGGATTTCGATTATACTCCGGCATGCCTGCTTGGCTCCGCATTTTTACTCTGATCACTGGTTGCAGTCTTTTGCAGCTGATGACGACCCGCGCCGATTGGCGGAGCGAGATCGGCTGGGACCTACTCGGTATCTACGCGGGCTCCAAGGTGCCCGATGGCAGCAGTGTCCAACTTGAAATGGTGGAAGCTTACGCCTCGGGCAGCACCCGTTACATGCCGGACCTCAACAACGCGGCTCTCAGCGACATCAACATCACCAATATCAGCGATACAGACAACGGAGTTTCCAGTCACGCCACCACCGTGGCCCGCAATTTTTTTGGTCGCGGCACCAGCCTGTTGAGCAATGCCGGCAGCACCCATCCCGTCGGTATCCGCAGCACGGATGACTTCATCAACCAGTTCCTCAATCTCAACGGCACGGTGGGAAGCAGCACCGCCGCGGTCACCTGTCACGCCTACATCGGAACGGCCGACCCTGAGCAGGAAGCGCTGTTCAACGAAATCATCGCCCGCTTCGATTTCTACTCCCAATCATCCGGTGGTGTGCATGTCGTCGGACTGAACAATGGCAGCAACGCCGCCATCCCCCCGATCTTTGGCAGCGCGTATCATGCGATAGCCGTTGGACGCAGCGATGGCGGCCACTCGCATGGATTGACAGCCGCCAATTATCCGGGAGCTGGAAGACAAAAGCCGGATATCGTCTCCCCTGAAACGGCTACAAGCTGGGCCACCGGATCTGTGGCATCCGCAGCGACCATCTTACACGCCCTCGGATCCTCGTCCGGCAATACCGATGCCAGCCACCAGGATACCATCAAAGCCTGCCTGCTGGCCGGAGCGTGCAAACACCCATTTCCCGGGTGGAGCCAGACAAGCAGCCAACCGCTTGATTCCACCTTTGGAGCCGGAGAGCTCAATATCTTCCATAGCTACCGGATCCTTGAAATGCAGGAGTCCTCTCCGGGGAGCGTCTCATCCCGGGGCTGGTCCCGCAGCAGCGTGCGCACCACCCGGTCGCGAACCTACCGCTTCACCACGCCTGGGTATGCCAGACAGTTTTCCCTTTCGGCCGCCCTCATCTGGCAATGCGATGTCAGCTACAGTCCGCTATTCCAAAGCTATAGCCACCAGACCCTCGACAACCTCCGGCTCGAATTACTCGATGAGTCTGACACCGTCATCCAGACCAGCGACAGCTCCCTAGACAACGTTGAACACCTCTGGAACACACAGCTAGCGCCGAACACAAACTACAGCCTGCGGGTCTCCAGCAGTTCCGGCAGCTCCAATTTCTCACTTGCCTGGCAGCTACGAGGCGACCCCCAAAGCACCGTCGAGGTCAGCCACTCAACCTCTTCACCAAGTGAAGCCAAGCTGAATTTCACCCGCCTCATCCCGGAAGTCAGCTACACCCTGCAGCGCTCCAGCACCCTGACCCCAAACGATTCCTGGCAAGACATCCACACATTCACCGCAGAATCCACCACCTCCACATGGACGGACGCTGCCGTGCCGCCCGGCGGACGCAGTTTTTACCGCCTGCTGTCATTTCCACCGTAGAATACAACCCAGCCTCTGAATCATTTTAAGCGCAACTTTTTGATCGAGATCTCGTTAGTTCCTGTATGGTAAGAATGAGAACACGAACCATCATGGCCTGTCTCACAGCCTTGCTTTCAGGGGCGGCAACTGCAGAAAAACTCAGTTACCCCATCGTGGATACCGGACAAATCCGGTTTTATGATGATCAAAAAGAAATCCGTGCCCCTCAGTCAGGCGATGATTATTTCGGCCAGGATGCCAGTTACCGGGGCAATCAGCCAAGCTATCGCGACAACGGGGACGGAACGGTTTCCGATCTTGTCACCGGTTTGATGTGGATCCAATCCCCCGGAAAAAAGTTAAGCCTCAAAGAAGCGGCCGACGCCGCCAGGCAATGCCGCACCGGTGGCCACAGCGACTGGAGAATCCCCACCATCAAGGAGCTGTATTCACTGATTTTATTTTCCGGAACCGACCCGGACCCGATGGGCCGTGACACCCAACACTTGAAACCCTTTATCAATGCCGAGGTATTCGATTTCCAATATGGAACCCCCGCCAAGGGCGAACGGATCATCGACTCCCAATACGGAACCCAAACCTTGTATGTCAGCACCACCATGCGTGGTGCACGAACTATGTTCGGAGTGAACTTTGCCGATGGCCGCATCAAAGGATACCCCGCCGACCGATCAAGACGAGGCGTCGCCCGCTACAGCTTTCTCCTGGTGCGCGGCAACCCAGCCTATGGCCAAAATAAATTCATCGATAATAAAGACGGCACGATCACCGACAAGGCAAGCGGCTTGACCTGGATGGCCGTCGACAGCGGAGCACTGAAAGCAGGAAGAAACAAGGACGGTAAACTGAATTGGCAAGAAGCACTGGCATGGTCTGAAAATCTAACCTATGCAGGAAAAACGGATTGGCGACTTCCTAACATCAAGGAACTTCAAAGCATCGTGGATTACACCCGATCCCCAAAAACCAGTAAATCACCAGCGATTCATCCACTATTCCAACTCAGTGTGATCAAAGACGAAGGAGGCAAAGCGAATTATCCCTTTCTCTGGTCCGGTTCAAGTCACATCAGTCCACGCAGAGCGAATACCGCCGACTACATTGCCTTTGGCGAATCGCTTGGCTGGATGAAAAACCGGCAAGGCGCATACGAGCTCATGGATGTCCACGGTGCAGGCAGTCAGCGAAGCGACCCCAAATCTGGCGACCCCGCAGAATTCCCCAAAGGTCGAGGCCCCCAGGGTGACGTCATCCGCATCAACAATCACGTCCTGTGTGTCCGCGGCGGCGCAGCTGAAGTGGAGACAAGCGGCCCCGCACTCGAAAAAAGAACGAGCCGCCCGAAACAAGCACCGGCTCGCTCAGGTGCCGACTTTATTCGCCGCCTGGATAAGAATAGCGACGGCAAGGTCTCACCGGATGAATTTGACGGTCCCCGCAACCGCTTCGGTCATTTTGACCTCGACGGGGATGGTTTCATCAGCCCGAGCGAAGCCCCAACAGGCCC
This sequence comes from Oceaniferula marina, assembly GCF_013391475.1. Taxonomy (NCBI): domain Bacteria; kingdom Pseudomonadati; phylum Verrucomicrobiota; class Verrucomicrobiia; order Verrucomicrobiales; family Verrucomicrobiaceae; genus Oceaniferula; species Oceaniferula marina. The sequence continues at coordinate 593,344 of NZ_JACBAZ010000002.1, read as the reverse complement.
ACCTACCGGAAGGAGATCCTCACAATGAACCCATTTCACACCCTGACACTTACAAGCTGCTTACTCATGGCGATGAGTTGGCTGCCGGTCACTCAAGCGAGTGATCAGCAAACGGAAAAACCCAACTTTGTTTTTATCCTGGCAGACGACATGGCCTGGAATGGCACATCCTTCATGGCTCACCCGGCCATCCAGGCATCCAAAAGCGACTACTACCAGACACCCCACTTGGAAAAACTGGCAGCCGAGGGCATGCGTTTCTCACACGCCTATGCACCAGCCCCCATGTGCACTCCCAGCCGGGCATCTTTGATCACCGGTAAATCACCCGCACAACTGCATATGACAACGCCGGGACGGGGCAACAGGGCTGCTCAACCATGGCAGAAGCTCATCCAACCCAACCATGTCAGCGAGTTCAGCGAACAGGAGCAGACCATCGCTGAAGTTCTCCAAACCAGAGGTTATGTGTCCGCCCATTTTGGCAAATGGCACCTGAACGGAGGAGGGCCGGGGCAACATGGCTTTACCGTTCACGATGGAGCAACCGGCAATCAGGGCCCCGCTAACAACGAGGCCCCCAACCCAAAGGACATTTTTGGCATCACGGAGCGGGCGACCCAATTTATGGAAAAACAGGCGGCAGCCAAACGCCCCTTCTATCTTCATCTGGCCCACTACGCCGTGCATTCCGAAAGCAAGGCGCTACCCTCAAGCATCGCCGAATTCGAAAAAAAAGAAAAAGGACAATATCACTCGGACCCCTTGTTCGCTGCGATGACCAAAGATTTCGATACCGGGGTCGGCATGATCCTCGATGCCTTAAATAAACTCGGCATCCGCCAGCACACCTATGTCATTTTTATGTCGGACAATGGAGGCAGCGGCAAAGGTCAGCACCGGGGAACCCCCACTCCATTGGCCGGAGGCAAAGGCTCCCTGCTGGAAGGAGGCATCCGCTCACCCATGATCATCCAAGGACCCAACATCAAAGCCAATAGCTTTTGCAACGCCAATGTGATCGGCTACGACTTGTTCCCAACCATTTGCCAACTGGCAGGACTGACTTCCACTCTGCCCGAAGGAATCGAAGGCACCAGCCTGACCCCCTTGCTCTTTGGCCAGGCAGATCGCTCCAGCTTTCAGCGAAAGCATCAGGAATTGATCTTTCACTTCCCGCACTACGGTCGAGGCCCGTCCCAATCACCTCAATCCGCCATGATCCTGGGCGATTTCAAAATCATCAAATACTACGAAGCGGACGCAACAGGCAAATCGACCGAATCGGGACAAATCAGCATTTACCATTTGGGCAAAGACATCGGCGAACAATCCGACCTCTCTACAAGCCACCCTGACAAAGCCCGGGAGTTACAGCAACGTATGCAACAATACCTCAGTCGCATCAAAGCACAGCTTCCACAAATAAACCCGGATTATGACCCCAAAGCCGAACCTGTAAGAAAACGCCCCGGCCGCAGACAAGGAAACTCAAGCCCTCAAGGCCCCGGCCATCGTATCGCCAGCATGGACAGCAACAACGATGGTTCAGTTTCACGCAAAGAATTTACCGGCCCTCCGCGACGCTTCGATCTCATCGATCAAAACAACGACGGCATGCTGTCAGAAAAAGAATGGTCGTCAGCACCAACTGGCAGAGGTCGGACCAACGCAAAGGAAGACAAAGCACCTAAAGACGAAAAATGATAAGTTCTGGCGTAAAAGTGAAAGAAAAATACCACTCCGGGTGACGTATCCTTACTACTATGGATCGCAATGTACACAGGCGGAAATTTCTCGCCACAATGGGACTGGCAGCAGCCAGTGGTTTAACTCCTTCACTCGGAGCCTCGGCAAACAAAAACAGCAAACTGCGCATCCTACAGGTCGGTGTCGGAGGCATCGGCGGCATGGACCGCAATGCCTTGGTCAAACACCCGAAGGTGGAAATTGCCGGACTCTGCGATGTCAATCAACGCACCCTCGACAAAGTTGCCAAAGGCTTCCCCAAGGCTAAAACCTACAACGATTGCCGGGTAGCCTACGAAAAAGACATGGATGATTACGACGCCGTCCTCGTCTGTACTCCGGATCACACCCACGCGGTGATGGCACTGCACGCCCTCGCCCAGGATAAACACCTCTACCTGCAAAAACCCGTCGTTCACCAGCTCGACGAAGTCCGCATGCTCAGAAAAGCCATCGCGGCCAAACCCGGACTGGCAACCCAGATGGGTAACCAGCGGTCTGAAAAAGCAGGGCGTAACCAAGCCATCGCCATCATCCGCTCAGGAGCTCTCGGCAAAGTTACTTCCGCATGGGCATGGACTGGAAAAGTTGCTAAAAACACCTACTTCAACGGACCATGGCTGGAGAAATACCCTGACGGACAGCCCGTGCCGTCTCACATCAAATGGGATCTCTGGAAACACTGCTACACCGGCGACGTCCCATTCAACAACATCCTGGCCGACAAAAAATGGCGGACCTACTGGGAGTTTGGCGGAGGCCAATTGACCGACTGGTGCTGTCACCTCCTCGATGTCATCTATCTGGCACTCGACCTGGAAGGCCCGATTGCGGTCCAAACCGACACCCCCAAACCAGCGACGGCTATCGGCCACTCGGCATACAACCAGTCCAGGATCACCTATAACAAAACGGCCTTCACCAAGGGTGACCACTTCATCATCCATTACAACGACAACGACATCCACCCGTCGAATGCCGAAACCGGCATCCCGTTAGGGTCACGATTTGGAACCAACCGCACCATCTTTGTCTGCGAAAACGGCACCTTGGTTCTCGGAGCCAATGGCGACCTCCAAATCTTCCAGAATGGCAAACGCGTCAAAGACTTCCCGATGCCAAAGGTTGCACCACGCAAGCACTGGAACGAGTGGGTCGACAACTGCTTCGGCGCCAAAAATGAACTCCTCGGACGTCTTGAAATCGGAACCGGCGTCACCGAAGCCGGACTGCTTGCCACCAAGGCAACCCGCTACCCGAACCGGGAACTCGTCTGGGACTCCAAGGCGTGCCGTTTCAAAGACGACGCACCGAACAAGCGCTTACTCAAACGTGAATACCGCGATGGCTTCAAGCCTCCGGCGGAGTTTGTTTAAAAAGCATCATCTGGTCCCGCAGGCTCCCGGAGCCTGCGGGGGGCAGCCCGATTCGCCAGCGCTTGACCTCTCCATCCTACCTTCACGAACCTCTCCCCTGATCATGGGCCGTTGACCTCATCGTCAATGATACGGCTCAATGCGGACAACTGGTCATCGCTCAGCTGAAGCAATGGGTCTGCAGAGGTCGTCTGTTTCCCTTTTGATTGGAAGGCTTTGTATTCTTGTAGCGGCGGCGGCAACTTGAATACCTTCGCAAACAAAACAGCATCCAAGAGTTGGTCGGGAAGCTCTTGATTGCGCCCAGCAAAACAAGGGAGCAGCTCTGCTCGTTGACTCGCTTTTTGGTGAATTGCCTGAAGGGGCACCATCTTCCACCGCCGTTCATGCTTCTTGATCCACTCGTCCATCAACTTCTGACAATCTTCAACCGTCCGAACATGTTCAATGGTTTCCGGCACCTCCACGGTAAAGCCGCCAACCCGTGATTTTTTTATCCCTTTCTCGTAATACTTGACCTCTTTATTGGGGCGAATCGGATCGATCATGATCAAGTCCACCCCTTCTTTTCTCGCCCACATTTCGTGCTTGTTGATCTGATGATTAATCTCTGCCATCGCTTTGGCATCCGCCTTATACAAGCCTACCGGATCGAACATGAGATAACATTGAGCCGGTTTGTCACGTTCGGCATCCACCAGTTTCTCCAGTTCTTCATGCCAATCAGCGGCGGAAAAGCCGGCTTCTCCACGTGGGGCCCGCGCCTGTTTGCTCTCCAGTGAGAATCCGGAGACGAGTGAAAACATCGCCATCGGCCGATCACCGGTTACCCGTGCATCCTGCCAGTGTCCCCCTCCCACTCTGGCACCACGGTACGCCAACACACTGTGCACCGTTTGAAAATGAGCCTCCAATGCGTGCTGCCTGTCTTTGGGAGATAAGCGTTTCAGATCCACCTTCAAGCGTTTGCCGATCTCGGGTTGGATCTCGACCTGATCCTTCACCAAGCGGACAAAGGTGCCGTCAAGCGTCGAGCCTTTGGTCGACGTCCATGTTCGCACTTCTTGTTCTTTTGCCCGAGTCCATTCGGACACGCCCAAGCTCATCAGTCCGAACATCACTACGCTTGCCAACTTCCACCGTTTCATGTCCGCTATCCAAACGCAGCAGTCGGCAATAACAATCAAAAAACGCCACCCGAGGCCGTTCACTCGCCGGCCCGCCCCCCCGGTGGTGAACCTCCCCCGTTTTTCTTTTTCCGCCTCCGCTGGGTTCCCGGCTTGGTCCGGTGTTCACCAAAATATTTTTCGCTGCGATAGCGCAACCAGACCCGCAGCGTCTGAGGAACTTGCTCCCGCTGCTCTTGGCTCAAGGATTCATACAAGGCGAGGGCTTTTTCTCGCTCCCCACGGCATGCTCGGTTGTTGTGAGCATCCCAATAGCTGCGAGCCACACGTATTCTGCGGCACACTTCCTTCACCAGTGCTTTTCCTGTAAGCGGATGTTTGGATGCTTTCTTTTTAGCGGGCATAGAAGGATAGACGATGGACTCCACCAACTGTGTACTGCATCCATCGGAACTTGGCAACCCCCCCTTCGAACATCATCAGAACGACGTATCCATCAAGGAATCCACTAACAGCATCACAATATGATTTACATCCCAACGACGAGACGGCATGGGATAGCACAGCATGAATGATACACCTCGATTTTTTACACGCATGAGCCGGGCAGGCGCCCTCACCTGCGCCCTGGCATCCTCCATAGGCATCTGCCTGGCAGTCCCGGCAGTGGACGATATGCAAATCCGACAAGAACTTGCCAAAAAAGTAGGTGAACTCGTCGATGCAAAAAAAACCACCAGTGGGGAAGAACTGGCCAAACAACTGGACCGTAAGAGCTGCAGCTTCAAACTGCCCAAACCCGCCAATACCAAGCCGCACAATCTCTACACCCATTGCGCCGACAGCGTGGTTGCCGTTGCCTCTGTTTATAAATGTTCGAAGTGCACCAAATGGCATGGATCCGGAGCCGCCACCGGTTGGGTCCTCAGCGAGGACGGCCTGATGGTTACCAACTACCACGTTTTCGAAGGGAAGTCGGTTGCCGGCTTCGGCATTCGCACCCGGGACGGCCGCTTCGCCCCCATCACCGAGATCGTCGCAGCTGACAAAGCCAGCGATGTCGCCATCTTCAGAGTGGAAGGCAAAGACTTCAAACCCTTGCCTGTGGGCCCGGATGCCGAGGTGGGGAATGATATCCACATCATCGCCCACCCCGATTCCAATTTTTACACCTACACCGCGGGGCAGGTTTCCCGCTACTACCTGATGCCGAGCCGGAAAAAAAACAAACCCCTGCGCATGGCCGTGACTGCCGAATTTGCCAAAGGCTCCAGCGGTGGCCCGGTCCTCGACTCCACAGGTAATGTCGTGGGCATGGTTGCCAGCACCCGAACCATTTATTACCCACCAAAAAAGAAAGAAGACACCAAGGGGCCAATGCAAATGGTGATCCGCAGTTGCGTGCCCGTTCAATCGATTCGCGCCCTGATTAAAGACCCGTCGTGACCACCACGCATGACGCGAGAATAATTTATTGGGAATAAACCACCGGGTTGATGAATCCTATGTCCACAACATGGCCGAATTTGAACAATTAGTTGATACGCATTACCAAGCGCTCTACCGCTTTGCCTACTCTCTGGCAAAGAATCCGGATGGTGCGGCGGACCTCGTTCAGCAAACGTTCTGTATCTGGGCCCAAAAAGGCCACCAACTCAAGGACCGGAGCAAGGCAAAGACCTGGCTGTTTACAACCTTGTACCGGGAACACCTTGCCCAGAGCCGCCGCAACTCCCGCTTCACCGACAGTGATATCGACGAGATCGAATACCAACTGCCGAGCCACGAAGAAGACAAGGGAAGAACCCTCGATGGCAAACGCGCCATTCATTTGCTCAGCCAGTTGGAAGAAAATTTCCGAGCTCCCCTGACGCTCTTTTACCTCCAACAGCATTCCTACAAACAGATTGCTGAAATTCTCGATGTCCCCATCGGAACCGTGATGTCACGGATCGCCAGAGGCAAACAACAACTGCGCGAAAAGATGCAAACCGAACCGTCGAGCGCTCCCCAAAAAGTCATTAAGATGAATCCAGACACCCTTGAACGCCATGGATAAACAACAAGCACAATTTATTTTGCACAGTTTTCGCCCGGACGGAGCGGATGCTGCAGATGCCGATTTTGCTGAAGCTCTGCAGATGGCTGTCGAAGACCGCGAACTCGGCGAATGGCTCGCCGACGAACGTGCGACCGACTCCGCATTCGCCTCCGCTCTCTGCGAGCTCGAGATTCCTGATGAACTCCGAATGCACATTCTCGCGGTCATGCACGGTGAAAAACCAAACGATCCTGCAATGGAGGCCGAGATGGACGCCGCACTCAGTGACGCCCTCTCCCATGTCGAACCTCCCGCCGGACTACGCGACCAAATTCTGGCCGCCATGCACATGCAGGAAAAACAGGATCATTCCAGCCTCGTCGCTCAGACCGAAACCCCGGAACTCCCTGTTGCGAATATCGAACCCATGCCTGAGGCTCAGGAGCCCCTCACCCATCAAGGAGCCCCCCACCAAAGAACAAGACGCCAATGGTGGCGGATCGCCCCTCTCGCTGCAGCCGTGGCTTTCGGCGTGTTCCTCGCCCTGCAAATCGACCTCGGCAAACCATCGACTGGTTCCCAGGCCAACACGGCTACGGACGCACGCAAGCTCTCATCCTATGATGTCCAACGCGAAGCAGCCCAGATGCTTCTGAGCACACAGCTCTCACTCGATGTGACCAACCCGCAAATCCATCACGTCAACAACTGGCTCACCGATCACCAATTACCAGCCCCCCAACGCCTCCCCAGCGGATTGAAGGGTATGAAGGTCGCGGGCTGTAAAAAAATTCAGATCGCAGGCAGCATGCCGGCCTCTTTGGTCTGTTTCGTTAAAAACTCAGGCCATAAAGTGCATTTGGTCGTCATCAATAACGACCACATCAACGATGCGCACTTACCTGGGATGGATGAGATCCGCAAAGGAGACTGCAAACATTGCCCGAAAACCGGATGGAACATGACGTGTTGGCGGGACCGCGAAAACACCTACCTGCTCTTTGCCAAAAAAGAAACCACCAGCAAAGACGAGATCATCCGCTATTTTTAGCGGGCTCACACTTCATTGCCCACTTTTTTCGCCCACCGCGAGGGCCTCATAGCACCCCCTGACAAGTTCAGGGGTTTTTGCTTTCTACCACTGATCCCATTCTCCCCGAACTGATACGAAACATACCGGGGCACGCACAGCCAACCGCAATGAAAGAAAAGATCGTGAAAGTCAGCCCAGTCTGCTTACGTTCCTTTCACCGTGCACACACATGAATTGATCAAAAAGACTTTGTCCGTATCTGTGGCCATCGCCGCAGCGTGGGCCCCAACGGCTCAGGCCTTGGAGCTCGACTTACCCAACCCCACACTGGCACCACCAAAAAATGCCAAGGCCGACACCCCGGCCGTTCCACAAAAATGGAAAGTCAGCGACGGGGATAAGGAGGCCTGCCTGACTTGGCATGGTCAGGACCAGTATCAACAGAAACTGGCCCACACCGCCATCACCCCGGGAACAACTCTGAGCTGTGAACTCACCATCCCAGAGCTCACCGAAAAAGAACAAAAAGCCGAACCCAAAAAGAAAGGCCACTGGACCGGTGTCCTCAGCCTGGATCATCTGGGACTCACTAAAAACGGCAGAAGCTCATGGGAACTCAACGTCCATGAACCTGGAAATAAACGGGCGATCGCCAGCCTGAAGGGAAGCGCCAAATCAACACTCCGCCCTGACGCACTGCAAACTCACCGCAACTGGGTCGTGCTGTCCCCCAGTACAATGACCCAGCTCATTGGCAAAAAAGTTCAGATCAGCCTGAAAGTCACCGGTAACGCCCCACTCGTCGTCTCCGGCATTTCATGGAGCCGACTGTTCAGTGCCCCGTCCGGCAAACTCTTCGGCCGCTCCAACGGCGGCAACGGCCCAGACCAACTCGGTGCCGGGTCCCTCGGATTCGATGCCATGACCGAGCACCGCCAGCGGGTTCTCACCATCATGAATGTCAGGGAAAACAGCCCCGCAGCCAAAGCCGGGTTGAAAGCCGGTGACATGATCGTCGGGGTCAACCGCCAGCCCTTACCCATGAACGACCTCCGCCCGGGATGGGCATGGTTTTACCACAGCCACGAGGCAGTTCTCGGCCGGGCGGTTGCCGCAGCCTGGTCAAGCAAACCACCGGTCGGGCGTGGACAGGTCAATCTGGTGGTCCTACGCAAAGGGCGCCCGGTAACCTTAAATTGCAGACTCACACAATCGATGGACTTTTCATCCATCACCAACAGCAAGGACAAAGCGAACCTACACCAGGAACTGGTCCAGTATCTCTGCACCAACCAACAAAAAGACGGCAGCTGGCGAGGTCCGATCCGAACCTCCTTTGCGGCCCTCGCTCTGCTAGCGACAAAAGACCCTGCCCACGCCCCACGCGTCAAACAAGCGGTCGACTGGTTTCTGAATAAATACCCCGAACCTGAAAACTATGGGGGGCTCGGCTTTTGGCACTCATCCTATGCCGGCATTCTGTTCTGCGAATACTACCTCGCCACTGGCGACTCACGCGTGCTTCCATACTGCTCAGCCATCCTCAACTGGGTGCTCAGCGGCACCCACACCAGTAAATGGGGAATGGCCTGCCTCGGTCACGGGATCGGCGGCTTGCCCTATGGTCAAAAAGCTTTGGTCGCCCCGGCCTGCCACGCCCTGGTATTCGATGCCCTGGCAGAAAAATGCGGCATCCGCTCCGGCCTCTGGGAAACCCTGCTTCCCTACATGGAACACTCGTGGTCCGATCCCTCGCAAGGTGGGCACGGATCACTGGGGTACAATGCCTCCTACAAAGACAAAGGCGAGTTCTGGTCGCGCACCGGCCTGTTTGCCATGGCGGCCCATCTCCGTGGAGAACGCAAGGACATGGAACAAGCAATGACCGGCTTCATGCGCCAAAGTTACCCATGGATCAGAAACTCCCACGCATACGGCGAACCCGGCGGGTCGCTCGGCTTGCTCGGACTGAACCTCTGCAACCCCGAAGCCTACAACGAGGTGATGAATGCATATGGCTGGTGGTTCGCCCTCGCCTGGCAACCAGGCTACGGACTGCGCTTTACCACGCCGCATATGGGCGCTCCCTACATGGGAACCGATGACTTGATCTCCGCCACCTACGCGCTGGTATTAGCCGCCCCTGAGAAGTCCCTCTTCATTACCGGAGGTAATCAACGCAACTGGCTCAACGTTTCCGATCTGCCCACGCCTCCAAGCCCGGTGATCGCCCGCCGCGCTCGCGATGGCAAGGTGCAGCTATCGTGTAAAGTCCCCGGCCCATCGATCCGCTACACCCTGGACGGATCCCCTCCGAGCAAGGAATCCTCACTCTACGAACAAGCCCTCGATCTACCAAACGGAGGAACCGTCAAGGCCAGATCCTACTCAACCGGCAGCATCAAACCGGGGGAGATCAGTGAATTCCAATTCGGCCCCGCAAAAGCCGGATGGAAAGTCCTCGCAGCCTCCGGCCACCAACAGCCAGAGGAAGCCCTGCGCCGTGCCTACTACGCCATCGACCACGATCCGGGGCAAAGCTGGCTGACCGATGTCGGTCAGGATGCCTCAGGATACCCGCATTTCATCGTCATCGACCTCGGACAGGAGACCAAACTCTCCAGCGTGCTACTCACCTTCGCCCGCGATGCCAGCTCGCCAAAACATGCTACCGTCAAGGTGTCTAACTCACTGACCGCAGCGCCACGCACCGTGGCCGATGTCCATTGGGATACCTTTTCTGCACAGCAAACCATCTCGCTTGCTGAGCCCCAGATGGCCCGCTACCTGCGACTCGACTTCGACCAGCCGTTTAAAGAGGAGGGAATCGCACTAACCATCCGGGAAATCGATGTCGAATAGCCCTGCAATCAAGGATAATACTATTCTCCCAGTTAAATTGGCAGAATGGTTTGCGTTTAGGATGATGAGTCAGTCAGCAAGCTGAATGCCAAGGGGGCACTGAGTCTTTTAGATTTTACCGTTGTTGCGCGTCGGTTGCATAGCCCGCTATGCGCCTTCCTTGCGCCTAGTTAAAATCGAAAACCTTCAGTGCCATTCAGCCAATTTAACCACTCAAATGGTACAATTTCTCCGACATCTGTAGGTTGTCGCTTGACACATCGCCAAGATCATGCATTTTCCCCGTCCCGCCGCGTCGGAAACGTGGTGGCAGTAACCAATAAAGATCATGAAATCAGATATTCATCCAGAATACCATCCTGTCGTCTTCCAAGATATGACCACAGGTCACCGCTTCATCACCCGCTCCACCACCAAGTCCGACAAGATCGAACAAATCGACGGTGTGGATCACTACATCATCTCTGCAGGTGTCACTTCGGACACCCACCCGTTCTTCACAGGGCAGAAGCAGTTTGTTGACACCGCCGGGCGTATTGACAAGTTCCAGAAGCGCTTTGGTGCTGTTCGCCGTGCTGGCAAGCCCAAGCTCAAAGCCTAATCAGGCAAACAAGCTCGTCAGGAATCACAAACTCCCGCACGAGCTTCAATCGACTTTTCCCAACCCTTCCGTGTCACCCACGGGAGGGTTTTTCTTTGCCTCCTTTTTGCAGCCCTGGCTCATACCATTTGATCAGTTAAATTGGCTGAATGGCACTGAAGGTTTTCGATTTTAACTAGGCGCAAGGAAGGCGCATAGCGGGCTATGCAACCGACGCGCAACAACGGTAAAATCTAAAAGATTCAGTGTCCCTTTGCCATTCAGCTTGCTGACTGACTCATCATCCTAAACTCAAACCATTCTGCCAATTTAACTGGGAGAATGGTATTAGAAGCTCAACCAGCTCGCGGTTTCAGGGTTTGAACCGCTGCCGTTTCTGGTAAGAGAAATTTGGGTTTTCCAGCATGTACTGGATATGCGCCTGGGTCAGCTGCCCCATGGTTTTGCATGGATCAAAGGTCGACGTTTGGTGGATTTCTCCCAGGTCCTGCCGCAACCTCGCCACATTTTTCTCTGGTGAAATATCTTCCTGAGCCATCACCTTGAGCACGGCACGCAGGCGACGTTTCGAGAGCACCGCCCGTTGAACCATCTGCTGGCGCTCTTCCTCGGCATACTGGGCAATGGTTGTCCGGTTCACCTGACGGAAACTCATCTGGGTCACCGCATGGTTGCTGCCAAAACGATAAGCCAAATACACATTCCCATTCCCTTGGTAGCTTTGCTGATCGAAATCAATCGGCCTCACCCGGTACTGCACTTTTTCAAAATCCGGAGTCACCTGAACCACATAGTTGACCGAGCGCATATCGCCCAACAAGCGGATGAAACAACGCTCGATAAATTTCACATACTCTTTGGCCACCCGCACCCGGTCGAGGTCCGGTTTCGGTAAATAATCCTGAAGAAACACATCACCCGGAACCCCCACGATATGCTCTTCAATCAGGGTGTTTCCTCGAACCAGATAATTGATTCGGTTCGGCGACAGACAATACTCAAGCTCAAGGCCAAAAATCCGCGAAGCATCCGCAGTTTTAACATAAAAATAATCGGAGTTGTCATTATACTGGTTGGTAATCCGGATGCGGAACGGACGGGAGTTGCCAAACTCACCGTAGTCAATCCGATCGACCAGCAAATGCTCGTGGTGCGCCACTTCTCCACCCACCTTCAAAGCGGCATAGATCTGGGTCAACTGGGGACGAAGCTCCATCATCACTTCCGGAGGATACATCACGGTCAGCCATAAGGTTTCATTCCCGTCCGGATCCTCGTAGGGCATCGCCTCGGTGAACCGCAATAAATCCTCATACACCATGGGAATCTCGGAATAACGCCCGAAGTGGTAAAGATACTGCCACATCGACGGCGTGATTTCATAGTGGATTTTCTTACGCGAGATCATCAGATGGCCAATCTGGCAAAAAACACAGCCAACTGCAAACTGACAAACGATGAATGTCACTGAACGACAAAACAAATCGTGACAGCAAGCTCAGCCATACCACCATCCTTCTTGACTTCCTCCATCGCCAGGCATTATGCTCCCTCGCATCACCAGCACCACTGCATGGCTCATGCAGTGAGCTGAATGTTGGGAACCCATCTACAGTTGTCGCCAAGAAATTGTCGTCAAAACTGTGGCAAAACCTGACAAACGAAATAACAACATCATCAGGGCTCAACAAGGGCTTCAAAAACCGCCCGAAGCCACCTTACTCATTCAAACCCAGACCATTACCGTGGACCTAAAAGAAATTCGCAAAATCGTCGAGCTCATGAACGAGCATGAACTCTCTTATTTCCACCTCGAAGAGGAAGGGGTTAACCTCAAACTCAAAAAAGGTGGTGAAGTGCTTGCCATTCCTGCAGCAGCCCCGGCTCCCGCCGCCCCGGCCGCCACTCCATCGGCAAGCCCGGCCGCCGACAGTGCCCCGGAACCAGCCGGCAATGCCATCACCGCGCCCATGGTTGGAACCTTCTACTCCTCATCCTCTCCGGATGCCGCCCCTTATGTCAAAGTGGGCGACACCGTCAGTGTCGGACAAACACTCTGCATCATTGAAGCCATGAAGGTCATGAACGAGATCGAAGCGGAAACCTCTGGAACCATCACGGCCATCGTGGCCAAAGACGGCGACCCGGTTCAATTCGGTGACCCTCTTTTCCAAATCCAATAAAACCACCCCTCTTTTCCTTCAAAAGACCCGCACCCGACATAAGGGTGGCGCCTTTTGAGATTTGAATCCATCCAGTCACATGTTCAACAAAGTTTTGGTTGCCAACCGCGGGGAAATCGCCCTGCGCATCATCCGCGCCTGCCGCGAACTCGGAGTTGCCTCCGTCGCCGTCTACTCTGAAGCAGATGTCGACTCCATGCATGTCCAGCTCGCCGACGAGGCGGTCTGCATCGGCCCCGGGCCGAGTAAAGACAGCTACCTCAAACCGGACCGCATCATTGCCGCTGCCGAAGTAACCGGAGCCGATGCCATTCACCCTGGATACGGTTTCCTCTCGGAAAATGCCCGCTTTGTCGAAATCTGCGAAAGCTGCAATATCAAATTCATCGGACCATCCGCCGAAGTGATTCGGAAAATGGGCGATAAAAATACCGCCCGCGAAACGGCCCTCGCAAATGGCGTGCCAGTCACCCCAGGATCCGAAGGCATCGTCGAGTCCGCCGAACACGGGCTGGAACTCGCACGTGAAATCGGCTTCCCCGTTATGATCAAAGCCACCGCCGGCGGTGGTGGCCGCGGAATGCGCCCCTGCATGGATGAAGAAAGTTTCGTCGACCTCTACAATCAAGCAAGCCAGGAAGCCATCCAATGCTTCAACAACGGTGACTGCTACCTCGAAAAGCTGGTCCTGCGCCCACACCATATCGAAATTCAGGTCCTCGGTGACACCCACGGTCACTTCGTCCAACTCGGCGAGCGCGACTGCTCGATGCAGCGCCGCAACCAGAAAATCATCGAGGAATGCCCGTCACCTCTGATCTCCGACGAACTCCGCCAACAAATGGCAGAGGCATCAGTCAGCTTGATCTCTGCCATCGGCTACGAAAATGCAGGAACCATCGAATACCTCGTCGATGAAAAGGCAGAAAACTTCTATTTCATGGAAATGAACACCCGGATCCAGGTGGAACACCCGGTGACCGAGGAAGTCATGGGTTGTGAACTCATCAAAGAGCAAGTCCGGATTGCAGCCGGTGAATCGATCTCCGATCACGTTCTCAAACAAAACCCGCGCGGCCACTCCATCGAATGCCGGATCAACGCAGAAGACCCCTACAACAACTTCTGCCCAAGCCCGGGCACCATCAAACTCTGGTATACTCCGGGAGGCAAAGGCGTGCGAGTCGACACCCATGTCTACTCAGGCTACACGGTCCCGCCATACTACGACTCCATGATTGCCAAGCTGATCGTTACGGCTGCCACCCGGGACATTGCCATCAAACGCATGAAACGGGCACTCTCCGAGTTCACCATCGAAGGCATCAAAACCACGATTCCCTTCCAGCAGGAGATCATCGACCACCCAGACTTCATCAATGGCGAATACGGCATCGAATGGGTCGCCGATTACATCGAAGAGCGGGGATATTAACCTTCGATCCTACAAACCGTCCTTTCCCAGAGCCACAAGTAACAACTTGCGGCTCTTTTCATTTCACCCTATCTTACAGGCCAACTCTTAAAGATCATCATGTTTCCCCAATCCATAGACCTAGCTTCCATCACCTTGGGAGCCATGGTTCTCGGAACCATGCCCATTCATGCAGCGACCGTCATATCGGATGACTTCAGCGTTTGGACCAATGTCGACGGCACAGAAGAAACCTTCACATCATCCACCGATCCCATTTTTTCACAGCAAACGATACAGTACAATGGAAACCATGAAGGGCTGACCCGAGGAGCTGCATCCGCCATGCAATTCAGCGATCTCGGTGATGGACAGTTTTCCTATGAAGCAGGAAACGTAAGCAGCGCACCCACGCGTCCACCAGGTTGGCCAGCAACCGACAGCTCCAATGGGCCGTTTGGGGGAGCCGACACCAATATTGTTGATTCGGAAATCTTCGAAAACCCAGAAACCGAAGACAAAATTCGCGCCGGATCCCTGACCACCTTCACCGTCACCTTTGAGCTCGGCATCGGAGAAGTCAAACAAGCCAACCTTTGGCTCAATTACACCATCGAGATCGCCAATGGCAATCAAAACACAGCCGCAGTGGAATGGAGCCTCTCTAACGAGTTTCAAACTCTGGGCATTTCAAACCGGGATGCTCGCAGCGTGGAAGGCGTCGAAACAGTGGACACCGGGATACTTAGCGAGGTTCTTGATGAACCCGGCACCTATACCCTGACCCTCTCAGCTGACATCCCCTACCAGGATTTCAACAACGCCAATAAAACGGCTCTGGCTACCTTGGACGCCGTGTATTTTGAGGTCGTCAATATCCCGGAACCGAGCACCTCATACCTTCTGGCGCTGACCTCAGCCTGCCTGCTCTTCAGAAAACGCCGGGCAATCTAAGTCAGTAAGCTCCTTCATTCTTGCTGTTTGATACCACTTTCAGGTATCCTTGGATCGTGAATCGCTCCTTCCTTACCCGCATTGGCAGCATCTTCGTCCTCGCCTGCCTGATCCCAACCCTGTCAGCAGCGCCCACACCTCTGAAGCCGGGGGAATTTGAATGGCACCCTGAACGCTCGGCCAAAGGCCCGCTGCTGGTCGTGGTCAGTATCGATGACCAAATGGCCTACGTCTATCGCAACGGGGTGCAAATCGCCCGTTCAACCGTCAGCACCGGCCGCGAAGGAAAAGAAACGCCCACGGGTGTGTTCACGATTCTTCAGCGGAAGAAAAAACACGAATCCAATATCTACAAAGGTGCCAAGATGCCGTACATGCAGCGGCTGACTTGGACAGGCATTGCCATGCACGCGGGCCAACTCCCAGGCTATCCCGCATCCGCCGGCTGCATCCGGCTGCCATATGCATTTTCACAAAAACTCTACAGCACCACCACCAACGGGTCGACCGTCGTGATCACCCAGAAAAAATCCGAGCCATCCAAATCGGAGAAACCCGCATCCATCTTGCTTGCCACCCAGCCAAAAACCGGTGAAAAACCGGAACCCACAGGCACGATAGTCTGGGAACCCCACAAAAGCCCGAGCGGCCCAGTCAACTGCCTACTCAGCTATACCGACAAAACCCTCTACGTCAGCCGCAACGGCGTGATCATCGGCCAGTCACCGGTAGGCCTCTTCTTTGACACCAACGAGGCCCCTCCCGAGGGAGTTTTCCTCATGCTCGAAGGAGAGTCCGCGCCCGAACCTTACCTGCCAGGGGTAAAAATCCACCCATGGTCCGTGCTCTCACTGACCGGAGGTGACGCTCAGACCGATGCCGTAGCCCGCATGCGTGGTCGCATCCGAATCCCACACGCCTTCCGCACTAGCGTCCAGCAGATTATTCGGCCGGGAACCATCCTCCTTGCCACCAACGAATCAAGCACCCCACAAACTCGGAGTTCAGGCGAAATGGCCATCATGCTGCCCGAGCAAAGCGAAGCTCCCGCAGCCAAACCATAAATGGGCACATCACCCTTTTTGCTTGTTTTGCCTCCGCCGCCGATTCAGCGAAGGCAACAAAAACAGATAGATTCCGGTCAACCACAAGCCAAGCAAAACCAAGGCCGATGGCAAAAACAGCCCCAACTTTGCCTTGTCGTGGAAAAAGCTCCCATCATGCAGGCTCTCAATGAGATCCGTCCTCCGGTATGCCGTCTGCAACACCTCCCCCGTGCGGGAGTCCACCTGAACCTCCCAGCCGTTCTTTGATCGCAGCTTGAGCATGCCCTTGCCTGGCCGGACATCGAGCCGGTCAACATCCTGCCAGCTCTCAACCTCAGCTTCAGGAACCGACCTCACGACCTCAAGCACCTGGTCAAACGATACAAGCAAGTCCTTGGAGGATCCAGTCTGCGTCGGAGGCTGGATCCAATCCGAATCCTTTTTCAACAACAGCAGAATGCCGGTCACAATGACCAGCAACACCGGCAGGGCAATCAAGATCGACCCCCAACGGTGAAACAGTCGGTTGAATTTGGAAAATTTGATCATCGATTAAACGAGGAACGGCAATGACAAGGCACCATTCGATCAAGCCAGTCCGGCTCGACGAAGCAGGGCCTGCTGGTCGGGATCCCTGCCCATGAAACTACGATACAGCTCATCCGCAGGCAGCGAGTTTCCTTTACTCAAAATACACTCGCGAAATGCCATCCCGGTTTCCGGGTTGAGAATGCCTTCTTTCTCAAAACGAGTGAAGGCATCCGCATCCAACACCTCCGCCCATTTATAAGAATAATACCCGGCAGCATAACCCGTGGGTGAAGAAAACAGATGGTTGAATCGACGAGCCATCGTCGGCCCCTCGCTGGCCATCGCGACACGATAATCTGCAAGGATTTCCCGGTCCACTTCATCCAAATCCCACCCCTGATAGGCACCCTGGTTGATGTGCAAATCCAAATCCAATTTACCCAACGCCAACTGACGCATGAATGCCGTGGCACTCATGTAATTCCGAGCGGCCAGCATCTTCTGATACAACGCTTCAGGAATCGGCTCGCCGGTTTCATAATGACGGGCAAAATGATCCAAACTGCCACGCGCCCAGCAGAAGTTCTCCATGATCTGGGACGGCAACTCAACGAAGTCCCAGGCAACATTGGTTCCCGCTAAAGACTTAACCGTTACATTTCCTAACAAATGATGCAGTAGGTGCCCGAATTCATGAAAAATCGTTTCCACCTCACGGTGGGTCATCAGCGCCGGCTGATCACCGATTGGCTTGGTCATATTACCAACCATCAAGCCAAGGTGCGGTTCACGCGGTTCACCATCCATCGGTGGCAAGCCGGTTTCGAAGGAGTTCATCCATGCGCCACCACGTTTACTTTCGCGCGGATGCCAATCGGCATAAAAAGATCCTAACAACTCACCTGTCTGATGATCATAGAGGTCATAAAAACAACACTCCGGATGCCAGGTTTCAATGTCTTCTCCGGTTGCACGTTCTTCAATCCGGATATTGTAAAGCTTGCTAACGATGCTGAACATACCGTCCATCACCCGGTCCAGCGGGAAGTAGGGACGCAGGGCTTCATCATCGATATCATACTCGGCCTTACGACGTTTTTCAGCCCAGTAGCTGACCTCCCACGGCTGCATCAACTCGGGAGTTTCACCGATTTGCTCCGCCTTCCACTCCTTGAGCGATTCCATTTCCTGACGGAAGCGGGACTCAATTTGGTCATGCAGTTTTTCTGTGAACTGGAGAGCCGTATGACCATCCCGTGCCATTCTCCGCTCAAGTGTCAAATCTGCAAAATCGCCGAATCCTAACAACTCAGCCTTTTCTTGACGCAACTTCAAAATCTCCCAAATCAGATCGGTGTTATCAAAATCTCCGTCAAAGCCAACCGTGTTCCCGGCTTCCCAGATCTCCTTGCGCAACTCATCATCGGCGGCATATTCCATCACAGGTCCCATCGAAGGATACTGGAGGGTAAAACGCCATTTGGGCTCAGCCTCATCCCCGAGCCCCTTGGACTGAGCATCGGCCAGTGCTGCCGCCACAGCGGAATCAGGCAACCCAGCCAAGCGCTGGGGGTCTTCGATCACGAGTTCCCAGGCATTGGTTGAATCCAACACATTCTCACTGAATTTCTGGGTAATCTCAGAGAGGCGCGCCTGGATATCGGACACCCGGCTCTTTTTATCATCGGGAAGCTCGGCACCCGACTGGACAAAACTGGCACAGGTTTCCTCAACATGCCGTGAGCGCGTTGCATCCAGAGAAGAACACTCTGGGGTATGGGAAAAGGCTTTGAGCTTGGACCAAATCACCGGGTCGAGAGGAATGGCCGAGTAAAAGGCAGACACTTTGGGCAACACGGCATTCAAGGCCTGGCGCTGCTCCTCACTATTGCTGACTGAATCCAAATGGTTCAATCGTCCCCATGCCCGATCCAAACCTTCTGTCGCCGTTTCCAACGCCATAAAGGTATTGGTATACGTCACCTCCTGGTCGTCGAGGTTACGGATTTGGTCAAGAGCGGCTTCGGCTTGTTCCAGAGCCATGTCGATATCGGCCTCAACGTGCTCGGGCGTGAGCGTAGACCAGCGGATATGATAATCTTCAGCTAAAAACGGGTGCTTGTTTGGCATGCCTCCACGACACCACAGATCAGGATGAGTTCAAGCACGGAATCGTCACAGGGCGCACACTCATCGTGCCCGATATTCAGCCCATGCTTAACGAATCCACAAGAGCACGGACGCATCCATTACGCACTACCCAGCTCTTCAGCTAACAAGGATTGTCCGCTATTGGCATCAAACAAGTGAATCCTCTCGGAGACCAAGTCAATGGACGCACTGGAACCCACCTCACACAAACAATCGCCATCAACCCGAAGCGTCACTTCGGCACCGGCTTCGCTCCGACAATGCACGTAGGTTTCCGCCCCCATGGGTTCGGTATTCCGGATCTTCACTCCAATCCCTCGCCGCTCACTCCAAGCAATGTCCTCAGGACGAATTCCGAGCACCACGCGGCGGTTTTCCACCCGATCAAAGCGGGGCTGCGGCAGTTCCAACTCAAAGCCCCCCTTCCCGTGCTCGATAAACCACAAATGTCCGTCACGGCTCTGCACTTCCCCAGGGATAAAATTCATCTGCGGGCTCCCAATAAAGCCTGCGACAAAGCGGTTGGCCGGTCGGTGGTACAAATTCAAGGGCGTATCCACCTGCATGATTTCTCCCTCATGCATCACAGTGATCCGGTCTCCCATGGTCATCGCCTCCGTTTGATCATGCGTCACGTAAATCATCGTCGCGCCAAGACGTTCATGCAGCCGGATAATCTCGGAACGCATCGACACCCGCATCTTGGCATCCAGGTTCGACAATGGTTCATCAAATAAAAACACCTTGGGCTTTCTTACAATGGCACGCCCCACAGCTACCCGCTGACGCTGACCTCCTGACAGAGCCTTGGGCTTACGCTGAAGCAACGACTCCAAACCAAGGATTTCGGCCGCTTCGTCCACTCTGGCACGAATCTCCTTCTTGCCCAGCTTCTGCAATTTCAAGCCAAACGCCATGTTATCATACACGGACATGTGTGGATACAGGGCATAGTTCTGAAAGACCATGGCAATGTCCCGGTTTTTCGGCGCCACCCGATTGACACATCGACCGTCGATCAGGACTTCACCGCCTGTGATGCTTTCCAGGCCCGCAATCATCCGGAGCGTGGTCGACTTGGCACAGCCGGAAGGCCCGACCAAAACCATGAACTCACCGTCCCGAATCTCCAAATCAATATTTTTAACTGCCAGCACCTGCTTGGATTTCCCCTCCCCGGGGTATGTTTTTTCCAAATGATGCAAGGTGACTGAGGCCATAGCTTACTAAAAACTTAATGCTTTTCAACCCACTCAAAACACTGCGCCGCACGGTTTTTACGAACCTGCCCAGCGGGAAACACCCGACCGTTCATGGTCACATACACCCCGGGAGGAAGCGACTGTACCGCGCCGGTAGCACATCCCAGATTGTAGATGGCATCCGTCTCCCGGAAGCGGGCAGGAGCCAAGGCTCCGGTCAACACGATCGTTTTCCCCTCGATCCCCATCAAATACTCGGCCGTATCCGCCATGGTGTCTGTTCCATGCGTAATAAGAATACAAGATTCGTCAGCCTGCTCACAGGTTTCCCGTATCATCTGCCGATCCTCGCCTGTCATCTCCAGACTATCTTTACGCATCAAAGGTAACACTGAATAATCCAATGACACATGCGTCCCCTGAAACACGTGAGGCACCATCGGATCCCCGACCTCATACTCAGAACTCGCGTCAAAGTACACCTTGTCGATGGTTCCTCCCACCGTAACAACTAACAATTTTAAATCCCTGACCGTATTCATCAATTTTACAAAACTAACGCTTAAAATAAGCTCGTTGCTTCTCACTGATCGGCATCCCCAGGCGCTCCATCACAGCCAGCATATCCTCCCATAACATCCGCTTCTCGGGTGTCGCCTCATCATTCAGGATATAAGACGGGTGAAACGTCACCCGTAAGGGCGTACCACGATAGGTATGAAACTCCCCACGCATATCCTCAACCGACTGATCCAAGCCCAACAAGGCACGAGCTGTCGTCACGCCGAGAGCAATGATCACCTTCGGCCGGACAAGCTCCACCTCCGCCTGAAGAAATGGCAACCACACCTCCAACTCCTTGGCGGTCGGTTTGCGGTTGTTCACCGTCTGATTCGGCATCTGGGGCCTGAATTTCAAGATATTGGACAAATACACCTGTTGTCGGTCCGTTCCCATTGCTCGTAAGATGGCGTCCAATTTCTGGCCTGCCATGCCGACGAAGGGCTCACCCAGCCGTTCTTCGTCAAATCCCGGAGCCTCCCCCACCAGCATCAAATCCGCTCCCAGATTTCCAGACGAAAACACCATCGTCTGACGAAACCCACCGAGAGCCTTCGCCGGAGCCCAATCCTGAGCTTGGGCTTTTAAGCCAGATAAACATTGCTCCGGAGAATCCCCTTGAATCTCCGGCAATGCTGCAGACGAGGCCACCGGCGCAGCAAGTTCGGACGGAGCACGCGTAGTAGAAGCATCCGATCCACCAGCGCCCACAACAGTTGGAACAGCTGCTGCTTGTGAGGCTACCGATGCCTGGCCTCCCTGTGCACGGCGATAAAAAGCGCGCAACAACTGCCTGGCTTCGTCATCCACATGCACATGCGTCTGGCCGGACGTCTCAAGTTGACGCAAGTACTGGATCAAGGGCTCTGCGGGCGAAGTCACGCACGATGCAAACCATATCCGGGCCCATACATCACGTACAAAATACGACCGAGAGCGGATTGTCCACAGAATCCCCCGAATTGAGCAATTGAGGGCTTGAAATAGAACGCTCAATACCGTCGTATAGCAATAGATACCATGATCGCTTCTTCCATACGCACACTGACCCTCATCGTGATCACCCTATTCACGGCTTTCTACGAGAGCGGGCACGCCGCAAAGTATCTGCGACCCGACCTCTCAAAAGAGCTCTTTCAGCTCGAAAAAGTCCCCCTCAAGGTCAACAGCATGAAAGAAATGTCCAAACAGCTGGTCCTGATCGCCAGCCGTGAGCACAACCAATCACCGGCACAACAGCGGGCAAGCGCCCAGATGCTCGCACTCGCCATCCAGCTCGATCCAACCAACCAACAGGCTCGTAAGATCGATATCGATCTCAGCAAAGGAAAACAAGCGCCCCACCCGGATCAGGCCAGCCTCGCCAAGGCCCGCTCACAACTTCGGTTCTACAAAACCTGGCTCGCCAGCGAAGATGCCGGCCCCGATGCCAACCAGCTCTCAAAATGCCTCGATGACATCAATCAAGCCCTCACACCAGACACCGAAGCCCAACCCGACAGCGCGCAATGGAATGGCGTCATCCCCGCCATCTCCGCCTATCAACCGTCCAAACCAATTCCCGCAGTAGCCGACAATAACACACGCCCTGACCCTGACCCGGTGGTCACACCCGACCCTGGAGAGGCCGCCCCGCCCAAAGAAACCGTAGATCAATCCACACAGCAAACCTCCCTTCACATCCCCAAACTCGCAAGCCACCTTGCCATTTCAACCGAAACCAAACACAAATACCTAGACCCCAAACTCAACATCGAGCGCTATAAAACCAACACCAAACAAGGCCCCTGCAAAGTTTCCCTCAGCTGCAGCCCGGGTGCGGCTCACAGCAAATCACTCGAAATCAATATCTCACCCAAGATCCCCTACCAAAAAATCGATTCGGAAAGTAAACAAAAGCAATTGGCATCCTGGATCCCCGACGTGGTCAAACAAGTCATCGCCAAACGTCACCCCCAACTCAAACCCAGCCAAGTCGATGTCACTGTCGATCAAGGCACCTACGCCCTGTCCAACCGGGATGTACTCGCAGCTTCCATTGCCCTCATGATCGAAGCCTCGGCCAGCAACCGCCCCATTCGGGAAGACGTCTACGTCTGCGCATCCCTCCAGACGAACGGTTCATTCCAACAGCCGAGCAATTTCTGGAAACTACTCAAAATCCTTCGTGAACAAGAAACCGGAGGACGGCTCATCGTCGCCCATGAAAGCGCATCACTGCTCACTCAGATTCTGGTCTATGGTGAGCCTGATTTCTTTACGTCCTGGGAGGTCTACGGAGCCAAAAACCTCGATGAGGCGATGGAGGCAGCCGTCAAAACCAGCCCGGAGTCCATTGCCAAGGCCGACGAACTGTTTCAATCAATCCAAAGCCTTACCCGCACCAACGACGTAACCAAACTCGCAGTCAACAAAGCGGTCCGCAAGCGCCTGACTGAAATCAAAAGCCTCAACCCGAACCACTTTTCCGCTTCCGCCCTGCTCCTCCAAGGAAGTGGCAAACGCCCAATGCGCATCAGCGAAGTCACCCTGGCTCACGAACTTCGCCCAATCATCAGAAATGTGCAAAAACACCTGTCATCTGGAATCGATAAGCATCTGCCCTCATCATCAGAACTGAAAAAAAGACACAGCGACTACCGCGAGCAACTTGACGCCATGGAACGTATCGTCGACCGGTCCCATGACGACCTCTATCAAGAAACGCTCTCTCTGGTCAACGAGTACCGCCGCCTCGCCACCATGTCCCGCCGGGCATCCAGTGACTCGGCAAGCAAGTACACCATCAGTAAATCCGCCACCAACATCATCTTTTCCATGAAAGGCACATGCGCCCGCCTGCTGGATCAAATCGACACCCTGACAAAGGGAGGGACAGCTCCGAAATAATGCCTCAGAGAATGGGAGAATACCCTCACAGGGTCGATTGCCCAAATAGCAAAAATGTCGATATTCCTCGGCATTCCGCTTGATCCCGGCGCCATTTCAACTTTTATAGCGCCGCGATGGCCACACATCCGGAACAAGCCACATCAGCACCCCCACCCCAACCCGTCCGGCTTCAGGAATATCTTCCAGAAAACCAGATCGGGTCACCGGAACAGGTTGCTGCGGCCTTGCAACACCTTCCCGGAATGCTGTTCTTTGATTCGGCTGGCAACCTGCCTTCACGCAGCCACCCTCCGGTGTCCATCATTGCCGCCCGCCCCGTCGACATTCTCCGCGGACATATCAGCGATACGGAGGCCCTCGATCGAGCACTTGAACAATACCAATGCCACACGCCCTCGATCGGCTTCCCTGCCGGAGCTGCCTGCGGATGGGTCGATTATGAAGGGGACTACTGCTTTGGCATCTACCCCGAAATGTTGATCTATCAACACGATCGCAAGCAATGGTGGCAGTGTGGCAACCTTGCCCGAGAACTACGACCAGCAACAGACACCTCAGCATCTCCCGAGATGGGTTCCTTCCAGGCTGAAATGACCCGCCACGACTACGAGTCCAAGGTGCGGGCCATCCACGAATACATCGCCGCCGGTGACATCTATCAAGTTAACCTGACCCAGTCGTTCCATGCCCCCGCGCGAGGTGGATCTCTATTCCCACTTTACCAACACCTCCGGACCAGTAGCCCGGCACCCCTTGCCTGCTGGATGCAGCTCGACAAGCGGGAAATCCTTTCCTCCTCCCCGGAAACCTTCCTGCGCATGAGCGGAAGGTCAATCGAAACCCGCCCCATCAAAGGCACCCGCCCCCGTGGTTCCACCTCCGTGACGGATGCCGCCAATGCCAACGAACTGCTCGCCTCGGAAAAAGAAAATGCAGAGCTCACCATGATCACCGATCTCGAACGCAACGATCTCGGGCAAGTGTGTGACTTCGGCACCGTGCGCGTCGCCGAAATGCTGGCGCTGGAAACCCTCGAGCAGGTCTATCATCTGGTCTCCACCGTCACCGGCACCTTGCGACAAGAGGTCAGCCACTGGCAGGCACTCAAAGCCTGTTTCCCCGGAGGCAGCATCACCGGAGCTCCGAAAAAACGGGCAATGGAAATCATCAATGAGCTGGAACCCGTTCCCCGCGGCCTCTACACCGGCGCCGTCGGCTATGTCAGCTTCAACGGGGAAAGCCAGTTTAACATCCCGATCCGCACGCTGGTTCGGGAAAACGACCATCTCCAATACCACGTCGGCGCCGGCATCGTCGCCGACTCCGACCCTGCGGCCGAATACCAGGAGACGCTCGACAAGGCAAAGGGGATTCGCCTCGCCATCGAACAGTATATGAAAGCAAACCATTGCTCCTGAGGCCTTACTCAAAAGCTCTTGGCGGCGAGATCCTCTTGACATTCTCGCTCAGTGGAAAATCTTCAACGGTATGCAAGATCCACGAATTGCCCAACTCGCCCGCCAACTTGTCCGCTACTCGACCTCGATCAAAAAAGGGGAAAAAGTGATGCTTCATCTCTTCGATGTTCCCGAAGAACTCGGCATCAGCCTTGTCCGTGAAATTCGGGCAAAAAAAGCCATCCCGGTCGTCAAACTGGAAAATGGCCGCATCGGACGCGAACTGGCCAAAGGTGCCACCGACGACCAGTATGCCCTGATCGCCAAACACCAGCTCAGCGAAATGAAGGACATGGACGCTTACATCGCCATCCGTGGATCTCATAACATCTGTGAAACCAGCGATGTCCCGGCAGCAAAAATGAAAACCATCATGAGCCGGATGCGTAAAGTGATGGACCACCGGGTGAAAAAAACCAAGTGGTGCGTCCTGCGCTGGCCCCACCCTGCCATGGCCCAACAAGCCGGTATGAGCACCGAAGCCTTCGAAGACTTTTACTTTGATGTCTGTCTGGCTGATTACAAATCCATGCTACCGGCGATGAACGCACTGAAGCGCCTGATGGAAAAAACCGACCAGGTGCATATCGTCGGCAAAGGCACCGATCTCACCTTTTCTATCAAAGACATCCCGGCGATCGTCTGCGGTGGCAACTACAACATCCCCGATGGCGAGGTCTTCACCGCACCCGTCAAAAACAGCGTCGAAGGCGTCATCACCCACAACGCCCCAACCATTTATCAGGGGATCCCCTTCGACAACATCCGCCTCGAATTCGAAAAAGGCAAAATCGTCAAAGCCGAATCTCCCGGGATGAACAAAGAACTCAACCGTATCCTCAATGCCGATCCCGGTGCCCGCTACGTTGGAGAGTTTGCCCTCGGATTCCACCCCGGAATCAAAGAACCGATGCGCGATATCCTCTTCGATGAAAAAATCGCAGGGTCATTCCACTTCACTCCGGGGCAGGCCTACGAAGATGCCGATAATGGTAACCGCTCCCAAGTCCACTGGGACATGGTCACCATCCAACGCAAAGACTACGGCGGCGGCGAAATTTATTTCGACGGCAAACTCATCCGCAAGGATGGCTTGTTCCTGCCCAAGTCACTGGCAAAATTAAATTACTAAAACATGCCAAACTCCGAACAGGAGCCAAGGAGCAAACATTCATCCAACAGCGGGTTGTCCCAAGAACAGGACAACCCGCTGTATTCCTACCTGAACTTGTTGCTGTCTGCCGGAGCAAGCATGGCCCGGCACAGTCTCAGATTTGTCCGATTGATTCTCGGGCTTTCCCTCTTCTGCCTATTCGCAGGGCTGGCTTACCTCATGTTGCTGCAGGATGCTCACTGGATCCTGAGCCTCGTGTATGCTCTAATCACAGCCACCCCGGCCGTATTGCTGGCCTTTTACGCCCACATGCTCGGTCAACTCCGTGAGGCCCCGCAGCATTTGGAAGCATTCAAAGACAGCATCATCCGGGTCTATGAATCCCACCCGGAGAAAGCCCGGGAAATCATGTCCCACCAATTTGCAAGCATCACCCGCTGGAAAACGTATCGCCTCATCGGAGGCATCATCAAAGATCTGGCCTCAGGTGCAGATCAGGCTCTCACACTCACAGGAAACATCAAATCACTGAGCCTCATGGCCAATCCCTTGTTCTGGCTCTCGCTCATTCTCTCACTCATCATTTCCATCACACTCTCCGGAATCCTCATCCTTTCCTTCAGCCTCCACGCATGGCTCACCTGAATAACCCAACAACCATGAAACCTCTCAAACACATCCTCGCCGTCAGCACCGTACTCAGCACCACTCTCTCCGCGCAAATCACCTACCAAGGCGACAACGGCCCGGGAAAAGGAAAGCACATCGTCTTTGTCGCCTCGGATCACGAATACCGATCCGAAGAGACCTGCCCGGCGATCGCCCGCATCCTCGCCCAACACCATGGATTCCAATGCACCGTGCTCTTTGGTTTGGACAACAAGGGGAACATCCAGGCCGGAGCCTCGAACATTCCTGGATTGGAAGCACTCCAACAGGCCGACCTCATGGTCATCTTTGCCCGCTTCCTCAACCTGCCGGATGCCCAGATGAAACACATCGTCGACTACCTTGAGCGCGGCGGCCCCGTCGTCGGACTTCGCACCTCGTCCCATGCATTCAAAATCCCGAAAGGGTCCACCTACGAACGGTTCGATTTCAAATACTCAGGCAAAGATTACGAAAAAGGATTCGGGCATCAAATCCTCGGCAACACTTGGGTCGGGCACTACGGCAAAAACCACAAACAAGGGACTCGCATCCAACTCATCCCGGAACAAAAACAACACCCGATCCTCCGGGGAGTAAACGACAACGCATTCTGCCACGCCGGAGGATACGTTGGAAACCCACGTGAAGGCTTCACCGTGCTCACCAACAGCCAGCCACTGGTATCGATGCAGCCCGATGCCAAACCCGACCCGAAAAAACCACCGATGCCATCCACCTGGACTCGGCACTACACCGCCAAAGATGGCAAGCAGGCACGCGTGTTTCACTCAACCCAAGGGGCGTCCGAAGACATCCTCGACCCGAACTACCGCCGGATGATCGTCAATGGTATTTTCTGGGCCGCGGGACTGGAACAAGCCATCCGGCCCGACAACGCAATCAGCTTCGTCGGCCCCTATCAACCGACCACCTTCCGTATGAATGGCCACGTCAAAGGGGTGCAACCCGCCGATCTCCAGGACATGCAAAGCCCGATCATGCCAAAGCCTGAAAAAGCCAAGAAATAATCCAACAAGTCCCCGCGTATGACTTGCCACGGGGAAAGTCCCCCGAAGTCACTTTTTTATCAATCCACTCATCCTCATGACCCGCCACCTTCTCACACTCGCGAGCAGTGCCTTGTTCGCGCTCGGCTCCGCCATCGCTGCCGACAAACCGAATATTATCTACATCCTGCTTGATGACGCCGGCTACGGAGATTTTTCCTGCTACGGTCAGGAAAAATTTCAGACCCCCAACATTGATAAACTGGCCACTGAAGGCATGCAGTTTACTGACCACTACTCCGGCTCAACCGTCTGCGCCCCGACTCGCTCGGTTCTGATGACGGGCCTGCATACCGGACACACGCCGATCCGGGGAAACTCGGAAGTCAAACCTGTCGGCCAAAAACCACTGCCCGCCGATACCCTGACCATCGCCAAGTTACTTAAACAACATGGCTACGCCACTGGCGCCTTTGGCAAATGGGGGCTTGGCTACCCTGGATCTGAAGGAGACCCTCTCAATCAGGGGTTCGACCGCTTCTACGGTTACAACTGCCAACGCAACGCCCACACCTACTACCCGACCTGGCTTTACGATGATAAAACCAAGATCACACTCGATGGAAAAACATACTCCCACACGCTGATCATGGACGAGTGCCTCGCATGGATCAAAGAGCAAGGCAGCGACAAAAAAGCTCCCTTTTTCTGCTACCTGCCCATCACCATTCCACACGCCGCCATGCACGTGCCGGAAAAATACGCCGCCCCTTTCCGGAAAAAATTTCCTCAGTTTGAAAACAAGATCGGCCGTTACGCCGGCCCCAACGTCCGCAATCCGGCTGCCATGTTTGCCGGCATGATGACTCTGCTCGATGAAGACATCGGCCGTCTGATGAGCCTGATCAAGGATCTCGGCATCGACGACAACACGGTGGTCATGTTTACCTCTGACAACGGGGCCCACCGCGAAGGTGGACACATGCCCGACTTCTTTAACTCCAACGGTGGCATGCGCGGCCATAAACGCGCCCTCTCCGAAGGAGGCATCCGCACCCCTCTGCTCGTCCGCTGGCCCGGCACCATCAAAGCCGGCAGTAAGTCAGAGCACATCTCCGCCCACTGGGATGTCTTCCCCACCCTCTGCGAGATCAGTGGCACCGAAACTCCAGGAGGACTCGATGGCATTTCCTACCTGCCTGAACTCCTCGGAAAACCCCAGAAAAAGCACGCCTATCTTTACTGGGAGTTTATGGAACAGGGAGGCAAGCGTGCCTTGCGCTTCGGTAAAGATGGACAATGGAAAGCTATCCAACTCAAAGCCTCAAAAAACAAGGATGCTCCCATCGCCCTCTACAACTTGAAAAAGGACCCACGCGAAGAAAAGGATGTTTCCAAACAACACCCCGAACTCATCGACACGGTGAAAAAAACCTTCGATAAAGCCCGTACGACCAACGACACGTTCAAATTCAACTGGGAGAAAAAATAGGGCGTTCACAAAGCGACCCTACCGCGGCCTCAGCGAAGATGGCCGCCAACCAACCCACTTTTTGAAGGTATTGGAAAACGTAAACGGGCTTTCATATCCAACGGCCCGGGCGATGACTTCGATCTTTTCGTCGCTCGTGCTCAACAGGTGGCGTGCCTGTTTCATCCGCAAAAAAGTCAGATGCTGCATCGGGCTCCGCCCAAGCTGCTTTTTACACAGGCGCCTCAAGTGCTCCGCACTGAGGTGACCGGCATCAGAAAGCTCTCCCAACGTCCACGGGTAGGCCAAATGTTTTTCCACTTCATTCCACAATTTCCAGAGCCGCTTGTCGCTCTGCTCAGGCTGGGAAAAACGCAACACATACTGGTGAATCAACTCCGTCCATAAATGAAGCAATGCCGGTCCCTGACCGCCGATACACTCGGCATGCAAGCCTTCGACCGCCGCCTTCATGGGGGCATAGTCAAAATCCCCACGCACCGGAGAATGAGAAGTCGCTAAGGGCACAACATCCCGCTGCTCCAAATAACGCACCCAGATCAATGACCACGGGCTCCCGGGAACCGACCGAAAGGCATTCATAACAAAAGGTGGCAGTAAACAGGCCTGGCCAGAACGCAAGCGCTTCCAACCACCGTCAAACATCACCTCTCCCATCCCACCCATGCAGGCCATAAAATACGAGCCCGACTGATCCGTCCGAATCACTTCCAAACCCGACTCCACCCACATCATACCCGTATGCAGGATGTTATCCTGCGCAAGCAAGGGACAGCGTGGAGCTTCAGCCAACCAGGCACGGGAGTCCGAATCATCCGCCGCCACCACCACATGGCGGGTCCCCTCACCCAGGATGTGAACATCCTCGTCCCATCCATGGCTTCCTAGCCCGCATGCCTTATCGTTTGCCATCGCTTTCTTTTTACGGCCTATCGTCATCGTTACTTGCTTATACCACCATCAATGTGGATCTGTGATATGCAATCGTGCTTCAATCTTGATTGCAATAGCATTTTTCAGACGTAAGAATAGGAACTCAACTCTCATTCTTCAATATGCCGAACCCATGGACAGGAGTAGGAAACCCCTACACACGCGACGAAATGATCGAGCGACTGCAAAACACGCTCTCCAAAAATGAAGCCATCATTGCCGCCGGTGCCGGGACCGGCATCAGTGCCAAATTCATCGAAAAAGGCGGTGCCGACCTCATCATCATCTACAACTCCGGACGCTTCCGCATGGCCGGAGCAGGGTCAACCGCCGGCTTGATGTCCTACGGCGACGCCAACGCCATCGCCATGGAAATTGGCGAATTCGAAGTCCTCCCGGTCGTCGAGGAAATCCCGGTCATCTGTGGAGTCCACGCAACCGACCCCCGCCGGCGTATGTGGCACTTCCTCGGCCAGGTCAAAGACATGGGCTTCAGCGGCGTCAACAATTTCCCCACCCATACCATCGTCGATGGCCACTATCGCCAGACGCTGGAAGAAACCGGCATGGGTGTGCAGAAAGAAGTCGAGATGATTGCTCTGGCTCACAAAATGGGCATGTTTACCATGCCCTATGTCGTTACCCCCGAGGAGGCCAAAGATATGGCAGAAGCCGGTGCCGATGTCATCATCGCCCACGTCGGCTGCACCGTCGGAGGATCCATCGGAGTCACCGATGCCACGTGCAGCATGGACGATGCCGTAGCGGCCACACAATCAATCTGCGAGGCGGCCCACTCGGTGAATCCGCGCACACTGGTGCTGAGTCACGGCGGTCCCATCCTGACACCGGAGCACGCCGCCTACGTCAATGAGCACAGTGATGCCGTCGGATTCGTAGGAGCATCCAGCCTGGAACGTATGGCTGTGGAGAATCCACTCACCGAGTTGACCCGCCAGTTCAAATCCATCCCAGTCAAACGAAAAGCTTAATCAAATCATGGCCACCATCGCAGTCATCGGCACCCTCGATTCGAAAGGAAAAGAACACACCTTCCTCGCTGAAGAAATTCATACCCGAGGTCACAAGGTGTTGTTGATCGATCTCGGAACGGGCGGCACCCCACAGATCACCCCGGATATCAGCCGCTACGAAATCGCCGAGGCTGCAGGGCTGGACCTCCAAGCACTAATCGATCAACAAGATCGGGGCGCTTGCATGGTTGCGATGTCCAAGGCCGCACCAGTTCTTGTATCCAAGCTTGTCAGCGAAGGCAAAATCGATGGCATCATCTCACTCGGTGGTGGCGGAGGAACTGCGCTAGCCACCGCAGCGATGCGTGCCCTACCGATCGGCTTCCCCAAACTCATGGTCTCCACTCTGGCGAGCGGTAACACCGCCCACTACGTCGGGACCAAGGACATCGTCATGATGCCGAGCATCGTCGACGTCGCCGGGCTGAACCGAATTTCCAAAATGATGTTTTCCAGGGCCGCGGGAGCCATCTGCGGCATGGTGGAAACCAAACAAAACAATGACAGCGAAAAACCTCTGATCGTTGCCAGCATGTTTGGTAACACAACCGAATGCATCAACCACGCCAAACCCATCCTCGAAGAAGCTGGATACGAAGTGCTCGTATTTGCGGCTACCGGGACCGGAGGACGCACGATGGAATCGCTGATCGAAAGTGGCATGGTCAGCGGCGTGCTCGATCTCACCACCACCGAATGGGCCGATGAAGTTGTGGGAGCCACCCTATCTGCGGGACCGGAGCGCATGGATGCCATGAGCAAGGCGCAAGTACCCGCCGTGATCGCGCCGGGCTGTGTTGATATGGCCAATTTCGGGGAACGGGATTCTGTGCCTGGACAATACGCCGACCGCCAATTCTACATCCACAATCCACAGGTGACCCTGATGCGCACATCTGCCGAAGAAAATGCCAAAATCGGCCGCATCCTCGCGCAGAAAGCCAACGCCAACCCTGCACCTACCCAGATTCTGATTCCACGCAAAGCTCTCAGCGTGATCAATGCTGAGGGAAAAGATTTTCATGACCCCGACGCCGACAAAGCACTGTTCTCTGCCATCTCCGAACACGCCAAGGTTCCGGTCACTTTCATGGACGAGGAAATCAATAGTCCGGCTTTTGCCGAAGCCGCCGCTCAGACTTTATTGAAGCTGATACAAAATACTCAGTCTAAAGCCTGAGTTAAACTCCCCCCCCGTCACATCACCATGTTCCGATCACTCACCAACATTTCACCAAGCACTCTAGGCAAAGCTCTGGCCGTTGCCTCAACCTCGCTCTCTCTGCTTGCTCCGGCCCATGGCACTCCAAAATTCCCACCACTTACTGAGGTCAAATTCACCAAGCTCACCCTTCTCGACAAATACGTCAGTGAAGGAGCTGCCATCGGCGACCTCAATGCCGACGGGCATATGGATATCATTGCCGGCCCCCTCTGGTGGCAGGGACCCGAATTCAAACAAAGCCATGCTTACGCTCCCGTAATCTATCCACCCATCCAAGGCCCCGGCCTCTCTGGCTACTCCCGACACTTTTTTAATTTCCCTCTCCACCTCACCGAAGACAAATGGATGGATCTCATCAACGTCGGACTTCCCGGAGAAGACAGCCAGTGGGCCATAAACCCTGGAAAAAAACCACTCCCGGCTGACAATCAAAAAGCATCCTGTCCACACCATCCGGGGCAAAAAAACATCTGCAATGAATCCCCGCAACTTGTCGATGTCATTGGAGACAAGCGGCCGGAACTACTCGCATTCAGTCACGGTCAAATAACGCTGGCTATTCCGAGCGACAAAAATACGGACGCATCCAAACAAGCATGGAAAGTCCTCCCTGTTAGTTCAAAGCAACCACGCCAATTTCACAAATACACCCACGGTCTGGGCGTTGGTGATATCAATCAAGACGGCCTCACAGACATCTTGGAAAAATCCGGATGGTGGGAACAACCGAAAGATTGGGATCGTCAATCACCATGGAAGCATCACCCATACCCCTTCGCTCCCCAACAAGGAGGAGCCCAAATGTATTGCTTCGACATCAATGGTGACGGCCTCAATGACGTGGTCACCGCATTGAACGCCCACCGGTATGGCCTCGCATGGTATGAACAAATCAAACACGGTGGAAAAATCCACTTCAAAGCCCATACCGTCATGACAGACAAGCTTGATGGCAACCCCTACGGAGTCTGTTTTTCCCAACCGCACGCCATGGCAAGTGCCGACATCGATGGCGATGGAATCCGGGACATCGTCACCGGGAAATGCTACTACGCCCACAATGGGAAAGATCCGGGGGCCGAAGACCCCGCCGTACTCTACTGGTTCCGAACCACCCGCCACCCGGATGGCAAGACGGAACTCGTTCCCTACCTCATCGATGATGATTCCGGCGTCGGGCGCCAAATCAGCGCAGGTGACCTCAATGGAGACGGAAAAGTCGACATAGCCATTAGCAATAAAAAGGGCGTATTCGCCTTCATTCAACAGTGAACATGCATGTGGATATCGAATAAACCCTTGGGGATAAACCACCGTATGACTTCAACGTAATTGAACACAACAACCAACCCGAACCACAACCTAACCATGACCAGACATTTCGGAGTATTCCAATTCAAAGCTGATATCACCCAGGAGCAAATCTACGCCTGTTTCGAAGCGCTCGTGGATCTTCAAAACAAAATCCCCGGCCTGCAAAGTGTCGAACACGGCCCCTATCAATCCGACGAGGGGCTCAATGATGGTTTCACTCACGGATTCATCATGACCTTCGATTCCCCCGAAGCCCGTGACGCCTATCTACCACATCCAGACCACCTTAAAGTGGTCGATCTCATCCAACCCAAGCTGGAACGTCTCGTCGTTTTCGACTTCAACCTCTAAAATCACATATACATGAAACCTCTGCTAATCCTCACTCTGTTAGTCTCTCCGCTATTTGCCGAAGCGACCCCGAATTCCGTCTCCCTTTTCGATGGCAAGTCCCTGAACGGGTGGAAAACCTGCAAAACCCAAAATGCCAAACGTTGGTCCGTTGTCGACGGAGTGATCACAAGCGGAGATGGTAAGAACAAGGTCAAAGGCAATACCTACCTATGCACCACCAAAGAATATGGCGACTTCGAATTCAAATGCGAATTCCGCCTGAGCGGAGATCACAAAACCGGTCTGATCAACAGCGGCATTCAGTACCGGTCCCAGATTAAAAATGGAAAAATCATCGGTTACCAGGCGGACATTGGCAAAGGCTACTGGGGAGACATCTACGACGAACACCGGAGAAATAAAGCCCTCGTCAAAGGCAATACCGAAGAACTCTTCAAAACCCTCAAGGAAGATGCTTGGAACAGCTACACCATCCGCTGCATTGGCAACCGTCACGAACTCTTCATCAATGGCGTCAAGGTGAATGAATTCACTGAACTCGACACTAACATACCAGCCAAGGGAATCATCGGCATCCAATTACATAGTGGTGGCAACGCCAAAATCGAGTTCAAAAACGTCACCATCAAAGAACTATAATTCATCTACGAGACACACTAAAACCTTCCGAGTTTTCAGTGTGATCCGTGGTCAACTCTCCAGAGCCTATGAAAAATACCAGCATCATCCTCGCCGCAACAATCGCTGCCAGCCCTTTTCTTTTAGCCAAAAAAACCGGGTCGAGCCGAACTGGAGTGCTCAGCCCGGAAGAAGAACTCGCCGGCTTCAAACTCCCGGAAGGATTCATCATCGAACTCGTCGCCAGTGAAAAGGACGGCATCATCAACCCCATCGACCTGACATTCGACGATGCTGGCCGACTCTGGACGCAGACCGCCGAAATGTATCCACTGGACCCTGTTGCGGATATCCCATGGAACAAATTGCTCAAACTCATGGAGCACCCCGAGGAACAACAAAAAGTACCCGAATTCAAAAGAATCCTCGATCTCTATCAAGGGAAAACCAAAGGGAAGGACAAAATCCTGATCCTCTCGAACCTTTACGGCTCAAAACAAGAAGCCAAAGTGGATGTTTGGGCTGACGGACTGGCCATTCCTCAAAGTATCCTTCCCCATAAAAATGGTGCCTTTGTCGCCCAAGGGTCCGAACTCTTCGCCCTCAGTGATACCAACAACGACGGCAAGGCTGACAAACGCACCCCCATCCTAACAGGATTCGGGTTTACCGATACCCACACCATGGCTCACTTGCTGGTGCGGGGCCCGGGAAACTGGATCCACTTCTCCCACGGCGCTCTGAACAAAGGGGAAGTCACCGCAGTGCGCAGCGGCCAAAAGACCCGCATCGATTACTGCAAAATCGCACGCTACTCACTCGATGGTGAACAACTCGAACTCGTCAGTTCCGGACTCCAAAACATCTGGGGGTTCACACTGCGCAACAACGGTCAGTGGTATGGCACCGAGGCCAATGACATGGGCTGGTCGATTGTCCCCATGGAGCCCGGCACTGGCTTCAGAGGAATCGGCAACGACCGCATCCGCCCCTATCAACCATGGATGCCAGCTCCTCATTCATTCCGGGTCGGCGGCACCGGCATCTCCGGAGCAGCTTTCGCCGATGACAGCTCAGGGTCATTCCCACCGGCATGGAAGGATGTTGCCTTCCTGGCCAACCCGATCACCAGTAAAATCAATGCCGTCAGGATCGCTCGCAACCCGGATGGAACCATCACGGCGAAACATCTACCCGACCTGCTGACATCGGATGATGATTGGTTTCGCCCCGTCAATATCGAGTTTGGTCCCGACGGCTGCCTCTACATTGCGGACTGGTATAACAAAATCATTTCCCACAACGAACTTCCTACCACGCACCCCGACCGAGATAAAAAACATGGCCGTATCTGGCGCATTCGCCACGTCAGCCAAAAAGCCCGCGAAGTGCCTAACATGTATAAAGTGTCCGATACCCAACTCGTGAACCACTTGCTGTCTGACTCACTATGGGAAAAGCGAGCCGCGTGGCACCAAATCAGCGATCGAAAAGTCACGCAAGCTGCGCCTGCTCTCGTCGCCATGGCAGCCGATAGGAATCGGGACGTCACTACTCGCATTCACGCACTATGGTCCCTGGAAGGCATTGCTCATTATGACTCCACCCTGATCAGCAACTTACTCAAAGAGGACGATGGAGACCTGCGCAGAGAGGCAGTTCGCTCACTCGCCAGCTTTTCACTCAAAGCGGGTGAAGTCGCAGCTTTGCTCTCAAACCATATCCACGACGACAACGTCATGGTCCGGTCACAAGCGCTTCGAACCTTGTCTGAGATCAACCAGGCCGATGCCAACAGCATCCATCTCCTCGTTGCAGCCTGCCGACCAGAGCTCCCCGGCCTGAAACTGGGAGGATCCTACGAACGTAGCTTCGAACGTTACCTCGCCCGCATGGCTTTGGAAAAATACCCGTCAGAGCTCCAACAGTATCTGGGAACAGAAAAAGCCAAAACCCAACCTGTCAGTCATCTGCTGTGGGCAAGCCAGGCACTTCCTGAAAAAGAAAGGGAGATTCAACTCCTTCGCATCTGGCAACAAGCCAAGATAGAAAAGCTCGACGACTCCACCTTCATTGCTGTTAGCCAGCTACTCTCGAGTCCAGCCGTGTTCAAAGCTCTTACCCCTGTCTTTGAGGATCCCAAACATGCGCAGCATACGATTAAACTCGCGCTCAAACACCAAAACCAGGTGCAGTCACCGGAGCTGTCACGCATCCTACAGAAGTCAACCAACCACTTACTTGAACAACAAGATTCCAAGGACCAACAGCGAGGTCTTGAAGCTGTCGGCCGACTCAAGATACCGAATCAACACGATGCCATCATCGCCATTTTCAAAAACCCCGCATCGAGTGATGCCATGAAAAGGCTGTGCCTCCAAGCAATGGAGCACACCGGAGGCAAAAACAAAGATTTGTTAGCTGACTTACTGAAAGATAAAAGCACTTCTTTCGGGCTCAAAAAACTCGCCCTAGCCAGTTTGGCCAAACAAGACAGTAAATTTGCTACTCGAGTCACAAGTGATCTACTGAGCTCAATCAACCCTGCTGAAAAAAGCGATCTCGTCAGCACCCTGTCCGCCAGCCCTCAGGGTGGCGGCATCCTACTCCAACTACTCAGCCAGAAACAGCTCAAGGAAAGCGACTTCACCCTGAGCCAGGCCGAGCGCATCCATCAGAGCCACCGCAAAAACAAACAAGCCAAATCTCTGCTGGCAGACATGCAGGTAAAAGCAAAACAAGAAAAAGCCCAACAACAGGAAACCCTTAAACGCTTTATCACCATCGCAGATAAAAAAGGTGGAGACCCGGTCATGGGCAAACCCTTGTTCACGGCCCTCTGCCTGAGCTGTCACGCCGTTGGCGACGAAGGAGCAGGCTTTGCTCCGGCACTGGATGGCTCCGCCCACCGTGATAATGAAGCTCTTCTCACCGCCATTCTCGATCCGGACGCTGCCATGGAAGGCAACTACACGCTCTATCGAGTAACCAAAAAAGATGGCTCCACTCTCGAAGGGTATCTGGAAAAGAAAGATGAACGAGGATCAACCCTTCGATTTATGGGAGGCAGCTCGGCATTTATTTCCGCGAGCGACATCCGATCCCAAGGCTTTGTCAACGGACGTTCCGTTATGCCCAAGGGATTGATCGACAACATGGACGAACAAAGTGTTGCCAACCTACTCGCCTATATCCGGACACTTAAATAATCGGCACGCACGTTGATTCAGCCGGTCCAGATTTCCTATCCTGCCTTTCGGGTCAGCGCTCCTCCATTAGGGAGATGACCTCGGTGCTGCCTGCGGCGCTGACAGGATGGTCAGAATTTTCATTTTCAAAGATCAAGGTTTTCCTAAAACCTATCACTTACTTCTAAAAAAATCCTCTAAATCCTCTTCAATCATGTAAATCCTGTCAGCGCCGCAGGCTGTTAGACTCTAGCGTATTCGCCCTGCCTTTCGGGTTCCGATTTTCTTCTGGACGGACAGATGAGCACTGAGCACACTCGCCCTCTTGAGGCAAACACCCCAACCGTGCGAAACATGATCATCAGAGAAGCAAAAATATCAGACGAGGCTCAGGTACGCCGAATCCATCTGCAAGCATTTGACAGCAGTGAAAACGAGCTTGTTGCAGGACTTGCATGCGACCTGCTGCATGAACCCACCATCCCTGAAACAATCCACCTTGTTGCCAAACTCGACCACCTCCCGGTCGGGCATGTTGCCTTCAGCCCGGTTTGGTCCAACAACAAGCACCAACTCCTCGGCTATATTCTGGCTCCTCTGGCCGTCATTCCTGGACAACACAAAAAGGGAATCGGTTCAGCACTTGTGCATCATGGGATCGACATGCTGAAGCAACGAGGGATCGGTTCGCTCATCGTCTATGGTGACCCCAATTATTACGGACGGTTCGGCTTCCAAGAAGATTTGGCGGCACCATACCTCCCCCCGTATGAACTTGAATACCCGAACGGTTGGCAGGCCTTGATCTTCGACTCAGATATGGTTCCTACGAGTGCTGAAAAAATCAAATGCGTCCAAGCTCTGGAACAGCCTGAACTCTGGTAATCATCACAAAAAACACCAACGCCGGACAGGTCTTATACCAAGTCGTAAACAGACGGGACGATAGCCGAGATGAATGAGCTCTTTGGTAAGGCGCGACGAAGCAATGGTGCGGGCACCATGACTAAGGAGAAACAAAGCCAAAGGAGTCATTCATCCGGAACTCTCATGGATCACGCAGTGCTTTTCCACATACCTCAACAACGATCAATCGTCTCGTCTGTTTTGTGGAGTGGTATTACTCCTCGCTCACCCCGCCGGACTCCTCAGGGTTCATATCGGGGTCAATATTAGCCGCATCCGTCAAATGGCGGATGGCATCCGGTACACGCTCACCCACCCAGACCCGACGACCGCCAGGGCTTTCATAAGCCATATGGTATCGCCAGCGGCCATCGCCGACAGATTCCACTTTTACTTTATACACCTGCTCACCTTCCACAGCTGTTAGCAAACGCCCCACTTGTTTCATCTGCAAAAAGGCATCTGCCCGGTTCTCACCAAGTGCATTTTTCACGGTGTCCGAAAACTCATCTCCGAAGCCTTTCATCGCCAAACTCATGTCAGGCACCGTAATTTTGACAGAACCATCATCGAGATCTTCCGCTTGGGCGGCATTGCTTTCATATTGCCGCATCTCCTTTTGCACCGAGCGCCATGCTTGCTGCACGTATTTTTTTTCCCGGTCTGTGATCTGTAAATAAGCCTCCAGTGCACCATCCTGGCTAAACAAATCCTGATCCATCGAACGCTTTCCGGCGGCCTGGCTGAGTGTCCCTAGCAAGGATGCCGGCACAACCACCAGTCGTCCATCACGATCAGGGTCAGCAAGGCCGGAATCCAGATCCAACACCGCGGCATCAGCGGCCGACCGGGTCCGCCGGTTGGCGCCCGCCCCATTTGCTGTTGACGCTGTCCGATGCCCAACCCGCACCTCATCCAATCCTTCTTGAGATGACGGCGCAGAAGCATCTCCCCCACTCGAGGGAATCACACGTCCAATCATGAACCCTCCCACGATACACAAAAAACAAGCTATCAAGGTTTTCATCTGCATAGAGCATTGATAAATCAATCCCGCCACGAGGCGAGAAAAAAACATCCTGCCTCCGTCAGGACTCCTACATCAGGGAGATTATCTCGGTGATACCTGCGGCGCTGACAGGATGGTCAGGATTTTTAATTTTCAAAGATCAAGGTTTGTCCAAAACCTATCGCTACCCTCTATAAAAATCCTGTAAATCCTCTTCAATCATGTGAATCTTTTCAGCACCGCAGGCTGTTAGTTCCTAGTCTATTCGCCCTGCTGCCTCTGTGAAAAAACACAAGAGGCAAGGGGTAAGACAAAGGCTCCTTGTCGAATTATTCAAACACAATATAACCAATCTGCTCGGTTCCATGGTTCCGCTCACTGTCTCCGATCACATCCTCATCAACAGCAGTCGTCAACGATGTCGGGCCGAATGCTGAGTTCCCATACAGAACCGCCCAGCTGCCATCATTGCCGTCCATCGCCGATTGGCTCAGCGCAACTGCAGTTGTAGTGCTTAAATGACCACTCAGGCTGTAGCTCCACCCGGTAGACGTTTCACCAACACCTTCCACAATGTCGCTACCCAGACCTGCTTCATAGGCGATGCCATTGATGGTGCCAGTTCCGGACTCAATCACAATATAACCGATCGTCTCATCAGCCCGGGTCGTATTGCTATCTTCACCGACATGTTTGCCCAAACTTAAACTACCGGCATTGACCGGTGTTGTCCGGCTCCCTCCCATGCTCCAGAAAACCGACCAATGGGAGTCATTGGCACTCATCACCTGACCAACCACAACAGGAGAGGTATAACTATTCTGGAAGCTTTGGGCTTCGGCATTCCAATTGTTCTTTCGTGCCGTCACCGTCGAGGTAAACTTCACGGCTTCCATCGTCACACCATCAAGAGCTTGCGTGTAAACCCCCTCTTCCACAGCGATGATCGAAACATCCAGATTCACCTCCGAGGTCAAGCCATCACAACGGTCGAGCTTCAAATCAAAGCTACTCCCACTGACGTTCTTGATCCGAGTCACAACCGGTGGCCGGTTACTATCCGGATAGATCGGCGTGGCAACAATCACAGCAGATGTGTAGTTCTTCCCAAGATCAACCGTTGTCCAATTGCTACTGCTGACGTTGTTCACCGTCGTACGAACCAGCTTCGGTGAGGTGTCGGCAAGTGTGGTGAAACTTCCGCTTCCGCCCCAGGCCTCGCCCGCACTATTGGAGGCGCTTACGGCATAATAGTACATCGTGTTCTCGACCAAGCCAGTAAGGTTCGCCATATACCCCCCCTCGGTTTGGCTACCGAGAGAGAGACTACCCGTCCAGGCAGCGGCACTCGTTCCGCCGTCCGTCTCACCGTAATAGAGCGTCACACTTGTCGACTCACCGCCATCATCATTCAAGGTATAAGCAACATCTGCCGACTCCATTGCCAGATTCGATGCTGCCCCTGTGGCTATCTCTGGCATCTCAATGACATCAGCAATATTGATCGTCACCGTCGCGATATCATTCAGGCCTCCAAGGTCCGTGACGCTGACCGTTAACGCATGTTGCGTCTCCGTCTCGTAATCGAGCTCTGCGGTGGTGGTGATCTCACCGGTGGTGCTATTGATCGCAAAGCCACTGCCGCTTGTAATCGCGTAACTCAACGAATCCCCGGCATCAGGATCGGAACCGGCAAGGGTCAGCACACTCGATCCAATCACCGCATCTTCAGCGAGGCTAACGTTGGCATCGGTAAGCTCGGGTGCTTCGTTCACGTTGCTCACGTCAACCGTCACCGTCGCGGTGTCACTTAAGCCACCGGCATCGGTCACACTCAGAGTGAGCACATGTTGCGTGGAGGCTTCATAATCAAGCCCAGCCGTCGTGGTCATTTCACCGGTGTTACTGTTGACGGCAAAACCACTTCCAGAAACCAGAGCGTATGTCAGGCTGTCTCCG
The DNA here is from genome assembly GCF_013391475.1 of Oceaniferula marina. Classification (NCBI taxonomy): domain Bacteria; kingdom Pseudomonadati; phylum Verrucomicrobiota; class Verrucomicrobiia; order Verrucomicrobiales; family Verrucomicrobiaceae; genus Oceaniferula; species Oceaniferula marina. The sequence continues at coordinate 551,360 of NZ_JACBAZ010000002.1, read as the reverse complement.
GCATCCACATCGGTGCCGCCAAGCGTCAGCACACTCGATCCAATCATCACATCTTCAGCAAGGCTAACGTTGGCATCGGTAAGCTCGGGTGCTTCGTTCACATTACTCACATCAACCGTCACCGTCGCGGTGTCACTTAGGCCACCGGCATCGGTCACACTCAGAGTGAGCACATGTTGCATGGAGGCTTCATAATCGAGCTCTGCGGTGGTGGTGATCTCACCGGTGTTGCTGTTGACGGCAAAACCACTTCCAGAAACCAGAGCGTATGTCAGGCTGTCTCCGGCATCCACATCGGTGCCGCCAAGCGTCAGCACACTCGATCCAATCACCGCATCTTCAGCGAGGCTAACGTTGGCATCGGTAAGCTCGGGTGCTTCGTTCACATTACTCACATCAACCGTCACCGTCGCGGTGTCACTTAGGCCACCGGCATCGGTCACACTCAGAGTGAGCACATGTTGCATGGAGGCTTCATAATCGAGCTCTGCGGTGGTGGTGATCTCACCGGTGTTGCTGTTGACGGCAAAACCACTTCCAGAAACCAGAGCGTATGTCAGGCTGTCTCCGGCATCCACATCGGTGCCGCCAAGCGTCAGCACACTCGATCCCATCATCGTATCTTCAGCGAGGGTGACATTCGTATCGGCAAGCTNCTCACGTCAACCGTCACCGTCGCGGTGTCACTTAGGCCACCGGCATCGGTCACACTCAGAGTGAGCACATGTTGCATGGAGGCTTCATAATCGAGCTCTGCGGTGGTGGTGATCTCACCGGTGTTGCTGTTGACGGCAAAACCACTTCCAGAAACCAGGGCGTAACTCAGCGAATCCCCGGCATCAGGATCGGAACCAGTCAGCGTCAGCACACTCGATCCAATCACTGCATCTTCAGCGAGGGTGACATTCGTATCGGCAAGCTCGGGTGCTTCGTTCACGTTACTCACGTCAACCGTCACCGTCGCGGTGTCACTTAAGCCACCGGCATCGGTCACACTCAGAGTGAGCACATGTTGCGTGGAGGTTTCATAATCAAGCCCAGCCGTCGTGGTCATTTCACCGGTGTTACTGTTGACGGCAAAACCACTTCCAGAAACCAGAGCGTATGTCAGGCTGTCTCCGGCATCCACATCGGTGCCGCCAAGCGTCAGCACACTCGATCCAATCATCACATCTTCAGCGAGGGTGACATTCGTATCGGCAAGCTCGGGTGCTTCGTTCACATTACTCACGTCAACCGTCACCGTCGCGGTGTCACTTAGGCCACCGGCATCGGTCACACTCACGGTGAGCACATGTTGCGTGGAGGCTTCATAATCAAGCCCAGCGGTTGTGGTCATTTCACCGGTGTTGCTGTTAACGGCAAAACCACTTCCAGAAACCAGAGCGTATGTCAGGCTGTCTCCGGCATCCACATCGGTGCCGCCAAGCGTCAGCACACTCGATCCCATCATCGTATCTTCAGCGAGGGTGACATTCGTATCGGCAAGCTCGGGTGCTTCGTTCACGTTGCTCACGTCAACCGTCACCGTCGCGGTGTCACTTAAGCCACCGGCATCGGTCACACTCAGAGTGAGCACATGTTGCGTGGAGGCTTCATAATCAAGCCCAGCGGTTGTGGTCATTTCACCGGTGCTGCTGTTGACGGCAAAACCACTTCCAGAAACCAGGGCGTATGTCAGGCTGTCTCCGGCATCAGGATCGAAACCAGTCAGCGTCAGCACACTCGATCCCATCATCACATCTTCAGCGAGGGTGACATTCGTATCGGCTAGAGCAGGAGCTTCATTCGAGTCAATAACACTCACAGTCACCGTCGCCTGACGACTAAGCCCCCCCAGGTCAGTGACAGCAACTGTGAGTGTGTAATGGTTCACCGACTCGAAGTCCAACGGACTGGTCGTCGTAATCGCCCCACTAGCATCAATGGCAAAAGCTCCGCTAGTGTTGCCTGCCGAGATCGCATAAGCAAGCGTGTCGCCCGCATCCGGATCCGTGGCGGACACCGTAGCCACCAGCTCTCCAGCGGCTAGGTTTTCGACCACCGAGCCGCTGGAATTGACAACAAGAGGAGCCTCATTCACGTCATTGACATTCACCGTAATCGTCGCGGTATCAGCCAGAGTCGATTCATCGCTGACCTCGACAATCAGCGTGTAGCTCTGCACCGTTTCAAAATCCACAGCTGCCGTATTGGTGATTTCACCAGTGGCGGAGTCGATAGCGAACAAGCCACCTGCATCGTCGGTCAGCGACCAGTTCAGAACACCGGTGCTGCTTGCCGTCGCCAGCGTGCCCAGCTCCGTGCCTGCCGCTGCATTTTCGTCCAGCGCCAGCGAAACATCGTCAAGCACTGGTGCACTGAGTGGTGCGCTACGAAGCGAGAGTGTCGAGCCACTCACTTCAAAGTAAGCAGCAAAAGTAACCGCATTGGCGGAGTCGAGCCTCAGGCTAGCGTTATCCCACAGCGACTGATAATAAGAGCTGTCCGCCCCGTTCACCGTCAAGGTTCCTGTCGTGCCGGTAACAAAGTTAATGTAAGGCCCGGCCACATTGAGGTCGATCGTATTTGTCGTGACCGAGCCACCACCTGCAGCAAGTTCAAGGAAGGCATACGGCACAGGATCAGAACTCACGCTCAACGTGCCAATATCCACCACTCCTCCAGCCACAATCACAGCAGCTTGACCGACACCGTCCGCTTGATATTCGATCCTGTCGTTGTCTGAATCCGCTTCGAGCAGGCTGCCTGCGCCGACCGTGATAACGGTGCTTCCGGAAATACGGAAGACACGACCACCGGGGCCATCGTTGCTCATGTTGCCTCCCTGCAAGTTGATGATGCAGTCGGTAAACTCCGGAATGAAGCTTGTATTGCGGCTCAAAGTGCCTCCAGTGACCACCAGCTGATAACCGGTGATGATATTATTCCCCGCTGACGTGCTCCCGGTGCCCGGGCTATTCACATCCTCACCTTTCCACCACACTGCATCCCCAGTGATGTAGCCAGCCTCAACACCCGGCAAGACTCCTCCCGACCAATTGGCAGGATCGCAGATGTTGCCGACCGTCGCTCCGGCGTCGGTGAAACGATTGGGCTCGGCCGCATCCGTTGGGTTGGTGCCCAGCGCTTGTTCCGTTTCGTTGGAGAATCCATCGGCATCGGCATCACCCGTAGCATCCTGCGCGGAGGTCCCGCCGAAGTGAACCAGCTCCCAGGCATCATCAAGCCCGTCACCATCGGAATCATCCCCCGCCACGTCACTGACGTCGATCGTCACCGTCGCCGTACCACTGGCCCCTTCACCGTCGGTAACCATCACCGTCAGGAGGTGCTGAGCATTCTCTTCGTAATCAAGAACTCCGACCACCACAATCTCTCCATTGGCGGGATGAATGGCAAACGCGCTATCCCCTGATGTGATAGCATACGTCAGGCTGTCCGTCGCATCAGGATCACTGGCAGTCACCACACCGACGCTGGTTCCCACACCCGCATCCTCGGAAACAGCAAACGTCGCATCGCCTGCCGTTGGTGAATTGTTCGTGGACAACACCTCGATTTGCAATTCCGTTCGGTCGGTTCCACCATGATCATCAGACACCTCGACCACCCAAGTATTCAGACCGATGTCAGCATGCAAGGGAGTGCCTGAAAGCATTCCATCGTTTGCCACAGTGAGCCATGCAGGCCCCGAAACCTTACTAAACGTGAGGCTATCCCCATTGTCATCGCTGGCACTGCCAACGAGCGTCCCGCTGAATGCCAAGTCCTCCGAGGCTGAAGCCAAAGCAACCGGATTGCTTATAAACAGTGGGCGCACCTGTGGAGCCTCATAGCTGACCCGCACATTGTCAATGAGCGTGCGGGAAGATGCATCAATAGCATAGATCACCAACCAAAGTGGAGAACCCGGAGTATGGCCTGCCCCCGTACTTAGTGTAACAGAAACCTCCTGGGTCGTCGCCGGAGCTGGTGTTCCAACCGAACTGGCTACAAGTGTCGCCCCCACCGTATTGATCAGAGGGTTGCTCGCCCCCCACTTCACATTGGAATCTGCAGCGAGCCCAACATCACCCCCGGCATACAACTCAACGTAAGTCGTCGTCGCTGCGGTTCCGGATTTGGCACCTACCAAATACTGCACGGTCACATCGATATTTTCTTCATAAGTCCCTATCTGCTGATAAAGCCAGCGCCCGCGACCGAGTTCCACCCAGTTATCCCCATAGGGAGAGTCCGGATAAATATCAGCTCCAGCCGAATCATCCTGGGTATATGTATAGCCGACACCATCATACCATCCATTGATGTCATTACTCAACGCGCCTGTGGCCAATGCTGGATCTTCAAAACTGGCATTGGTCAAACTAGCAGGTAAGGCATCAAAGACAACAAGTGTCAGGTTTGCCGTATCGGTATTCGTGCCATCACTCAACTCCACCAGCCAGCTGTTAGCACCTGCATCCGATGCTGTGGGCCGACCGGAGAGCGAGCCATCAGGATCCACCGACAACCAAGCCGGCCCTGAGAGCACATTCACCGTGTATGCTGAGGGTGCAATCACATCACGAACAAGACTATCTGAATAATCAGAACCTATGCGAGCCCTTCCGTAATCCAGCGTTCCTGACTTGAAGGCCAGTTCGTTCGAAAACACCTCAATATTCAAGGTTGCATTGACCGCAGCCTCGATGCCATCCGTCATCGACACCACAAAGACAGCCAAGCCTATATCACTGGCAGCAGGTGTTCCGCTAAGGCTGCCATCAGCAGCGACTGATAGCCATTCCGGCCCTGAGATTTTGGTAAAATAAAGTGGCTGCCCATCTCCATCCAAAGCATAGGTGCTGAGAGACCCTGTGTAGGCATTGCCATCAATCGCGACGGGTAAATCAATTTCCGATGATACCCATGTTGGTGCGGCGTTCCCTCCGGCTCCAGGTTGGTATACAAGCGCAACCTGGTTGCCATTTTGCAATTCCACTGACCACGCACCACCAACAGTTGCCAGCGTTGATTCAGCATCCACGTGAATCGTAAATTTATCTGCAGAAAACCCAGTGACTGTGTCTGCCTGCAAAATAACAAAACTTTGGCTTTGCGTTGGGTCGAAATTCATTTCCACCAATGAACGTCCCAAATCTGAAATCGAAATCGTCATATCCACCACCTCGTCTGCAGGCTCGGTCACCTCCTTTCCCTTACTGATCCACAAATTGCTGGGCACCACACCATTGAGATCGAGCGCACCAGTCACCCTAATCACATCCCAACCCGTCGGGATACCATCGGCATCATTCGCAGCCGCAGCATCCCCGAGCTGCCATTGGTAACTGGCAATATTATCCACAAACATACCGGCCGTAAAATTCTGCCGCCCCACCTGACCGGACACACCCGGTGCAATGGCCGAACCATAACGCATCACCACCTGGGTAGCAATGTCTCCTGTGCCACCCAAGGTTCCAAAGAAACCATTCAAATCCAAGGTTTCGTCCTCACCCGTTCTCGTCATGTGAGGAGGAATGATCCGGGAGGTCAACGGAACCGTAGCATTGTATTCGAAGCTCGATACCGGATCGATCGAAATAGTGTCGGCACTCAGGCTGCCACTCGGCTCGACAACCAGTCGGGTGCCATACATCACCACCATCATCCCGTTGAAATATGTAGGATCATCACTCTCACCCTGAAGGTCCACATCACCGGTGATGCGAACCTCGCCACCATGTTTGCAAATCATACTTCCGGTTCCGCTAAGCGATCCTCCGATCGTAAACATGCCACCGCGTCCCATATCAGTGAACCAATGACGACGTGACTCAATCACATTACTTTCGTCGTTCATATCAAAGTCACCCGTTGGGTTGTCTCCCGTGAGAACCAAGACACTGTTCGTCAAGATACTGTTTCCTCCGATGGCCAGATTACCCGTGCCCATCTTTAAGTAACCGTGAAATTGATAACCTATCGTGCTGTCACCCATACGGCTCAGGCTCAGGTTGTTGATGGTCGCTGTCCCTGATCCAGAGTCAGCCCAAATGGCACTGAAGCCCTCCATCGTTGTGTTCGCAAGGGTCACCCCGGCATTCAGCTTCACCTCGGCACCACGCCGAATGGTTAGATTGGAATCTGCACCGAAGGCGCCCGAAGATGCGGCTATAAGCGTGCCCTCCTGCACATCTATTTCATTACTCCCAACACTATTCGCGCCAGCCAAGGTGATCTCTCCATGACCGGTTTTGGTCAATCCACCCGCAAAGGTCATGTTGGATCCAAGAACCGCGCTGCTGTTTGGCAGTGCATGCATTCCACCTGTTGCGACACTCAGCTCCCCACCCGAGATAAGATAATCTCCCTCGATACGCACTCCATCCATGCTCAGATTCGATGAACCAGTCAAGGTCGCCACTTGCTTGTTATAGGGGAGAACAACCGTTTTGCCTCCCGTCCCCGTATTGAAACTACCTCCACTCAACGCACCATCCCCATCCAGGGTCAGTGTCGCATTTTGTGAATAGTCATTCGACCCCCCGCCGGTCATTTGAACGGTCCATCCGGTCTTGTCACAAAGTTGCTCGTATTCATAACGCACCAAATCCAGATCCGCATCTCCGGTAAAAGCATAATCGATCGCAGAGTCGTAAGCTTCAGCCGTGATGCGGTATTCACCAGCAGCCAAATCAAGAGCGGCGACGTCGAGCACCTCCGATCCACGCTGACTGAGAACCTCGGTTCCGTTCACATACCAACGAATCAAAATGACATCCGTGCTCGCAACATTTACATGCAAGCTTTGAGGGTCCACCAACGCATAGGTGTTGTAAGTATGCGAATCAATCGGATCAAACGCTTTATAGTAATCGTGAATGACGTTATCCGTCCGGTTTTCTGAGTGATAGGCATTGTCCTTGAGCAGATCCATATAAGAGGACCGGTTGTCTTTAAGCAAAGAACCGGAAGGAAACAAGCTGATGACTCCATCATAGGTCTCCGGCATCTCACGCCCTTTACCCATATAGCTGTGCCACTGCCCCCAAAGGCCACCAGTCGGCCCAAAGGTCGCATTTCTTGTGAGCCCGCGCCCCTCACCATCGATATGATCTATCTTGAATTCGCGTGTTTTGTTTCCGTGTCCCAATTTGTGATGCGCATGGGTACCTTCATGAATCCATGCCCAGTCCGATCCCGTAACCTCCACATATGGGGTTGAACAAATTTTTGAGTTCGCCCAGATTCCAGCCGCTCCTGCTCCGGTCACCCCCCAGTTGTGATCACCCAAGCCCCAATACTCGACCCCAAGACGATCTTTGATTGGAGTGTGCATCGCTTTATGATCCGAGTCGTCATACATCGGCCAATCCACCCTGACACTGTCAAGTTTCCAAATCTTCATAAATGGCGAGTAGCGATGATAAATGTGTTTAAGCAGAGGCTTGTCTTCGATCAATCCTCCGGTATCTGCAGTGCGATCGATTCCCCGTAACATCACATCCACGGCGCAGTCGATTCGGTAATTGTAATCCGCAACCATATCCTCCATGGACACCGCCATTGCCGCACCATTTCCTTCCTTATAGTGAGACAAATAGAAGTGGTCCAAGCGGTTACTCGATGGCCCCGAACCTTCGACCAAAATATAATCAGCCGTATCCCGGTGAGACTCCCATAGGGTCAAAGCTTCAGGACTCGTGACATATTCCCATGTCACCGGAGTCTGAGCTAGCAAAGGAGTCGATAATAGCCCGGCAAAGCCAAGCCATTTCGTCAGTGTGTATGTGTGTTTCATTGTTTTGTTTTCTATGGTTTATGATTTTCTGCGGGGGCGTAAAATCCATAGCCCTAAGGCAAGAAGGATGATCACGCCCGAAACGCCAGCGGCATAAGGAATAGCGTGAACGGCTTTTTCGTCAGATGAAGAAGACCCGGCTTCAAGCGATGTATCATCAGGCGACACCCCTCTGCTTCGTGAAACTTCTCGCTGTGCCGGTCCAAAGGAACTTTCATGCTTGTTGGCTGCTTCGCTATCAGGCTGCCAAGTCAAATCCGATTGCCCATGACTCACTGGAAACATGACGGTCGTATCGCCATGCACAAAAGGAATCTCCAAACGATCCATTGCACGTGGAATTAACTGCCAACTCACGGCGACCTGCTCTGGCACATCAGGGCAATCGTATTTCAAGACAATGCGTGCGATCCGAATCTCTTCATCCGGTAAGGCGTGATCCAAATAATGCATCCCCCATGCCTTGCCGGGACGATCAAAACTCACCAACTGTGGCTCAATCAAGACACCATCGATCTTCACAGGACAATTCATATGAAAGGACCTGACAATCGAAGGAAAATCTTTCGAACTCACCTCCCCCCCCTGTTTTCTCTGTAAGGAATACAGCTCCCCATAATGAACCTCTGCGGTGCAAAACAATGAATCCTTTTTCAATTCAAAGCCAACCTTCATTAAATTCTGAGGAGGATGAGCTACCAATGGCAAAGCACACAGAAGAAAGACCAAGGATGACACGACCCTATTTCTCCCCAGCCCTCTCGACATCCACCCACTCTCTTGCGCCCTTTGATGAAAAGGTCGAAACAGACACACACGATTTAACCATTTATTAAAAACCATTTTTACACGTAATACATTCAAACACCCAACGTATCATAAGATACTCAATATGAATCGATCCTATGGTTGAGCGTCCAAATTCATGCCATCCGTCATTAAAAAAGGAATCTAAATTCATCTATAATTATTTCGCGCCATCGCTTTCTTTTACAAAAAGCATTTTTCTTGTTACGCTTTACCCTATTCGAGGCATATATAAAGGAGGCCTTGTGTGACTTGAACAAAAACAAGGTAAGCATCAACCTAACATAGACTTAACATCATAAAAGGCTATGCATGACGAGGCCATGTAGCGAACCACATGGATGAGGCAAAATGCTGAATTCAAACCAAAGAAGCACCGCTTTTGCTTCTCATCAGCTATGCTGACTTACTTTCTCAGCAATCTCTTTACCATTGCTCGATTCCGACAAACTAGCATGTGGGAATGGTATTTCAAACCGCAAAAAAAGGCGCCCTCAATCAAGAGGACGCCTTTCTCATTGTGTGTGTGTTTCGTTGCCCGCAATCTTTTATTCGACAATCAGGTAACCCACCTGGGTTGTCGTATGACTCATCTCACTATCATTCAGCTGATCCTCAACGGCATGCAGTCCGATGCTGGTCGTCGTCAATGCTGGCGAACCCGACAACGCGGCCCAGGCACCATTGTTACCATCCATACCGGAGATGCTCACCGCAGCCGCACTCACGGAACTCAAGTTCCCACTCAAGCTGTAGGTATAAGGACTTGATGAGTTACCTAAGCCTCGCACACTGTCTGCACCCAGAGCAGCTTCATAAGCAACGCCGTTGATGACACCACTTCCGGATTCAATCACGATGTAACCAACTGTCTCGTTGGCTCGGCTTGTATTGGGATCCTCACCGACGTGTTTTCCGACATTGAGCGCCGACGCGCTGGCCGGAGCCGTGCGAGAGTTCCCCATACTCCAAAACACCGACCAGTTCGCGTCATTCGCACTCATCACCTGGCCGACCACCACGGGAGAGGTATAGGTATTTTGGTAGGTCTTGGATTCACCCACCCAACTATTGTTCTCCGCCGTTACTGTGGAGGTGTATTTTACAGCCTCCATCGTCACGCCGTCTGTTGCCTGGGTGTAAACACCTTCTTCGACAGCAATGATGGACACATCGACGCTGTGTGCTGTGCTTAATCCATCGACTCGGTCGATTTTCAGATCAAAGCCGCTACCGCTCACATTGGTGATCCGTGTCACCACGGGAATCTGACTAGTCCCATCATATATCGGGGTCGCAACAATCACGGCCGAGTTGTAGTTTTTACCCAAGTCAACGCTGGTCCAACTGCTATTGCTAACATTACTCACTGTGGTCCGAACCAGTTTGGGTGATGTATCGGCCGCCGTGGTGAAACTACCACTCGCCCCCCATGACTCGCCCGCGCTATTGCTAGCATGAACGGTGAAGTAGTAAGCGGTTCCTTCAGTCAGTCCGCTAAGCGTTGTGTTATAGGCTCCCGTAGATTGTGTTCCTAGGGCCTGGCTATTGGTCCAGTTACCTGCGGTAGATCCCCCATCACTTTCTCCATAGTAAAGAGTAAGCGTCGGGTCTTCACCTCCGTCATCGGTCACGCTGTAGGCAACGTCCGCACTGCTCTGGGTCAAGTTGCTGGCCGCGCCGGTAGCAACCGATGGTGTGGTTACCTCCAGCACATCAGTCACTGTGATTGATACATTGGCGGTGTCCGTCAGAGCTCCATTGTCAGTGACCAAAACCGTCAGCGAGTAAGCTGCAACGGTCTCGAAATCGAGTGTCGTCGCGGTTGTGATATGACCACTGCTATCAATGAGAAACGCACCGCCAGTATTCCCTGCCGTAATGGCATAACTAAGGACACTTCCGGCATCAACATCACTGCCCATCACCGTAGCTACGGCTGAACCGATGGCAGCATCTTCTGCTATGCTACCACTGGTATCGTTAGCAACGGGAGCCTCGTTAAGATCATTCACCGTCACATTGATGGTGGCGGTATCACTTAACGAACCACTATCGGTAACCGTCACGGTTAAGAGATAGTTACTGATGGCTTCGAAATTTAATGCTGCAGCGGTGGTAATGTTCCCTAAGCTATCAATAGCAAAAGCATTGCCTGTGTTACCTGAACTGATGGTATAGGACAGGGCGTCACCGGCATCAGGATCGCTGGCAACAACCGATGCCACTGAGGTTCCCGGGGCCAGATTTTCAGCCACGGCGCCACTGGCATCATTGGCTGTTGGAGCCTCATTCACATCTGTCACATCGATAGTCACCGTAGCGGTATCTGCTAGTAATCCGGCATCGGATACCGTGACAGTTAGCACATACTGCTGAGCTGTTTCATAATCGAGTGCGGTTGTCGTAGTCACTTCACCAGTGCCTGAGTTGATGGCAAATTCACCACCGGCGTTGCCTGAGGTAATGGCATAACTCAGCGAGTCACCGGCATCTGGGTCATTAGCGACAACCGTTGTGATGCTAGCGCCACTTGCTACATTTTCGGCAATACTTCCACCCGTGGCATTTGCGACCGGGGCCTCGTTGACATTGGTAACATTCACTGTAATTGTTGCCGTATCAGTCTCAACCGGCGCTCCATCATCAGCAACGGATACCGTGAGCACATACTGACTGACCGTTTCGTAATCAGGGACAGCCACTGTGGTGATCTCACCGGTGCTGCTGTTGATGGCAAACTCGCCTCCCGTATTACCTGCAGTAATTGCATAGCTCAATGTGTCATTGATGTTGATATCTGACGCTGTCACGGTTCCCACACTTGAACCCGTCGCAACACCTTCGGCTAGGTTGAAGCTGGCATCCGTGGCATTGGGAGCACTGTTCAGCAAACTTTCACCAAAGAGAGTTTGAATATCAGCACTGCTCATCGAGCGATTAAAGAACCTCACATCATCGATACCTCCTTTGAAGCGTCGGGCCGAACTATTGGAATCCTGACCGATCAGCAGAGGAGCTGTTAATGTCTCTGCGGAATGAGTCGCCACATTCTCAGCCGACTGCAAGACACCATCCTGAGTTCCCATATACATGGTTGCCTTTGTGGGTTCAATGACCAGCGAGAAGAAACACCATTCACCGTCAGGAGGGGTGAGACCGGAGTTCCACCCCCAATGCCCGTTATCCCAGTGATATCGCAAAGTATTACCTGCGATATCAACTCCAGCGGCAATGCCACTTCCCCGCATAAAGACCACACCGGAATAATCCACTTGCGCTCCATTGCGTTTGATCCAACCACTGATGGTTGCCGTATTACTGGTTACCCCCAAAGAAGGGCTCACGGTCAACGTGTCGTCTACCCCATCGAAATCGATGGCGTGACTGCCGACATATCCGCTCATCCATGATGGAGAGCCAGACAGTGCACCACTGCGACCGTAGCCTGACGAATCGGCACTTGTTGTTCCGGTGCCTTCTTCCATTTTCATCCATGCCAATAAATTGACATAAGAAGATCCAGGCGTTGACGCTGCACTATTGGGGTCTGTGCCTAAGGCGATTTCAAGCGCATCCAGCACTCCATCACCATCAGAATCCTCAGTATCCACATTGGATACATTCACGGTAACCGTAGCCGTATCAGTTAGACCCCCGACATCCGAAACCTGAACCGTCAAAGCGTAACTTGACACCGCTTCATAATTCAGACCAGATGCCACAGTGATCAACCCTGAGTTGGAATCGATGGCAAATGCGCCTCCGGTATTCCCCGCAGTGATGCTATAAGTCAGAACATCTCCTGCATCGGGGTCAGATCCGACAACCGAACCTACCGTCGTTGCCACAGATACGTCTTCGGCCACAGCAAAGACAGCATCCCCCAAGACGGGCGGCATATTAACGTGAACCACTTCCACCTGGAAGGTATCGACAGCCACCGTATTCAAGCGATCAAGAGCTCGCACGGAAATTTGTGCCGTACCATACTGTCCGGGTGCATAACTCAGAGTCAGTTGTGTTCCATTCAGAACAGCACCTACCAGAGCTCCGTTGGTATTACCTGCAAGCTCAATCGTCAGAGGGTCACCAACATCAGAATCCGCAAACACATTGCTCAGATCAAGCACGGTATCTGCAGCATCTTCATTCACCTGCACATCCGCTACCGCATTGGCCACGCTAGGACCACTATTACCCAAGGTGTATAGATACTGACCATCGATAACTGCCTGAGCGATTCCCGGACCCTGCCAAGCCACCGCAAGGTGATCACCTCCGCCACCTTCTTTATGGATGGCTTCAATGTAATACGCTTTCCCTGCTTCGAGCGAAATCGTCGCCGAAGTCTGGGAGGATTTGGCAGTCCACGCTTTCTCACTGGTCCACCCATCTACATAGGCAATCCGACTGGCATTCGCCGCCTGATGATCCGTGCTGAGATAGAGGTCGCCGTCATCATCAGAAGCAATCCAGAACGTATAGTCTCCCGTCGTGGGAGGAACCAAATATCCTGTCAAGCGTTGACCATAACTGTCACCATCTCCGGTGGGAGCTTCAAAAGAAGTCAGAATCGATGTTGATGTCGGACTATCAGGATAGTTGGCATTGCCTGTGAGGTCTGAGATATTACCACCACTCACACTGGTCCATTTGTCGCGTTGGATTCCCGACTGGCTGATGGAACTTGCCTGCACATCCACGTTCACCACCGCCGTGTCTGATCCACTACCATTGTTGGTTGTGTAGGTGAAAGCATCAGGTCCTGTATATGAAGCATTGGGGGTGTAGGTCACAGTCCCATCTCCATTATCGACCACCGTTCCATTCGTTGGTTGAGTTAATCCGGTAATGCTCAGTGACCCGTTGGGTCCTGCAACATCATTGCCCAGAAGATCGATCAGCGAACTAAAGCCTTCCAAGGCCACAGCGCTATCATCTCGAGTTACAGGATTATTTCCGGTGTAAGACACCAACAAATAGGAGCCTCCTTTGTTTCCGGCATCCTGTTCAGCATCTGCAATCTGATCTTCGAGTATTGTAGCAGCAATCGTATTACCGGTGCCTCCTTGTTTTTGCACCACCCAGAACCCTTCGTCGCCGGGGTTGGATCCTCCCCATGGCACCGAAATATCAGCGCAAACAAGTCCCGAGGTAATGGTTGGAAAACGAGTGAAGTCGTGACTGGCAGTGCTATTGCTCAGACCACTGAAGCCATTGTAAGCGTCGTATCCGAGACCTCCCACCTGTATGCGGTAATCGCCAATCTGCAGACTGCCAGCTTCCATGATGATGTAACCCACCGTTTCGTTGGCGCGGGTCACATTGGTATCTTCACCAACGTGTTTTCCGACTTGGAGCTTATCCTTGATTTGTTTATACCAGAATGTCGACCACGCGGTATCGTTGTAACTCATCACCTGTCCAAACACGGTGGGGATAAAGTAATGATCAAACAAGTTGTGAGCCATCGTCCGGGTTTCGCCAACAAAGCTACCGGTGGTATCCGTGACGTTGGAAGTAAACTTGACCGCTTCCATTTTCACCCCGTGGGTGGCGACGTCATAGACGCCTTCTTCCACCGCGAGATAACGCACCTGCACGTTGCTCACATCTCCCGACTGACCATCGGCACGTTGCAGCATCACTTCGAAGGAATTACCTGAAGCATTGCGGATCCGGGTCACCACGGGGGGCGTGCTTTCCGTGACAACCGGCTGAGCCACCACAACCATCGAGCTGTAGCTTTCGCCGAGGTTGACGGTTGTCCACCCCGTTGTGGATACATGGGTATCACCGGATTCAAATGTCGGGTAGTTTGCCGCGGCATTCACGGTGATGTTGATGGTGCCGGTATAGGTATTTCCAGTAGCATTCACCACCGTGTATTGGATGACATCATCACCGGTAAACCCAGCGTTCGGAGTGTATGTGTAGGTTCCGTTTCCGTTGTCTACCAAGGACCCGCTTGTGGGGTTCGTCATCCCGGTAAAAGTCAAAGTACCGTCATAACTGAAGTCATTCAAACTAGGGTTACCGAATGTCACTGCGGCATCCTGCTTGGTGATGATATCCTCACCCACGGTTTCCACCATATTCCACTGTGGTAATACACTCACTGTGCTCAGGGCCGTGGCACTAAAGCTTAGCTGCCATTGTTGCAAAAACGGACTCACATCATATCCTACGGTTTGGGACATATGAACCAAGAGCGCATCCAACTTATCCTGTGCGGTTGATATCGTGGCATCATTACTAATCGCATGAACGATCGTGCGGATTTTATCCCAGCCAAATACTGCCCCAACGGAATCATAAAACGTTCCTTTCACATCCACCGCGTAGTGGTTGTAGTGGTTCCACAAGTCATCCGTCAGCGATCGCTGATAGTTATTGATCCGCCCCACATCGAGTTCCTGCTTCCAGGAAAACGGCAGGTACATTTGCTGGGCATACTTGCCTCCCAGATTGGGAGCCGTTTCGCCGAACTCATGGAACAAAATATTGTTATGGTCAGCGTGGTGCCCATGCTCATGCATGGTAAGCGCCTCACCTCCAACCACCAGTGAGTCGTAATCCGTGATATTCGATCCCATTCCATAGGATAGAGGCATCGAAGACGCTCCACCCACCGGTTGATAATCGTGATGCGTCCGCAAAGGACGACCGCGATGGTAATTGTAAAAATCATCAATCCACCAGATCATGTTCCGATGAATTTCCATCACACCCTCCGGGTTATCCAAACTGCGCAGATACTGTTCAGACTCGATGACCAATACGTGCGTGTCGGAAACAAGAACCCCGAAAGGTGTCTCACGATCCCGCACACCTGCGATCCACTCGGCATTGGTATTCACCCCATATTCAAAATAAGGGGCTTCGACCGCGCCGTTGACCTGAACCGACTGGGCTCCGGTCCACTCGGTTCCCGAAGGAGCAACAAACATCAACAATCCACCATGAGGGCTGGCCACGTCCAAGGTCGCAGTATCCACATCAAAGAACAGCTGTTGATAAGGCATGGTGTAATAATTGGTATCGCCCGTATCCGTACGAAGGTGGCCAATTTGAACATCCAGGCCAATGCCGACAAGTGCAGCGGGCACTGTGATGCTCACCACTTCACCGGGTGCAGCATAAAGACCGGTGTCAATCACCCAGTAATCGTGACCGGCCACGGTTTCCGGTAAAGTCACCGACTTGTTCACGCGGGCGGCGGAAGCTCCCACGGGCAAGGCCGTACGGTGAGCCGTCATTTGAGCCACAGGAAGCTCTCTCAAAATTTGTCCCTCACGATTCAGCAGTGCTTTTTCCAGCGAGTCACTCACCGGTGTCGTCGGGGTTGGGTTGATCGTCGCAATCTTTGTCCAGAACACATCATCCAACTGAAGCTGCAAGGGGTCTGTCTCCTTCAGCACGGCATTCAGTTTATCAAAAATGGAAGCTGCTAGATTTTTCTCAGATTCACTGTAGCTGCCCGGCGTCTGAATGATGGCTAAAACATCATCTCCAGTCATCTGACCACTGCCGCGGTTGATAGTCTGCACCCCTCCAGCGGGCCATGCCTGAGTGAAACCAATGCCTGCCTCACGCAAAAGGATATTTCCAGGGATATCCTCTGTCGATTTTCCCCACCACCAACTGTAACCCGGACCATACTCGGAAATAAACAAACCTCCACCAGCTGTCACATAATCACGTATGGTATCACTCATACTCTGACTGATGCTGGTGCCAATCCACCCGGCGACAAACACATCCGCACCTACCAGATCGGTAGCCAAGTTGGCAGCCGTTGTATTCACCACATTCGTAAACCCTTGGGCAATGAGCCAGTCTGCGTTCGCCTGATTGTTGTAAGTGACAACCTTAACGCCCAGACTTGTGGATCCCGCAAGCCAAGCCATACCATTGGTGTAGAAGGTTCCCGTACTGGCATCGCCACCATAGCTACCCATGTTCAGCCACTGGTGGTCTGGCATGGCGATCACCTTACCCGCACCCCATCTGGCACCTGCAACCATCGGGTTATCGATTCCAGCACCGGGGTAGTTGCTGATGCTGCAGGCAGAATCACCATACACCACCATACGACCAGGCTGCGTAGGATCAGCTAGTGAACTCACCCCTGCCAAGATTTGATCTCTTGCGGCTTCCGCATCAATCGCAGCATTCACCGCAAGCTTCAAACTATTGGTGACACTCTGAGTCCCTGCCACCGTCAAATTCATCGTCACACTTCCCGCCGCTCCGGAACTTGGTAAAAACGAAAGCCCCTCGAGTGCCGCATTCACATCTGCCAGCGAACCACTGAACGTCATCGTGCTGTCCGACACACCATCCCCGGCGACAAAGGTTAATCCAGTGGTGCCAGATAGGCTTAATGTTCCGGACGTTACCGATAGCGTCAGCGTATCTGCAACATCAAGCACTCCACTGAGAGTCACCGGGTCATGCCCACTTTGCGAAAAGGTCTTCGCCTGACCTACCGTGGTTACCGCCACCGTAGGGATTTCAATTTCCAAGGCATAAGCCGAGGAGCAAAAGGTCATCAGAAGTATACTATGCTGCCCGAACCGGCCCAAGACCGATGGCAACAAGCCCCCTGCACGACCCCATCTTTCATGGGTTGTGTGTGTTTTCATGTGTGTGTTCGTGTTCGTGTTAGGGAAACATGCAGTGCTCCCCTACTGAAGAAGCAGCCGACGCTCAGAACATCTTATTGCCTAAACAATAAAATTTCCCGTCTGAGCTAACTGCTCGATCAGTCATTCCACATCAAGCGACCTAACGAAGATATTAATTTCTATCTATTATCGATACGGCAAAGATACAGAATGAATAGTGTGACTACATAGTATGCATACCTCCGTCAACCCATTTCGACGCAAGAAATCAAATATACCCCCTTGACACAAAAAAAACCCCCTCGTCATCCATCATGACAAGGGGATTTATTAAGAGGTATTTACCATTAAGGTTAGATCACTCCAACACAATATATCCCACCTGAGTTGTCGTGTGACTTTGCTCGCTGTCAGCCATCTGATCTTCAACAGCGTGCAAGCCAATGCTTGTCGTTGTCAGCGCCGGTGACCCCGACAAGACCGCCCAAGCTCCGTTGTTTCCATCCATCCCCGAGACGCTCACTGCGGCCGCACTCGAGCTGCTCAATGTGCCGCTCAGACTGTAGGTGTAAGGGCTGCTGCTATTGCCGAAACCACGGACAGTGTCCGCACCGAGCGCAGCCTCGTAGGCCACTCCGTTGATGCTACCACTTCCGCTTTCGATTACGATGTAACCGATCGTCTCGTTGGCCCGCGCTGTGTTCGGATCTTCTCCCACGTGTTTACCGACGTTGAGAACAGACGCACTCGCCGGAGCTGTGCGGGAGCTTCCCATACTCCAAAACACCGACCAATTGGCGTCATTGGCACTCATCACTTGGCCAACCACCACCGGATTGGTGTAGCTATTCTGGTAGCTTCGGGATTCACCCACCCAGTTGTTATTATCCGCTGTCACCGTGGAGGTGTACTTTACAGCTTCCATCGCCACTCCGTCCGTGGACTGGGTATAAACACCCTCTTCGACAGCGATCACCGATACATCCATACTCAAGGCTGTTGTCAACCCATCGGCCCGGTCGAGCTTCAGTTCAAAGCTGCTCCCGCCGACATTGCGGATCCGAGTCACCACCGGCACCTGGGTGCTACCGTCGTAGACCGGAGTTGCCACAATCACAGCCGAGTTGTAACTCTGCCCGAGATCCACCGTGGTCCAGTTACTGGAACTCACCGCACTGACCGTCGTGCGCACCAGCTTCGGCGAGGTATCAGCTTCTGTCGTAAAGCTGCCGCTGCTGCCCCAACTCTCACCCGCACTGTTAACAGCATGCACGGCGTAGTAATAAGTCGTCCCCTCAGCCAATCCGGACAATGATGCCATATGAGACCCATTGTCCCTCGCCCCCTGGCCAATACTGCTGTTCCAGTTACCCGGAATCTGACCGCCGTCACTTGTTCCATAATAAACAATAACCGTCGGGGCTTCACCACCGTCATCAGTGACACTATAAACAATGTCCGCACTTGTCTGGGTAATGGCTGACGCCGATCCGGAACTCACGAGCGGGGCGCTTATCTCCAACACATCCGTCACATCAATGGCCACACTGGCTGTGTCCGTCAGGGAGGCGATATCGGTTACAGTTACCGTCAACACGTATTGGTTGAGTGTTTCGTAATCGAGGGAGCCGGCCGTGGTGATGTTGCCGCTACTATCAATCGCAAAGGCACCACCAATATTCCCAGCGGTGATCGCATATACCAGGGAGTCACCCGCATCCACATCACTGGATGTGACCGTCACCACTGCGGAGCCCATACCGGCATCTTCGGCAATACTGCCACTGGCGTCATTGGCCACCGGCGCTTCATTCACGTCTGTCACATCCACCGTCACCGTTGCGGAATCGCTCAGCTGTCCGCTATCGGTCACAGTCACAGTGAGCACATACTGGCTTGCGGCTTCGAAATCCAAGGCTCCCGTCGTGGTGATTTCACCCGTGGCCTTGTCGATGGCAAACTCACCACCTGCATTACCCGCGGTAATCGTATAGTCCAGCGTATCTCCAGCGTTGGAGTCGATACCAACAACAGCCCCCACAACTTCATTGGTTGTTCCGTTTTCCGCGATAGTCAAATTCACATCGGCCGCTGTTGGTGTCTGGTTAGGATCGACCACTTCGAGCACGACTGCCGAGAACGCCGTCCAACCAGTTCCTCCTGTGACTTGGACTCCTACGGTGATGTTTCCGCTGCCGTCGGTGGTGATGTAGTTGAATACGCCACCAGCTTCCTCAAGCGTCGCTTTTGATCTCCGGTCAGCTCTGGCCATCACCGATGAATCCACCCCTGCACCATTGGTTACGGTGTATGTGTCTGTGGCGCCACCACCGTCATCATAAATGGCATAGACTCTCGCGTTATACGTTAGAGCATCATCCAAGCCGGAGAAAGTCACGGTGATTGGGTTGGATGGAGCGTTATAGACCAAGTCGTCCGCCTCGGCCACGTAGTAGGTGTCAGCAACCGTTCCTGACCAGGTGGTATTCCCATCATCTCCGCCAGCGTCATACACATTGGCCAAAGTCACGGAGACATTATCAGCCACAGTGGATCCATCGCCGTACTTGACCACAGAGCCCGAGGAAATGGAGCCGTTCCCGGTGCCCATCACGTTATAATTGGCTGCACTTCCTGATACAGAACTTAAATCGACAGCTATGACATCTCCAACTGCCAAGTCTTCATGAACTTGATTCACGGTGACCGAAACGCTTGCAGTATCCGTAAGTTCACCATCGGTAATGGTGTAAGTAAACGAGTCATCCCCGAAGTACTCGGCATCGGGAGTATAGGTCACCGTCGTTCCATCAGTTGAAACCGTTCCGTTCGTCCCTTGGGTTACCCATTCCACAGAAATCGATGAATCCACATCGGTGTCATTGTCCAGAACAGCCACAACCACTGATTCGTCTTCATCCACAACGGTTGAGTCATCCGATGCCACCGGAGCTTCGTTGACGTCAACCACATCCACAGTCACTGTCGCGACATCACTCAGAAGCGTGTCAGTGACTTGAACCGTGAGCACATACTGAATCGTCGTCTCATAGTCGAGTGATCCAGCAACAATAATCTGACCGCCCGCATCCACTGCAAAGAGGCCGGAACCATTACCTCCAATAATCTGATAGCTCAGTCCGTCACCATCCGGATCACTGGCAACAAGAGTCAACACCCCAGCTCCCATACTCGCATCCTCAGCAACGGTTCCTGTCGCATCATTCACCACAGGAGCCTCGTTCACATTATTCACCGATATACTAACAGCGGCAGTATCCACCAGACCTCCACTATCAGTAACAGTCACGATCAGGTTATACAAAGAAACAGTTTCATAGTTCAGTTCCGTGGTGGTTGTGATCATACCGCTGTTATCGATCCCAAAGGCACTTCCTGTATTCCCCGCCGTAATGGCGTAACTCAGGCTGTCACCGGCATCGAGGTCATTCGCGGTCACGGCAGCAACCGTCACACCAAGATCACTATTTTCTGCAATGCTAGCGCTGGCATCATGGGCCACAGGAGCTTCATTCACATCCGTCACCTTGATGGTGATATCTGCGGTATCGTTCAAGGATGGATTACCATCATCGCTTACAGAAACCGTCAATACATACTGCCCCGTGGTCTCGTGATCGAGCACCGCAGTCGTTGTAATTTCACCGGTATTGCTCTGGATGGCAAACTCACCGCCCGCATTTCCCCCTGTGATCGAATAGCTCAATGAGTCACCCGCATCGGCATCAGTGGCCATCACCGTTCCAACGACAGTTCCTGCATTACGGTTCTCCGCTACCGCATAAGTAGCATTACTGACAACTGGTGCGGTATTTCCAACAATACCAAACCATGCATTGGCATGCTCGATGAGCTCACTTGTCGGTAGAGCATTGTTATAAGCGGCAAAAGCATGAATGCCCACAGTGCCATCCAAGCGCAAATTACTCGCTCCGAGAGTCGCCGTGGCCGATGCCACGTCAATGACCTGGGCCATGCTACCCACATGCATACCATCGACATAAACTCGGGTTTCACCACCGGTCGAATCGACCACAAAGGCCAACTGGTGAACGGCACCATAAGGTGATGCCACCGATTGGCCGGCTTCAGCGGTAAACGACCAGTCAGCCACACCAAAATGAGTCGCTCCGAGGGCTCCGGTATTGTTCCATTGCTCGAATTTCAATCCCCGACTATTGCCAGTGAGTATATCCAAATTGGCCTGCCCCAAATCCTCACCATCAATGATAAACTCATAAGTGGCATCACCGGAAATGGCGGACAAGTCAACCGTAGTAGTGGCATTTCCAGCCAAAGGAGATGTCCGCTTATGAACTGCGGCACTACCTGTATCAACGGCCAACTCCCAGTCGCCGACTCCTCCGACAACCACTTCACTCAGATCAACCGTAATAGTGGCGGTCCCCATTTTTATGGGATTGCCGTTATCACTTACCGTCACCGTCAGGGCGTAGCTCGGAACCGTGTCGTAATCCATGGCTGAAGCAACAGTCAATTCTCCTGTAATGCTGTCGATGGCGAATGTTCCTCCGGTGTTACCTGAAGTAATGGCATAACTCAATGTATCCCCGGCATCGGCATCAAGTGCAGTCACGGTTCCCAAAGACGCACCCACGCTTAAATCCTCGGCAACAAGGTGATAGGCGTCCACGGCCACGGGTGCCTGGTTGCCTAACCATGCATCGTTATGAGCTGCGATCTCGGCTTGCCCCAAAGCACTATTGTAGGCGGCAAAAGCGTAAACCCCGGCTTCCGCATCATCACGTAAATTGCCAGAACCCAGCGTGACGGAGCTTGCGGCAAAATCAGGAATCTGCCCCAATGTGCCCACGTGCACGCCAGCCAGATAGAGACGCGTCTCAGATTGGACGGTATCTACCACGATTACAATTTGAGTCAATGTTCCGTATGGTGTCGCGACACTCTGCCCCGGTTCTGCAGAGAAACTCCAATCACTCTGACCAAATCGGGTCATCCCAAAAACACCACGGTTGTTCCACTGCTCATACTTCAAGCCCCAGCCATTGCCATTCAAAAGATCAACACCTGTCTGTCCAAGGTCTTCACCATTGACATAAAACTCATAGGTGGCGTCTCCTACAATGTCGGAGAGATCGACACTCCGTGTGGTATTGCCAGCCAAAGGGGCAATACTGCTCTGATCAGGGGAAGTTCCTTGTGCGACCTCACTCAGCCAACTCAAGGCCCCGCCGGATATCATCGGGTGGGATAGCGCAGCCAATTCCTGGGCGTTGGTCAGACCATCCTGGTCAAGGTCATCGGCGGCACCATAGGCCAAACTTCCGATATACTTATTCTCCCACCAGTCATGCAAGCCATCAGCATCAACATCATACGGTGGTTGAAAATACGCATTGGGGATAAGTTGTTTGGAAAGGCCCTCTGGTCCGGACCAAGCGACAGCCACGTGATCACCACCACCCCCTTCTTTGTGAAGAATCTCAAAAAAGTAATGTTGCCCTGCCTGCAAGGTCATGGCCGAACTCACCGGACCATCAAAATTCAGTTCTCCGGTATACCCTGTGAGTTCGACAATCTTGACCAGATTTGACGCACTGGCGTCCGCACTGAGCCAAAACTCACTGGCATCATCCGATGCCAAATGAAATGTGTAGTCGCCATCCGTTGGAACCTTCAATATCCCCCGAACTCGACGGCCAAAATTGCTTTGACCCGCATCACTGAAGTGCAAACCATTGAGTTCTACCACACTCTGCTTAGTAGGGCTGTCGGGGTAGTTCCCCTGCCCTGTCATATCGGCAACAGAGCTACCTGTGATCTCTGTATAGAAGTCCTCGAGAACATGACCTTCACTCGCACCTACATTCACAGTCACTGTGGCTGTGCCTGATTTCGCCGGGACTCCATTATCAGTAGCCTGCACGACCAACTGGTAGCTGGATGTACGGGCTGCGATCATCGCGACCAAGGGGATCAACTCCCCGCTGTCTGCATCCATCATCCAATCTCCCGCTTCGTTACCAGAAAGAATCTGCCATGTGTAGGAGTCATCAGGGTCATTATTTTCATCCAACTGAACAGCATAGAACGAATGATTCACCACGCTTGTCTCCTCAGCAGTTACAGTTTGATCCTCCATGCTTGGTGGCCGATTCTCATCCACGATAGTTAACTGCACGGTAAACTTCTGGATAGGATTCACCCCATCATGCACCTCCATTATGAGAGCTCCAGCCGAGTATTGGCTACTCAGGGCAGGCAACTCACCAATCAGGCTCAACTTGCCGTCGGAGGCCAAACGAAGTGTTCCCGAGTAACGACGGTTAATCAGATCATCATGTACCGTAAAGGTCAGATTATCACCATCGGGGTCGCTTACATGAGAAGCGAGATCCACCAGCACCGTATTTAAACTTGTCAATTCAAGCACCAAGACTTCCAACACATCAGGCACCACAGGTGCTTGGTTCGCACTCGCCACCTCGAACACCAGATCCGTACTGTTGGAGTGGGCATCCGTCGCCCGGATGGTCACCGTAGAACTACCACTTGCTCCTGCAAGCATCGCCAGATTGAAGTTCACAGGATCGGCAACCACTCCTGTCGGGTCAGCAGTGAAAATTCCAGCATTACTAACAGAAACAACTTCGAAACTCATCGAAGTATCCGCTGTCTCTGCATCATCAAAGGCAGCGAACAGGTCTACAACATAATTTCCTCCGGCTACATCCAGATCAAGATCCGCCAAGCCGTATCCGACCGGACCAGTGCTGGCTCCATCATACTGCACCGTAAAATCGCGCACCGTTTTATTCCAATGATCATCGGATGTCAGGCGCAGCACATAAATCCCGGCGGCGGGTAGTGTGACAGAGGTTTGTACTGCTGAAGCATCGGTAAAGCTCACGCCAGCTGGCCCGGAAACCTGACTCCACGTAGTTACTGGAGAAAGATCCTTCTCCCCCCAAGCCCAGAATTCATTGATGAGGACCGCCTTGTCTCCGGAGGCATTGGTTAGCCCGCTCGGCAACTCCACCCGGATACGCTTGGCCAATGTGTTAGCCGGGATCGCATTCAACACCTGAACGGCATTACCATCCAAAGTCACCTGCCATGTCTGCACTTCCGAAGCGTTGTATGCCGTCACCGTACCACCACTCATGGCAGTCTCCAGATGCATCCGCACGCGTGACAGAGGAAGTTCCTCATCCAGTGTCAACTCCCACCAGTTTCCATCACTGCTTGTATCTGTTCGGGAACCATTGATTCCGCCACGTAGTTTATTGACCGCCTTATAGGCATCGAAGTCGCTGTCCGGAGTTGTCGACTGACTCACACGCCCCCACAAAGTAAGATCGGTATCGCTATCCCGAAGACCCATTACCCGGACTTCCCAAAGCGCCAAGGTATTCAGCGCCTCCGGTTTCTCAATCCGGACATAGCGGACTGAGTGCTCACCAGCCAGACTCAGCGGAATACGATGCGCAAAATGATGTTCACTCTTCGGCATCAGCTTCTGGGATGCTATTTCGTTACGACCGGCATCGAGCAACTTCGCCACTAACCCATAACGTCCATAATCAGAGTCTTCCAGAGCACTCAGGGCAAGATTGACATCCACCCACTGCACTGGTTTTTCAGCGCCCAAATCAAGCTCCCACCAGGCAAGACTCCCCTGACTACCAAACTCACCATTTTGGTTGCCGTAATACTGAGTAAAAGCGTGATATTCTGAAGGTGTGACAATCGTCTGGGCCTCCGCATGGTTACCGTCGGATCGGGTCGCCGTTCCATCGGGAGCCAAGTCCACCAATCCGGCAAAACGATCATCGCTAACTCCGGACACCAACTCGGAAGTATTCCAAGACCCTTGATTCCATCCGACCAGTTCCAAATGGTTCACCATTGCCCAGGGCGCACGCTCCTCTCCTTTATTAGCAAGCAGCGGAGCAGCCTCCACGATGACCCAACGCTCTACCATCTTGGTGTGGCCATTATCTGTCGCTCTCAGACGCAAGCGATACCGCCCGGGTTCGCTGAATGTTGCCACCGCATACTCGCTGGCCTCACCTTCAAAGCTCACTGCGGATCCTGCGGGTTGATCCACAACGTCCCATTGCAGCGTGCTGGTCCCACTGAAATCCGGGCCCGTGGCTGCAATGCGCCGGCTTTCCAAGACCAGCCCATGATCCTCACGGATGCGGGTGTAGGTACGGGCCGGGCGGAGCACATCCGCAATCCCAACCAAGACACGCGAGGTGCCATTGAGAACGCGTCCATCCACATCCTGGGCCGTGTAGGAAATCACGGCAAAGCCACTGGCACCCTCCGATGGAGTGAAACGCAGGAAGCCATTCGGATGAACGCCCGTGCTACCGTCAGGGAAGATATGAAACGTTTTCTCCAACTCCAAGGTGCCCATCGCCGGGGTGTCCAAACTTGCCGAAGTCAGAACATAGGATCTTGCAAAACCCGTATTTTTTTCCGTGCTCAGATTCAAGCTCTGGGCAACCACGGTGCTGATGTTCCATTCATTTCTTAGTTGCCCGGTAACGACATCATTCACCAGTGGGTTGAATCGAAGCACCCGCTCGCCGTCTGTTTGTACCAGGTCATCAACAGCGGCAATCGTCGGCGTGATGTAATTGATCGTCACTGTCTGGTTCGATCCACCGACACTCACCGTGATCTGCTCACTTCCCGTCGCATCGGGATGGGAACGCAACAGCATGGAATCTCCACTGATAAACATATCCGACATCGTCGGGTAATCCACCTGGGCCAATGATGCCGGAAAAATTGTCCACTGGTCCTGCCCCGCTGCCAGGTTGATCGTGTTGGGATCATTCACCGGACTTCCCACAGTAATGACCACCGGAGCCCGGGAGAGCCAGCCACGCCCGTTGTTTCCAACCGACCCTCTCAGGGTGTAATTGAAATACACAGATCCCTCAAACCCGGCTGAGGGAGTAAACTGTATTTCCTTACCCTGATTCACAATGTCCAAAGTGCCGGCCCCCGGAGGGACGATCCTGGAAACCTCCTCAACAAAAAGGTGATCGTTGTAATAAGGGCTACCAGGTGTGGCCCGGTCATCATTGGCCAGCGGGTCAAACGTAACCGGGGTATCCACCGCGGTGACCACCGTGTCATCATTGGCAAAGGCAGTTTCGGCAGGGTGACGTAAACGGTTCGTTCCATTGGCCGTGCGAAGATCATAGTCGTCCTCACCATCGATCTTCCCATGCTCCTTGATCCCACGTGTCCGCAGCTGGGCTCTACCGGAAAACTCACGCCATAGCTGGTGGGCGGTCACAGGAAGACTATGTGGCCCGGGCGTCAGATAGCCCCAAAAGTGAGCGGGTCCACCCCCCGGCCCCATCAAATCTGAGCCGTCGGAGTGCCCCATGCTTAAGATATGGCCCAACTCGTGCGCAGCTCCCACCGGCCATGAGGAAATATTAAAGGAATTGCCGGCGGCAGCCCCTCCGCCACCCCAGCCGTAGAAATTTCCGTGGCCGACAAGGGCTTCATTACCATTGCGCCAGCTTCCCATAATCGTCCCCTTGTCCGGACCTCCATCGTTCTCCCTCCGAATCATGAGCTCCGCGACCAACATCTTGGTGGCCATATTACGCTCATAGATTTCATCAATCTCCTCAAAGGTAATCAGGATACGTGTCAACATCGCGGCGATCTCCGCATCCGTTGGGTTCTCCTTGTCACCCGAAAGCAAGTCCGGGCCGGTCTGCGCCCAATACTGAAACTCCTGCAACGATTCGTTGTATTTTTCACCAAATGGAATCGGGTCGGCGGCTTTCCCCCCCCGGCCCGTCAATGGGTCAATTCCAGGTGTGGTATTAATCGCTTGATATTCGCCGGGCTCAAAGCCGTAGTCCCCTCCTGGACCTCCCCCCAAGGTGATCCATTGGTCAAACTGCTTCGCAAGCTCAGGATCCATACCCGGAGTAGCAGCCACCGCTTCCTCCATTCCAACCGCGCCCTGATGACCCGTATGATCACACTTCCCTGAAGAACACTGACCAAAAGCCTGCTGATGCATAGCCTCAGGCTCGTAACGCATCTCCAACGCCCCGCTCACCGGATTGTTACGCAGCATCAAGCGGTCACGATGCTGGTTACGCAGCGAAAGCGTGTACTGATCACCGACCACTGACATACTAACCGCCTGGGCATCAAATTCAGCAAAGAGATCCAGTGGCTTCATCCCGGATAGAGGAACCAAGTCAGAACTTGTCGACTCCGCTCTAACACCCTGAAAGTCACCATGCAGGGAAGCCGATTTGAGTCCAACCACACCACCGAAAACTCGAATGTCACTCCCGGGGTGATACACTTGGGTTCCGTCCGACAATCGAACCTTCGCGCCGTCGGCAAAAATCTTTTTCGCCTTCAAATGCAACTGTCGTTCGGTCCCTCCGAGACGCAACATCAATGGACGCCCTTCGTTAACCGCATCAACCAAGGACTTCAACTCACCGGAGTATTCCGTCTTCACTGCTCCGCTGCTCGAGTCGGCACCAACGGCACCAGCTGAAGCAGACCTGACAACTTCCCATGACCGATCACCGACATTATGTCGATCATCTGCCGTCATCTGCCGCCCGGCCCGGGTATCACCGGCCAACGGTTTGTGATGGTCTCCTGACCGCAAGGTCAGCAATACCAAAGTTAGAGTAAGAACTACCAACAAGCCGGCAGCCCAAAGGGTCTTTTTATTTTTCATTGTTATGTATGGTTATGTGTTCATGCATCCGCCCACATTCGCCTCAGCCTATCAGAAAACCAACGCCTTAAGACGCGCATTCTGATAGACTTAACGACGATTGTTACACAACTTTGAATTCAAAAGGCAACTTAAACGCACCTGTTTCTCCAGGGGACAAGAACACACCAACCAACTAACAATCCAACAAATGCGATAAAATCAAGCTTTTCAGCCGACAACATCAAACAAGAAAAAACTGCATACTTCAAAGCATGTAATACACTTTGAAATATACAGTATACTGAAATAAGAAGAGGCCGCCACTTTTCAGGCAACCTCTTCCAGCACAACCAAAATGAATAATATGATCCTTACGCAACCGAAGCATGAACCTCAGGCTTAATAGCTCGTTCATCCCACGATGGAAGGTAACGAAGCAAACACCCGACACCTCCAAATTGCTCCAGCGTCTTGTTATTTTGCACCGTTTCAATCGAGATATCCTGCGTGGATGCGAGTCGGCTTAAATATTCGCGTTCGCGGTCAGGCAAGTTGGTCGAAAGAATCAACTGATCCGCACAATACATTTCGAGAGCCTCCACTGCGGCATGGAAACCAACAACGGCGAGGCCATTCGAACTCAGCGCATATTCTAACCGTTTTACAGCATCCTGACTTTCCATGTTTTCCTGATCCAAAAAGACTTGAATCGATTGGTTCACCACTTTGTTTAAAGCATTTTTACTAAATCCAGAGCGAACTTCCCCGGCAAGTTTCGCCTTGAGGTGTTTGGGAAGTTGTTCTTTCAGGCGATTCACAAATCGAGGCTCTCCTGCGAGAATCAACGAATTATGCCCACGCTTTGTCATCAGCTGCTCAATCACCGCGATCTTCTCCTTCACAAATTGACCACTCCGCTTCTTACGGTGGTTTTGATAATGCTCCCGGGTCCACTCGCGACCAAGACGCTTTCTCAATTCCGGCCGTCTTTCTAACAATGATTCTGAAATCTCACCGAGATTGATTTCAAAAATCCTGGCAGCCTCCGAGTTCATCGCCACCAATACAAAACGGTGGAATCGGTCCTTGAGTTCTACGAGAGGGAAAATCACAGGCAGGGAACCAGCGTGAAACTGAGTCTCCACCGGTACTTTCAAATGAATAGGCAACAACATGGGGTATTCACCCCAGCGACTGAAAACCACCAGACTTTGCCGGTCATTTGCTGTTTCCATAAAAGTAAAGACCTCCTCCAGTGCATCCTCAAAATCAGACTGCTGCCGGCCCTTGAACGTATGTCTCGCCAAAGTAGCCCAGTCCTTGAGGTTTTTACGGTGTTCATCAAGCGGAGTGCTTTTATTCATGTAGACACTCAAAATCGGAGAACCCGTCTCCGGTAAAGTGGCCAATGCAATCAAATGCTTTTTTAAGTCTAGCTTGTTCATAACTGGGGTTCTTTCCTGGCTGTTTTTTACGATTCACTCACTAATTCGGCAGATTTTCTCCTGTTTTTACTTGTTCAGTTCCGAATACACAGCAATATTACATGAAACAAATTACACGCAAACGAAAACACGAAATTTATTTCATATGAAAGAGTCGCAACCATCACAGTGGAATTTTCTGACCAACCACACCCACGTGTTGGTGGTCCTCGACCAGGATCCTGATGCCCGCATTCGCGACATGGCGGTGGAAATCGGCATTACAGAACGAGCGGTCCAACGGATCCTCTCCGAACTCGCAAGCGATGGATTTTTATCAATCGAAAAACAAGGGCGGCGCAACATCTACACCATCAACCGGAACATGTGGCTCCGCCACTCACTGGAAAAACACGTCCGTATCGGTTCCTTGCTCGACACCATCAACTCCATGAAGAACAAAAAGAAAACAAAGCTTTCAACTTAAGCGGAAACCATCAAGTGGATGAGCTTGATCCACCTCGCTGAATTCGGCCTGACATGGCACCGATTTCCCCTTGCAATCCATAGACCCTCTGCGAGTTTGCCCATCATGAACGGTCGTCATCGGATCACCCCCTCACTTACTCTACTACTCACCCAGCTCCTTCTGCTCATGGCGCCCAGCGCTTTAGCCCAGAACTACCGCCCATCGAGTGAGCAACCTCCCATGGTGACCCGTGAGTTTCGCGCCGCCTGGGTGGCGACGGTCTTCAATATCGACTGGCCAAGCAAAAAAGGGCTTTCGGCCTCATCGCAGCAAGCTGAGCTGCGCTCACTACTGGATCAGGCGGCCAAGCTGAAACTCAATGCCATCTTGTTCCAGGTCCGCCCGAATGGAGATGCCCTTTATCAATCCAGCATCGAACCCTGGAGCCACTGGCTGAGCGGCACCATGGGCAAATCCCCCGGATATGATCCACTGGCCTACTGTATTTCCCAGGCCCACGCACGAGGCATCGAAGTCCACGCTTGGTTCAACCCCTTCCGGGCGATGCCCAGCGAGGGGATCAGCCCCGCCCGAAACCACATCACCCGCACCCACCCGTCCATTGTCAAAAAATTCAAAACCTACAAGTGGATGGACCCCGCCAATAGCTTTACCCGCAACCGCGCACTCAGTGTCATCTCCGATGTTACCCGCCGCTATGACGTCGACGGCATTCATATCGACGACTACTTCTACCCCTATCCCGACCTCGATAACAACAACAACCCGAAACGCCAATTTCCCGACGGCAAATCACCATCCCAACGCCGTGGCTATGTCGATGGTTTTGTCCATGGCATGTATCGATCAGTCAAAAAACAAAAACCCTGGGTTCGGGTCGGAATCAGCCCCTTTGGTATCTGGAAACCAGGGGTTCCCGCGGGAACCACCGCATCGATCAATGCCTACGAACACCTGGCGGCTGACTCCCGCAAGTGGCTTCAGCAAGGGTGGTGCGACTACATGAGCCCACAACTCTACTGGCGGATCCATGGACCTCAAAGTTACACCAAGCTACTCAACTGGTGGCGCGCCCAAAGCCGCCGCCCGGTCTGGCCCGGTATCGCCACCGCCCGAATCAACAGTTCCGAGGACCCCGGCCGACCAGCGTCGGAAATTGTCAACCAAGTGAACCTCTCCCGAACCCTCGGCCGCAACTACGTCGGTCATGTCCACTGGAGCATGAAATCACTCCGCCAAAACCGGGGCGGCATCACCAAGGCTCTTGGCCAAGGCGCTTACCGCTACCCCGCTCTGGTGCCCCCGATGCCATGGCTCAGCACCAAACAGCCCGCCACTCCAAACGCGAAGGCCAAGGGCAACGGCCGTAGCGTCACGGTTCACTGGTCAACGGTCCGAGGTGCCAGTAAATATGCCATCCAAGCCCGCTACGGCAAAGCCTGGTTCACCGTGCAAGTCGTCCCCGCCGGCAAATTATCCACCACCCTGCAAGGCAGCCCCGACGCCATCGCCATCAGTGCTGTGGACCGCTACGGCACCACCAGCCGCCAGAGAGTGCTTGCCAAGTAGATCCTGTCCATCACCCTACAGCCGAAGTCAAAACCGCGTTAGGTTGATTATTTAGCTTTACTAAGCATATACCTTTATTTTAGAGTGGACAGGTCTGTGGATGGCAGCTTATGCCCCGCCCCCGCAACAAGATCCCTTGCAGCCCATCAATCATTCACCGGCATGAAAAATATCCGCATTTTTATCATCGGCACATCTCTCATGCTGGCCTTATGGCTGGCGGCCTCCTTTCAGGCCAATTTCGGTTCCCAGGAACTAAAAGACCAGCCATCCCACGTTCAGCGGCCAGCGGCTCAGGAATCAGGCGATCCAGCTGCTTCTGACATGGAAACCGGTGAAAGCGAACCTGCAAATCAACCCGCTTCTGTCGAGCTCACCGAGCCTGTGGCAACGGTCGAATAAGCCTGACTCCCCGGTGTGTGACTCCCCACCTCGAACCGATGATCGCTTGCGCCGATGCATCAATCCTCACAGATTCAATGTTAGCCATTGCTATTTGGCCAACAATTCGCTAGTGAATGAATGACTTTCATCACCAGCCTGTTTCATTACCATGCCTCGCGTCACCATCTCCGAACCTGGAAAGACCCCGCAACCCTACCGTTTTAAACTCGAACGCACCACGATCAACATCGGTCGGGGCAGCGACAACGACATCATCATCGAGTGCGGCTCCTGCTCCACCCATCACTGTATGATGAATCGGGTCGAAGGAGGATACATCCTCAAGGACAACGAATCGACCAATGGTATCAAGCAGGATGACACCCTGATGGACGTCATTGATTTGTTCGATGGTATGGAGGTGCTTGTCGGGGATGTTCCATTGAAATTCCGCCTTTCTGACGAAGAAATCGAGGTTCTTGCAGAAGAAGAGTTCAGCACCCACCAACGGAAAAAGTTGCCACCTGTCGATGGCGACGAGCTCGAAGATGAGCACCGACCCAGCACGGAATCACCCAGAGCCAAACACAAGAAAAGACCAGCCAAGCCAAGTTCCCCAGCCCGTGAGGCGCTCAAAACTGTCATTGTCCTCATCCTCATGGTGGTTGGTGTGGCCGTCGGCATGACCGTCCGCCACTACAAAGAAACCAAGGAACAATCAGGAACTGGCGATTTTCTCCCCGCAAAACTCATGAAACT
Source organism: Oceaniferula marina (assembly GCF_013391475.1). NCBI lineage: Bacteria > Pseudomonadati > Verrucomicrobiota > Verrucomicrobiia > Verrucomicrobiales > Verrucomicrobiaceae > Oceaniferula > Oceaniferula marina. Next base: position 518,767 of record NZ_JACBAZ010000002.1, on the reverse strand, counting down.
GAAGAAATAGACGTTTCTTCTCCTTGAAAAAAGCGGGTATTTTCACAAAATCCCATCATGAACATCACGCAAATTCTACTCAGCGCCACAGCTGCCATCCTTTTGGCTGCGCTGGGCCTTTCCTATATCTCCATGCGTAAAGACGAAGAGGGAGATCACCGCAAACAGCGAGCCGTCGAACTCCTTCAGGACAACGCCCGCTATGAAGCATCCCTGCGCCGACTCCGCACCGGCCAACCGCTGACCACGCCCATCCAGCCCATCGAGGCCCCGGAATCCATCAGCACCAGCAAACTCGAAGAGCTGGAAACCGCCAACAAACTGCTGCGTGAACAAGTTCTCCGCTCGGAAAAAAAAGCCAAACAAGCCGAGGATGAAACCCTCGCCATGAACGAACGTCATGCGGAAAAATATGACAAGGCCGCTCGCAGGGCCCGGATCATCAGCCAGGCGATGATCATGGCCCAAGTTAAGGAGGTGGCTCAAGATCAAGGGATTTTCCTGATCGTTCTGGATGTCAAACGGCCAGAGTCCGTTCGCATCAACACCGAACTCGCGATCCGCCGTGGCACCGGCATCATCGGCCGGGTCACCGTTTCCAACATTGAAGAAGGCGCCGTTTTTGCCGACCCCCTCCCCGGAACCTTCCCCGGAGGAGCGGTTGATGTTAAAGTGGGTGACGAACTGATCATTCCACCACTCTAAACCACGCGGCCCGTCGAGCCCGCCCGACCACCGGGCACTTTCCACTGCAGGGAAAACGCTTCTTGTTCGACATCGCGTGTACAGACGGTTCTTTCCTGACTCTCGTCAAAATTAACGATGAGTAATTGATTTGAAAGAGATCCATGGTCATGCAGTATCATTGCCAACCATGAAACGAACCCACTTGTTGATTACCGCACTGATCGCCGGCTCGACCGGCATCCTCTCTGCAGAAGTCCAGACACCGCAAAAGCCCAACGTCGTCATCATCTACGGAGACGATGTCGGATTTGGAGACCTCGGAGCCTACGGGGCCAAACTGATCCCCACGCCGAACCTGGACAAGCTCGCCAAGGAAAGCCTTCAGTTTACCGACGGCCATTGCTCTGCAGCCACCTGCACCCCTTCGCGTTTTTCCATGCTGACCGGCATCCACGGCTTCCGCCACGGTGTCCGCGTGCTGGCACCCAACGCGCCGATGAAAATCAAACCCGAGATGTTCACCTTGCCGCAAATGTTCAAAAAGGCAGGATACCAGACCGCCGTCATCGGCAAATGGCACCTCGGCATCGGCGATGGCAAAACAGCCGTCGATTGGAACGCCGACGTCAAACCAGGACCTCTCGAAATTGGATTCGACTACTCCTTTCTCCTGCCCTCCACCAACGACCGCGTCCCTTGTGTCTACCTCGAAAACCACCGGGTGGTGAACTTGGATCCGGCCGACCCACTCTACGTCGGTAAAAAACCACCCGAAGGGTTCAAAGGCACCGTCTACCCCGACGGCAAAAAAGACCGCTCGGCCATGACTTACTACGAAAGCAGCCACGGCCACAACAACTCCGTCATCAACGGCATCGGCCGAATCGGCTACCAATGGGGAGGTAAAGCCGCTCTCTGGAACGATGAAACCATGGCCGACGAATTCGTCAATCAAACGAAAAAATACCTCGCAGGAATCGACAAAAAGAAGCCGTTCTTCCTCTACTTCGCTTCCCAGGACATCCACGTGCCACGCACCCCTCACCCACGTTTCAAAGGCAAAAGCAAACTCTCCTATCGTGGAGACGCCATGGTCCAGTTCGACTGGGCATCCGGTGAAGTGCTCAAAGCTCTGGACGAACACGGACTGACCGACAATACGATTGTCATCTTCTCAAGTGACAATGGCCCGGTCTACGACGACGGCTATAAAGACGGCACCACCGTACAGACATCCACCAAGGAAAGCGACCGTGGCCACGACGGCTCCGGCCCATACCGCGGCGGCAAGTATCAAATCTACGAGGGCGGCACCCGCGTTCCCTTCCTGATCAAATGGCCTGGCAAAATCAAACCCGGAAAATCGGAAGCTCTGGTCAGCCAGATCGACTTCCTTGCCTCCTTTGCCTCGCTCGTCGGTGTCGAACTCACCGCCACTCAGGGGATTGACAGCCGCAACATGCTGCCCGCCTTGCTCGGTCAGGATGAAAAAGGACTGCCATACATGATCGAAGAGGCCGGCATCCTCGCGCTACGTCAAGGGCCATGGAAATACATCCAGCCACGCGGCAAAAAAGGTAAAGCCCAGCTCTACAACCTCGACTCCGATGTCGGAGAGCAAAACAACATCATCGCCCAGCAGCCTGAACGGGCCAAGGCGATGGCTGAGCAACTCGAAAAAGCCAAACAAGCGAAACAGGGCCTTCGCAACCTCTAGCCCAAAGGACCGGCTGAAAAATCAGCCACACCTAAACCAATCATCCACACCCTTGATGCCCACCCGGCATCAGGGGTGTTTTTTTACCATCCTTTCGAGCGAATCAATGAAGGCTTCCAATCCAGGGATCAACTTTGCTCCAGTCGATACGCACTCGGAGCAACGCCAGCCACCTTTTTAAACATCCGGGAAAAGTACAAGGGGTCCTCAAATCCGAGGGCGAAAGCCACCTCCTTCACCGACATCCCAGTCGTATCAAACAATTCGCACGCCCTCTGCACTCGTAATTCCGCCAAGTAAGCCATCGGACTACTTCCGTAGTACTGCTTAAATAGGCTGCTGAACTGGGAAACCGCAAATCCACTGGTCCGCGCATAGGCCTCCAGCGCAAGCGGTTCCGATACCGATGACCGCATCTGTTCAATGGCCAACTCCATGCGTTCACGCCGCTCGGCTGCCCTGCTGGATCCCGCATCCACATGCAGCAAACCCACAAGCGTAATCATAAAGCGAGACAACTGGAACAAAACATGATCGGAAAACCCCGACTCCAAACTCTGCAACATCATGTTGAACTGCCTCCGCAATGCATGAGCATTGGTAAACGAAATTAGCGGCTGGTCTCGGCTTAACGGCGTCCAGCCCAACAAGGGTTCCACATCCTCTCCCTCGACGTGAACCCAATAGATCTCCCAACCCCCGTCCCTAAAACTTCCATAGCTGTGAGCCTGCCTAGCCGGAACCCAAAACACCTCCATCGGAGCGACCTCCATACGCTCCCCACCCCATGAAAACCACCCTCGACCGTCCAGACAAAATACGAGGATATGTCCATTTAAACCATCCATTCGCTCCACAAAATGAGCTTCAGCACATGGGTAGTAACCAATATCAGTCACCATCAATTCACTTGTAAAAGGTTGATTTTTCATCCTTTTTTCAGCCCGTTTCGGTATACGATACAGCTTTTGGCGATCAAACCCTTCCTTCCTATAATACGTAAGATCGTCCATATGTGACGGAAGATAATCTATTCCAATCACTTGGTAAATATGATTTTCTCAAGCTGCCATATGAAAAAACATGACCGACCGGCAAACTCGTCAGCCCGAGCCTGCAATAAGCCTGCAAGCACCTCATTCAATATGGGCTTTATTCTATTTATCTCCTTGAGCTCAGCTTTAGGCGGACTGCTTTTTGGTTATGACCTTCTGGTGATTTCAGGAGCTAAACAATTCTACGAGCTGCATTTCAATCTCGACTCCCCTGTTCTGCAGGGCTGGGCCGTCAGCTCCTGCATCGTCGGCTGCATCATCGGAGCCCTCGGTGTTGGCAAAGCGGCCGACCGCTACGGGCGGGTCAAGCTGCTCATGGTTTCCGCCCTTTTATTCTTCATCTCCGCCATTGGGTCGGGCTATGCCCCAAGTTTCCATCAATTTATCGCCTACCGCCTGCTCGGTGGCATCGGGATGGGAATGGCTTCCACCCTCTCGCCGATGTACATCGCTGAGATCTCCCCGGCCCGCTACCGCGGCCGATTTGTTTCACTCAACCAGCTGACCATCGTCATCGGCATCCTCCTGGCCCAGCTGATCAACTATCAAATCTCCGAATACCACCCCGTGCCCCAGCGCATTCAAGAGGAGTGCGCACTGGCTGCCGATCTCCAAATCAAAACAGCAGCCCAATCCAACACTGAGGACAATCATTACAGCCAAGACCTATTTACCGAGTCTCAACGCCAGGCCATTCTCAATGAGGAAATTCTGACTGACCTTCCTGTCGAGATTGTAAATACGGCCGAGCTTCGTTCCGCACTTCGTTCATCCGACCCCATCCCCGTCTCCTCGATCGATTTGGTTGCGCTGCGTAAGTATACCAACCAAGAACTCAAACAAACTTGGAACGGAACCACCGGGTGGCGACTGATGTTTGCAGCCGAAGCCATTCCTGCCGGGCTCTTTTTCTTGTTGATGTTTTTTGTCCCGCCCAGCCCCAGATGGCTTACCAAACAAAGCCGCGACGATGAAGCCTATGGCGTGCTCGAGCGTATCGGCGGTTCGGCATATGCCACTCAAACGCTGAAGGAAATTGAAGCAACCCTCGACAAGGAACACAAACAGCTAAAAGCCAGTGCCGTGTTTCAACGGCCGATGTCTAAAATCTTACTCGTCGGCATCTTCATCGCCGTTTTCCAGCAATGGTGCGGCATCAACGTCATCTTCAACTACGCCCCGGATATTTTCCGTGACGCAGGATTCACCGTGAGTGGCATCATGTTCAGCCTGGTCATTATCGGCCTGACGAACATGGCATTCACCTTTGTCGGCATGGCAACGATCGACCGCCTAGGGCGCAAACCTCTGATGCTGATCGGTTCGGCGGGATTACTCATTTCCCACCTCGCGATTGGTTGGTGTTATTACAGTGGTAACACCGGCTGGTATGTCGTCGCTTTCGCCCTGCTTGCCGTTGCCGTCTTTGCTGCCACTCTCGGTCCGGTCGCATGGGTGCTCATCTCTGAGATTTTCCCCAATGCCATTCGTGGCGTTGCGATGTCGATTGCCGTGCTCTCACTCTGGGTGGCCAATTTCATCCTTTCATTCACCTTCCCCATTCTACGCGACAGCCTCGGCCCCGCAGGAACCTTCTGGACTTATGCGGGTATCTGCCTCGTCGGCATCCTCTACATCCGTTCACACATCCCGGAAACCAAAGGAAAAAGCCTCGAACAAATTGAAACCGAACTCGTCAGTTAGAAATAGAAGATCATCCCATTTCAACTCACCCATATGTCTGTTCAAGCACACATCTCCCGTCAATCGATCCCGACTTATCCGCTCGGAGAACCTGAGAAAAACCCACTTTTCTTCGAAAAGCGCGTCTATCAAGGAAGCTGCGGGAAAGTCTACCCCGTCCCCTTCGTCGATAAAGTTTATGACGAACCCGTCGATGCATCCTATCAATCCGTTCTGCTGGAAAACGATTTTGTCCGACTGAGCATGCTACCCGAGATCGGCGGGCGCATATTCACCGGTCAGGATAAAACCAATAACAACTACGACTTTTTCTACCGTCAGGATGTCATCAAACCTGCCCTCGTCGGTCTCGCAGGACCTTGGATATCGGGTGGTGTCGAGTTCAATTGGCCACAGCACCACCGACCAGGAACCTACCTTCCCACAGATATACACATCGAAGAAGAATCCGATGGTGCCCGCACCGTTTGGATGTCAGAGCACGACCCGCTCAACCGGCTCAAGGGCATGCACGGCATTCGCCTGCGCCCTGACTCGTCACTCATCGAGCTGCGCGCGCGCCTCTACAACCGCACGCCACTGACCCACACCTTCCTCTGGTGGGCCAACGTCGCGGCCATGGTCCACGACCAATACCAATCGTTTTTCCCGCCGGACGTCCACTATGTCGCAGACCACGCCGTGCGCGCGATGTCCTCGTTCCCCGTTGCCAACAATCCATACTACGACATCCCCTATCAGGACCGACCAGATGCCAATGACCTGAGTTGGTACAAAAACATCCCGGTCCCCACCAGCTACATGGTCTGCCAGACGAACGACGGCTTTTTCGGCGGATACGACCATCTTGCCAACGGTGGCTTTGTCCACGTGGCCAACCGTCACGTTTCCCCCGGAAAAAAACAATGGACCTGGGGCAACGACGCCTTTGGCTGGGCCTGGGATCGTGAACTGACCGACAACAACGGCCCTTATGTCGAACTCATGGCCGGTGTCTTTACAGATAACCAGCCGGACTTCACCTACCTCGCCCCCTACGAAACCAAAACGTTCTCCCAGTTCTGGTGGCCGATCCAAAACATCGGCCCGGTGCAACAGGCAAACCAGGAAGCCGCACTCGCATGCTCTATCCGTGAAGACCGCAACATCGAACTCGGACTGTGTGTGTCCAAAGCCATCTCAGAAGCCAAGCTCATCCTCTACTACCGTGGGGAATTACTCACTGAATTCACCCTCAGCCTCCAACCCGGTGAAAGCTGGAAAAACGATGCCACCCGCTTCCCCGGCGAATCGCCAGCTGATCTTCAGGTGCGATTGCTCAGTGCAAGTGGCCAAGCCATCCTGAAGTACCAGGGCGTCGACCCCTCCAAACTCGAACGCGAACGCCCACTGGCCACCGAACCGCCGATGCCCGAGGATATCCCGTCCCAAGACAGCCTCTTCCTCACCGGAGAGCACCTCGAGCAATACCGTCACCCGACCCGCAACCCCGAAGACTACTGGAACGAAGCCTTAGAACGCGACCCCGCCGATTGCCGCTGCCACCTGGCCCTCGGAAAACGTCTCCTCGAGCGCGGACAACTCACCGAAGCCGCCCAGCACCTGAACGAATCGATCCAGCAACTCACCCACCGGCATCCGAACCCGGTCACCGGCGAAGCCCACTACTTTTTGGGGCTTTGCCTCCTCCGGCTCGGCAAAAATAACGAAGCATACCCCCTCTTCTATAAAGCCACCTGGGATTACGCATGGCGGAGTCCGGCATACTACCAGATTGCATGTATCGATGCCTGCCGTCACGACTGGGCAAGTGCTCTCGAGCACCTCGAATCGTCACTCGACACCAATCGTCAAAACAATAAAGCCCAAGTTCTTAAAGCAGCCATCCGCAGGCCACTCGGTGAAACCGATGCCGCATCCACCACGATCCACCACCTGCTTGACCAGGATCCGCTCGACCACTGGGCCCGCTTTGAGCAGGCTCTAATCAGCAATGACCCATGTCTGAAAACCGAGTTCCTCGACCGCTGTCGCAACGACGCCCAAACCATTCTCGATCTCGTCTTTGATTATATCGAAGCCGGATTCCATTCCGAAGCCCTGCTGCTGCTGGAATGGCATCACAGCCACCCCGTCATCGAGGTTGCGGTTCCCAACCCGTCGGAACGAAGCGCCATGACCCGTTACGTCCAGGCATGGCTTGAGCAACAAGCCGGCATCCCCGAGAGCGAGCAAACACTCAGCCAAGCCAGAGATCAATCATCCGACTACTTCTTCCCATCCCGCGCCGAGGAAATGCTGATCCTCGAGTGGGCAATCGAAGAACCCGGAGGCGACCCTCTCGCCTGCTACGCGCTGGGCAACTACTACTACGATAAAAAGCGCCACGCTGATGCCATTCGCGTCTGGCAAACAGCCGAACAAGCGCAGAGTAAGATCCCGCAAATTTACCGCAACCTCGGCATCGCGGTCTGGAACCAACAACATGACTACGAACAAGCGAACCACTATTACCAAAGGGCGATCGCTCTGGCGCCTAGTGATGCCCGACTGATCGCAGAAGCAGACCAACTCGCCGACAAAGGAGGACGGAACTCCGGACAACGTCTCGCATTTCTCGAAAACCACCGCGAACTCGTGATGCAGCGCGATGACGCCGTCGTCGCGCTCGCCACGCTGCTCAACGAATCCGGGCGCCCGGACGCAGCGCTCGATCTGATCATATCACGTCGCTTCCACCCGTGGGAAGGAGGTGAGGGTATGGTGCTCAAACAATACACCACCGCTCACCTTCTCCTGGGACAAAAACACCTGGATGGAGGAAATGCAGAAGAAGCACTCAAGCACTTCCGCGCTGCCATGGACACCCCGGAATCACTCGGCGAAGCCTACCACCCGCTACAGGCCAAAGCCAATGTCAACTATTGGTTAGGCCGCAGTCTCAACGCCATGGGCAAGTACGACGAAGCGGCCTCCAGATTCACAGAAGCCGCAGAAGAAATCGGTGACTTTGCAGGAATGGAAGCCATCGAACACAGCCCTCTGAGTTACTATCGAGGTCTGGCACTGCTCGAGCTTGATCGAAAAAATGAAGCAAACGCGCTGTTTGAAAGCTTGCTTCATTACGGGAAACAAAAACTTCAACAAAAGGCCACTATCGATTATTTCGCTACCAGCCTTCCCAACCTGCTGGTTTTTGATGATGACCTACAGGCTCGTCAGGATCAAGAAGCCAGGTCCCTGATCAAACAAGCAGAAGACGGGCTTCAAATGATCAAGCATACGTAACAAAACCGTTCTTAACCAACACGAACCCATGAAAATCCTCCTGACACTCATTGCGCTGTCATCCCTCTCACTCGCAAGCACCCGACCTAACATCATCATCATCTACACGGATGATTTGGGATACGGTGACCTATCCTGTTACGGCGCGACTGCGATTCGAACACCCCACATTGACCAACTGGCAAAAGATGGCATCCGCTTCACCGATGGCTACGCTGCTGCTGCGACCTGCACCCCCTCACGCTACTCCCTGTTGACCGGTAAGCTTCCCTTCCGCCAAAACGGAACAGGCATTGCCCGTGGTGATGCCAAACTCATCATCAACCCCGAACACCAAACACTACCGTCGATGCTCAAACAGGCCGGGTATGCCACAGCCTGTATCGGCAAATGGCATCTTGGTCTGGGTGATGGCAAGGCTCCGATCAACTGGAACACCAAGATCAAACCGGGTCCAAACGAAATCGGCTTTGACTACAGCTACATCATTCCCGCTACCAATGACCGCACGCCGTGTGTCTACCTCGAAAACGGACGCGTAGCCAATCTCGACCCCTCCGACCCTCTGTTTGTTAGTTACGGTAAAAAAGTAGGGACTGAGCCGACCGTCAAAGAGTTCCCGGATCGGGTGAAGGTCAAATGCCGTCCCGGAGATCACCACAACGGCACCATTCACGGAGGAGTTGGCCGCATCGGCACCATGACCGGTGGTATGGCAGCCCGCTGGGACGATGAAACCATGGCTGACGACCTCGCAGCCAAGGCCATCCAGTATATCCGCAAACACAAAGACCAACCATTTTTTCTCTACTTCTCCACTGCTGACATCCACGCCCCGCGGCTATTTCATCCTCGTTTTTCCGGTAAAAGCGGACTCGGACCTCGCGGTGACATGACCCTGCAGCTCGACGACTGTGTTGGTCAACTCACCCGGGAACTCACTCAACTCAAACTCCACCAAAACACCCTGATTATTTTCTCCAGTGACAACGGGCCGAAGCTCGAAGACGCCTACCTGGACGGATCGCTTGCTGCGGCTCAAAAGAAAAACTTCAACCCCGCAGGCCCCTTGCGCGGAACCAAGTACACCCCCTACGAAGGAGGTACCCGCGTCCCCTTCATTGTCACTTGGAAAGGAACCATTGCAGCAGGAAACTCCGATGCCGTGATCAGTCAAGTTGACCTGCTCGCCTCTCTGGCAAAACTCACCGGACAATCAATAGAGCCCCCCCATCAGACCGACTCTCAAAACCATCTCCCCGCACTCCTGGACCATCGTGCAGCGGCACGTGAATTTCTCATCTGCGGCCGCCGGACCATGACGATCCGCAAAGGCAACTGGAAGCTCATCAACAGCAAACAACCACAACTCTACAACCTGAAACAAGATCTAGGAGAAACTAAGAACCTCGCATCCCAACTCCCGGAAAAAGTGAAAATCCTCCAACAAAAACTTCAAGAAGAAGTCAAACGTTACCAGCTTCAATAAATCACACACTCTAATAGAACATGACATTACAAGCCACCACTCTACTCTTACTTCTGATGACTCACATCCTCACAGCTCAAACTCAACCCATTGATCTTTCCGGCACTTGGAATCTTCAGTTAGACCCTAGTGATCAGATGATCAAAACCGAGCCCAGCAAATGGAAATGGAACGACACCATGACTTTGCCCGGCACTACCGATCTGGCAAAAAAAGGCCCACACATCACGAAATCCATCCCATACAATTATCACCTCAACCGCGAGTATGCCTATACGGGGCCAGCCTATTACTCACGCACTATCACCATTCCTGAAGACTGGAAAAACATGAGCACCCAACTCATTCTTGAGCGTGTGATGTGGCAATCCCGTGTCTGGATCGACGGCAAGGAAATCTCCCCACCTCAAGACTCACTGAACACAGCCCACAAGCATGTTTTAGGAAAACTCACTCCCGGTCAGCACCAAATCACAGTGCGGATCGATAACCGGATGGTTCACCCCATTGGTGACAAAGGCCACGCCTACGGTGACCAAACTCAATCGATTTGGAACGGCATCGTCGGAAAAATCGAACTCCGAGCTGTGCCCGACAACCACATTGACTTCGTTCGCGTTTTCCCATCGAACAATGGCCAGTTAAAGGTAGAAGTCACCGGCTCTGGTCAAGGCCCCCTTCAGCTGAAAGCCATCTGCATCAACAACGGCAGCGGACGGGCATTTGAAGCCGATATCGATGCTTCGGGCCATTTTTCGACGACTCTCGAAAGTCGAATCAACCAGCCTCAAACCTGGTCCGAATTTAATCCGAAAACCTATCAAGTCCAAGTGGACTTGCTTCAGGGTGGAACCGTCATTGATAGCTCCATTACGCGCTTTGGCTTTCGTGAAGTCTCCCGCCAAGGCAACCAACTACTAATCAATGGAAAACCCGCATTTATGCGAGGCAACCTAGAATGTGCTGTCTTCCCTCTTACCGGTCATCCTCCCGTCACCGTAGAAGGTTGGAAAAAAGTCTGGCAAGTTTATAAAGACCACAACCTGAACCATGCCCGTTTCCACTCATGGTGCCCACCAAAAGCCGCTTTTGTAGCAGCTGACGAACTCGGCATCTACCTCCAGGTTGAAGCCCCGATCTGGATTGACCACTGGATGACCAAACCCAACAAACGCAAGGAAATGGATACCCTTGGTCACCCCAAAGGCTTGGGTCATAACGACCGCAGCATCGACAGCTTTGCGCTTGCCGAAATCCGCCGCACCATCGATACCTACGGTAACCATCCATCGTTCATCTTTTTTGCCATTGGTAACGAACTCGGAACCTCTAACTTTGATGTCACCGGAACTTGGATGCGCGATGCCAAAAAACACGACCCACGCCACCTCTACGCAGCATCCACCGCGCGCACAATCACTCCATTCTGCGACTTTAATGCCACCCACAACATCCCTCATATTGGTTGGGTTCGTCAAAAAGTCAATTTCGGCACCAACTGGGACTATGAAGAGAAGTACAGTAAGGCTTCCGTCCCGATCATTTCCCACGAAATCGGACAATGGCCGGTTTACGTCGATTGGAAAAAGGAACTCCCCAAATACACCGGCCCACTCAAACCTTACAGGCTGATGAAAATGGCTGAAGAGGCTAAAAAGAATGGCCTCTATGATCGCAGCGAAGAACTCAAAATGGCCTCCGGCGCCAGTAACCGCATTCTCTACCGTGATGAAATCGAGTCCTTCTTACGCACCCCATCGTGCCGTGGCTTCCAACTCCTCGGCATGCAAGATTTCTCCGGTCAAGGGGAAGCGCTGATTGGTTGGTTGGATTCATTCTACGACAGCAAAGGGACCACAGACCTTAAAAGTTTTCGCCACTACTGCGCACCCACGGTCCCATTGCTCAAACTGCCAGGATACGTTTACAAAGCGTCTGAGAAACCAAGCATCGATGCCCTCATTCACCACTATGGCGAACAGAAAATCGATAAGGCAGCCGCCATTTGGAAACTTACGACCAACGACGGAAAACTCATCGATCAGGGCAAGATCGATCCCTTCTCTGCGCCCACGGGATCAGTCACTCCAATCGGCTCATTCACCCCCAACATGACATCCGTCACAGTTGCCACACAAGCGACTCTCAGCATTGAGATTGCATTACACTCACTAAGCAACAGCTACGATCTCTGGATCTATCCGGAAGTCAAGGCAACTGCCCAGCCCTCATCGGTACTCGTTACCTCCGACTGGGAAGGCGAAGCCAAGCCAGCACTGGCTGAAGGAAAAAAGGTGATCCTCATCGCCAACCAATTCGGAGGCCCGAAAGCCAGCAAACAAGCACATTGGTTTCCTCTCTACTGGTCGGTTCCCTTCTTCCCCGGCCAGAACCGCGAAACCATTGGCCTGCGTATCAGCTCTGATCATCCGGCCTTTGCCGACTTTCCGACTCCTTCTCATGGAGATTGGAACTGGCACCGCATTTGTCGTGGAGCCAAAGGATTTGACCTGACAGGTGTCACCCCAAACACTTACCGCCCCATCGCTGAGCCCGTCACCGATTTTCACCACAATCGCCGGCTTGGTTCCATCTTTGAAACCAATGTCGACAAAGGAAAGTTACTCGTCTGCGGTTACAACATCAGTAAGAATCAGGCAAAAAAACTACCGGAAGTTAAGCAACTCCGCCAAAGTTTGATTCACTACACCTCCGGTAAGCAGTTTAGTCCGCAGATCATGATGGCCACCGAAGCCCTCGATAAGCTATTTCACGACCCCACGATCAAACTCCAAAAACTTCCAGCGAAGTTTACCAACGCCGACCTCTACATCAACGCAGCTGGTAAAGTAGGAACGCATGGCCAAACGGCTAAATGGAGTAAAGGGCGGGACCAAATTCTCCGCCAAAGCGAAGGTGTCGATTACAAAGTCGAAGCCGATGGTGTATGGCGAGATAAAGACGGATCAGCCTGGCACGGAAAAAACGTCAAAGTAATCATCACACCTCGATCAGGCGTTCCCGGCAAAGTCCTCGTTCGCTTCCACGACTGGAATAAAAACGGACGCACCGGAAACATTTCTTTCGAAGGAAAAACCCACCACTTAGGCCCACATACCGAGGGCGGATGGGTTGAGTTCCCATTCATCCGAGAAGACACCAACGATGGCCAACTTATTCTCAAAGCCGAAGCCGCCACTGGACCCAACCTCATGATCACAGACATTGTTCTGATTCCTGAGGAATAATTCACACAACGATCAACCACAAAAAATCATCATGTTTAAGCATCTAACCATAGCGCTCTCTCTATCTCTTCACATTACCTCTCATGCTGAAGAAATTGTCACATCCAAAGAGCGCCAAAATGACCTCCTAGGTAAAGACTCACTAACGTTGCCCGCACCAATCAAAAAATGGGACAATGCCATTCCTCTCGGAAATGGAATGACTGGGGGGCTGCTATGGGGTGAAGGACGGGAACTCCGGCTCTCACTCGACCGCGGAGATCTCTGGGACGAAAGAGGAAACGCCAATGTCTACGACTCCAAACGCAACTATAAGACACTGCTCAAATCAATCGAGAATAAAGACCGTGCCACTTGGAATAAGTATTTCGACGCTACCTACAACGGTTCCAAATGGACTAAAATCCCTGGTGGACGACTCGTCATGACCCTCCCTGAGGGAACTACGGCCAAGACCTTTCACCTCGACTTCTCCACCGCCACCGCCGAGGTAAAACTCACCGACGGAAAGTCCGCACACGCTTTCTTTTCCGCAACCAAACCTGTCACCCTCCTTCGCGTCCCCAAGGGCACTGAATTTAAATTTGTCCGTCCCGCATCCATCGACAAACTCGGATACCCGGCACCATCTATCGTCAAAAAAAACAACTCCATCATCTACACTCAAAAAACTGCTGAGGAACTGGAATTTACCTTCGGGGTGCGTTGGCAGCCAATGGAAGACCACCTGCTGGTCGCCATCGCCACAGCCACAAACGAAAATGCAAAATCCCCCCGCAACCATGTCGACAAAATCATCGCCGACAGCTTCTCCTCAGGTTGGAAAAATCTTCACACCTCTCACAAATCCTGGTGGAACAATCTCTACAACGCATCCTCCGTCACCATCCCACGTCCACGACTCCAACACCACTACAACCTTGTTAAATACTACTACGGATCCGGCAGCCGTGCTCACGCCAGCCCAATGCCACTCCAAGGCGTGTGGACTGCGGACGCCGGAGGACTGCCACCATGGAAAGGAGACTACCACAACGATCTCAATACCCAAATGACCTACGTCGCTTGGCAGGCAGCAGGTCTCGTTGACCCCGGCATGTCCTATATCAACTACTACGTTGATCGTATGCCTCAGTTCCGAAAATACGGTAAAGACTTCTTTGATCTCGATACCGCCATGGTACCTGGAGTTATGACCCACAAAGGCCAAGCGATGGGCGGATGGGGTCAATATGCCATGAGCCTTACCGCCGGACTTTGGAACGGTCACGCCTTTTATCAACACTGGAAAACATCTGGCGATGATCAGTTCCTAGCCGACACAGCCTACCCTTGGTTCGAAGAAATCACTAGCTCCACACTCCAACTCACCGACGAAAAAAATGGAAAACTCTACCTCAAAACTTCGTCCAGTCCAGAGTGGCATGACCAGCGCTGGGAAGCCTATCTCGAACCCAACTCCAATTTCGACCAAGCGCTTCTTACATGGTCGCTCCAGGCTCTAGAGGAAATGGCGCACGCTCTCGGCAAGTCTAACGATGCAAAAAAATGGGCTGCCTACCAGAAAAAGATGCCGCCCCTTCAATTCGACCCTAAGACAAAAGCGCTTCTCGTCAGTAAAGGCACTCCCTTCAAAAACAGCCATCGGCATTTCTCACACGCCATGGCAATTCACCCACTCGCGACACTCAACATCGATCAGGGCGAAAAAGAGCGCGAAGCCGTACGTGCCACCGTCCGGCAATTAATCGATGAAGGCTCTGGAGCATGGGTGGGATACTCCTTCACATGGGCCGCATCACTCGCCGCTCGCGCTGGATTTCCCGACGATGCAGCCCGCCTGCTTACGGACTTTGAACGAGCCTTTGTTACCCGAAACGGCTTCCACGTAAACGGAGATCAAACAAAATCCGGACTCAGCGGATTCACCTACCGCCCATTTACCCTCGAAGGAAACTTCCTATTGATGGATGCCATTCATGAAATGTATTTGCAAAGTTGGGGTGATAAAATCCGAATTTTCCCCAGTGTTCCCGACACATGGGACGATGCAAGCTTCACCAACCTGCGTGCAGAGGGAGGTTTCAAAGTCAGTGCTGTAAGAAAGAACAAGCAAACTCAAAAAGTAACCATCACATCACAAAAAAAATCAACACTCAGGCTACAAAACCCATTCGGGTCAAAGGGATTCAAAAGCAACATACCCACAAAAATCGATAACGAAATCATCGCGGTAGTTCTACAGCCAGATCAATCAATTACCCTGATCTCAAACTAAGCTCCCTAATTAACAAATTTTAAAAAATATGACCAAGTATAATCATGCGTTTCTGTCTCTTCTTGTGGGCTGTGTCACCTGCTCGACATCCATAGGCGAAGCGTCTGAACCGGCATCGCCCTCAAGAAATTTTGAGGAAATGAAAATCTGGTTCACCCAACCAGCCACAAAACGCAGTCAAACATTGCCGTTGGGAAATGGTCGAATTGGCGCTCTTGTTTTTGGCGGCGTTGAAACTGAAAAAATTCATTTGAGCGAGGAAACATTATGGGCGGGATACCCGGAACCCTCAGGCAGGGAGGGGGCAAGTAAGCATGTCCCTAATCTGACCAAGCTATTGACCGAAGGTAAGTTTGATGAAGCACAGGACGTCTCAAAAGAGATGCTTTTGCCTTATTGGCCACGGCGTCAAGAAATGATGGGTGAACTGTATCTGAATTTCGCTAATCACGGGGAAGTTTCCGATTACCGCCGCGAATTGAGTTTTGATTCGGCCGTGGCCAAAGTTTCGTATAAATCCGGAGGAGCAACGTTCACACGAAATACCTTTGTTTCCGTTATTGATCAGGCGCTTATCATGACATTGGATTGCGATCAGCCGGGACGTCTAACCTTCGATGTGAATTTTGCACGTGAACTGATCACAAAGAAGATGGCACGGAGCTCTATCAAGTTTTACAATTCAGAGAGTTTTGTTTTACCTCAAGGCCAGGATACCTTGGTATTACGCGGTACTGGAGATCCCGTGAAGGCCGGGCTTAAGTTCGAAACCCAACTGAAAATTACCCCGACGGGTGGCAAGATGACGACTCAAGGGAAATCAATTCATGTAGAAGGTGCTGATAGAGTGGTTCTTATCCTTACAGCGGCGACCAACTTTAAGAAAGGAACGGTTAGCGGGCCTGATCCGGCGATAACGTGCCAGCAACAGCTCGCAAAAGCCAGCAAGCGCCCCTACCGGCAAATGCTCGAGGAGCACATGGATGAGCATCGGGAACTCTTCAGGAGGGCTACTCTTGATTTGGGGACTTCAACGCAGGCACAACGTGCTCTACCGACTGATGAGCGTGTCAGCCGAATCAACAAAACGGGTGAGCGAGACGTGGATCTTGAAGAACAAATGTTCCATATGGGACGTTATCTCTTGATTAACAGTTCCCGCCCCGGAACCCAAGCGGCAACCTTACACGGCATTTGGCCGGGTAGCTATGGAGCAAAGGGATACAATTGCGCCTATCATCTTGATATTAACATTTCTGAAAACTATTGGCCTGCCGAACTTACCGGACTGGGCGAATGTCATGGGCCGTTGATCGACTTGATTGAAGACCTTTTGCCGAATGCTAGGAAAACGGCGAATGATGTGTTTGGATGCTCGGGTGCTGTCTGCGCATTAAATGTGGATGGGTGGTTGAATACTCACCCTTTTGGCATGAACTACTATGCGATGCAATGGATCGGCGGCATGGGATGGATCACTCAGGATGTCTGGGAGCACTATGCCTTTAACGGAGATAAAGTTTACCTACGAAACCGCGCATGGCCTATCATGAAAGCCGTGGCCGAGTTTTATCTGGACTACAGCATAACCGATCCTCAAACGGGCAAACTGATGCTCGGTCCTTCAGGTTCTCCTGAAAACGGCTTTGTCTATAAAGGGAAGCGAACCACCGTCGATTACGGAATCAGTATTGATCAGGAGATTGCCTATGAAATCTATACCAATTGCTTGAGAGCAGCCAAGGATTTGGGGATAGATGACGCATTTACTGTCCGGGTCAAAGAGGCCTTGCCGAGGTTGGCTCTTCCGCGCATTGCCAAGGACGGGCGCTTGATGGAATGGAGGGAAGAGCGCGAAGAGGATGACCCCAGGCATCGCCATGTGTCGCACCTCTACGGCTTTCACCCTGGTCAGCGAATCACGAAAGAGGGAAATCCGGAAGAAGCCGCAGCTGTCCGAAAATCGCTGGTGCACCGCTTGACCGGTGGAAAGGGCGATTTTGGACCCGGCGGCATTATTTGGCAACGCGGATGGATGTTAGGGTTTTGGGCTCGTTTTCAAGAACCTGAGAACTTCTACAAAACCTTGCTGGATTTCATGAAGAAAGGCCTAGAACCTAACTTATGTAAAAAGTGGGGTGCCCGTCCCTATTGCATGGATGGCAATGGAGCATTCACGGCTGGAATGGTCGAGGCGCTTTTGCAGAGCCATAATGAGGTCATCCACCTTTTACCTAGCCTGCCGAAGGAGTGGAATACCGGCTCATTCATGGGTCTCCGCGCTCGGGGCGGTGTAAGCATCGATGCTAATTGGTCTCCTGACAAGCTGAAGGTCACTCTTACCTCAGCACGCGGGGGGACGTTTCAAGTTCGTTATTTGAACAGCACAAAAACAGTGAAGCTTTCTGCTGGAATGCCAATGACACTCCAGTTTTAGGGTCATCACTGTAATTTTACAGCCAGATCAAACAATTACCCTGATCTCAAACTAAGTTCCTAATTAACAAAGTCATGAAACTCATCTTTCAAAAAAAATTGCTCACTGCCTTCACCCTCCTCCTAACAGGATGTATCTCACATGGAGCCTCCTCCGTATCAGCAAATCAAACCACACACAGGAACATTCTATTCATCTTGGTCGATGACTTAGGCTGGAGTGACGTGGGGTGCTACGGTAGCAGCTTTTACGAAACGCCTCACATCGACAACCTAGCCAAACAAGGTATGCGTTTCACCGATGGCTATGCGGCCTCTCCTGTCTGCAGTCCAACACGATCAAGCATCCTAACAGGAAAAAACCCAGGAAGGACAGGGAACACTGAATACTTTGGAGGTCCCCAGCCAGGACCAAAGTACAATAGAAATACCATTTTGCAGCCAGCTCCTTACATCAGTAGAATGCTCCTGGAAGAAAAGACACTGGCTGAGGCACTTAAAGAACAGGGCTACGCAACGTTCTTCGCAGGAAAGTGGCACCTCGGGCACAGCCCTCAATTCTGGCCTGAAAATCAAGGGTTCGACATCAACAAAGGTGGGCACTCAGCAGGTGGCCCCTATGGAGGTAAAAAATACTTCTCTCCTTATGGTAATCCACGCCTCTCAAATGGCCCAGATGGTGAACATCTGCCCGACCGCTTGGCATCCGAAACCATTCAATTCATGGAAACGAACAAGGATAAGCCCTTCTTCGCTTATCTATCTTTCTATTCAGTGCATAGCCCACAGATCTCAAGACCTGATCTCAAAAAGAAATACGATACGAAAAAAAAGCCAGAGACCCAGTGGGGAGTCGAAGCCAATAAAAAAGTCCGCCTCAATCAAAACGATGCCGTGTATGCAGGCATGGTGGAGGGTATGGATCTTGCTGTTGGTCGAGTTCTTAGCAAACTAACTGAGCTAGGGCTCGATAAAAATACCGTTGTGATCTTTATGTCAGATAACGGTGGCGTCTCAACCGATGGCGCCCATCCTACTTCCAACCTGCCACTACGAGCTGGCAAAGGCTGGATCTATGAAGGAGGCATTCGAGAACCCCTCATTATTAAAGCTCCAGGAGTCACCCTTGCTGGATCAACATGTACAACCCCTGTCACAAGTACAGACTTTTACCCCACTCTATTGGAACTCGTAGGCGCCCCTCTTCAGCCACAGCAACACCTCGACGGAATGAGCATCGTGCCCTTGTTAAAAGGTAATGATACCGCAGAAAGGGCGATCTACTGGCATTACCCCCATTACTCAGGAGGGCTAGGCGGACGACCAAGCTCTGCCATAAGACAAGGAGATTGGAAACTTATCGAATTTTTTGAAGACAAGCATGTCGAACTTTACAATCTCAGAAATGACATCGGCGAAACCTCCGATCTTGCAGAATCCCAATCAGCCAAAACCAAAGAACTTCTCGAAAAATTACATGCCTGGCACAAAGAGGTAGGAGCCAAATTACCAACACCCAACCTTAAATACAAAGGACGATAATGGTTACTGGAGCAAATATGCCTCACCACTATTACTGGTAGAGTCATAATTAATAAAGTCATCAAACGTCGCATGATGATCATTCATGCGATATCCAGCCCCCCCCTTCATTCATCCCCTTCAATCGAACTCAATCTTACATAGCATTTAACATGAAACAGCCCCATATCATTTCTTGTCCGCTTACGCTCGCAATAGCAACTCTTATAACAAGCAGCTTCAGTACCGTAGCATCCCCCACCAGTCACACACTTTGGTACCAGCAACCGGCTGACAACTGGCAAACCGAAGCCCTTCCTATCGGAAACGGCAAACTCGGGGCCATGGTTTTTGGCCAAGTCGAACGTGAACGCATCATGTTCAACGAAGACAGTCTGTGGATTGGTGATGAAGGTGACACGGGATCTTACCAAGGGTTTGGTGATGTCTTTATTCAACTCCACCCCGAGGCCTTTTCATTGAAATTTAACAGCCCAAATGCGGGGCAAAGCGGAGGTGAAGGCATCGATCAGGCATTTGATAATAACGCCAACAGCAAATGGTGTTTTGAACATAAAAACCAAGCAATTGTCGCCATTATCGAAGTCGGAGGCAAAGCCAGACCTCTCACAGAATACAGCATCGTCTCCGGCAACGACGTTCCCGATCGCGATCCAAGCACCTGGAAACTTCAAGGATCTAACGACCAAAGAAACTGGAATACTCTCGATCAACAAAATGACATCCCACCATGGCCAAAGCGGAAACAGACCAAAACATTTAAAATCAAAAATAAAACCGCCTACGCGCACTACCGCTTTATTTTTGAAGCCAGCAAAACAAGCACTCATTTTCAGGTCGCTGATATCAATCTCAACATCCAGGCTCAATCAACCACTCAGTATTCGAACTACCGTAGAAAGCTCGACATTCAACAAGCCGTTCACGAAACCACCTACACCTATAACGGAGTCAATTACCGACGCGAGGCCTTTTCAAGTGCTCCCGCTGGCGTCATGGTGTTTCGATTTGAGGCCAACCAAAAAGCAGCTCACACCGGAACCATCGAACTCACTGATTTACACGAGGCTAAGATTCAAGGTGAAGGAACAACTCTCACCGCCAGCGGTGATTTAGTCGGTTATAAATACCCAAAAACAGAACGCCAAAGTAAACCCACCTACCAAATCGCTCTCGACTACGAATCCCAGGTCAAGGTCATCAACGAAGGTGGACAAATTAAAATTCACGAAGGGAAAATTGCTTTTAAAGGATGTGATAGCCTCACTGTCATCGTCGGCGCAGGAACCAATTACCTCAACCAAAGAGACAAAGGATGGAAGGGTGAACACCCCCACCAGCGGATCAGCCGACAAATCACGACAGCCGCCAAAACTCCCTACGGCGAACTTAAAAAACAACATATTGCCGATTTCCAACGGCTCTATAATCGCTTCGAGGTCAGGCTACCCGATGGAAAAAATAGCAAGTTACCCACTGACCAACGCTTGACTGCTTACCAAAGCGAACGCTCTGACCTATCGTTAGAGGCACTCCAGCTGCACTATGCCCGCTACCTGATGATTGCCTGTTCGCGTCCAGGGTCATTACCAGCCAACCTTCAAGGTCTCTGGAATGAAAGTATCAATCCACCATGGCGCTGCGATTACCACTCGGATGTCAATCTCCAGATGAACTACTGGTTTGTCGACCAAACAAATATTTCAGAGTGTTTCCAACCGCTTGCCGATTACCAATTTTCTGTGCGCGGTGCTCGGATCGATGCCACTAAAAAACAATTTGGCGATCATATCCGCGGCTGGGCGACTCGCTCGGAAAATGGCATCTTCGGAGGGTCAAGCTACCTCTGGGTGCCTGGGGATGCTGCATGGCTCGCCCAAAATCTCTGGGACCACTACGCCTACACCCGCGATAAAAGCTATCTCAAAAACACAGCCTACCCCATCCTCAAGGAGCTCTGTGAATTTTGGGAGGATTACGCGATCAAAACCAAAGACGGCAAACTCATCAGCCCCCCGAGTGTTTCTCCCGAACACGGCCCTAAACTCCCCGGCAATTCCTACGAAGACCAGCTTATGTATGATCTCTTCACCAACTACATCGAGGCATCTACCGATCTCGACATCGATGCCGATTACCGCAAAAAAGTCACCGAGATGCGATCCAAACTTCTCGGACCCCAAATCGGAAAATGGGGGCAACTCCAAGAGTGGATGGAAGACCGGGATGACCCTAAGAACCAACACCGCCACCTGTCGCACCTGATTGCCGTTTACCCGGGACGACAGATCGCCCCACTCACCACTCCCGAGTTAGCCAAAGCAGCCGCCACCTCACTCGATGCCCGGGGTGACGATGGCACTGGATGGTCCATAGGATGGAAAATCAACCTCTGGGCTCGACTCAACGATGGCGACCGCGCCCACCGCATTTTACAAAACTCACTCCGAGTCTGCAAAACCACTCAGATTGTTATGAACTACGCCGGAGGAACTTACCCGAACCTGTTGATGGCTCACCCACCCTTCCAGATCGAAGCTAACTTCGGTTACGCCTCCGGATTCTGTGAACTTCTAATGCAGTCTCACCTCGGAGAAATCCACCTACTGCCGTCACTTCCATCCTCATGGCCCGATGGCAAAATCAAAGGACTCAAAGCCCGTGGCAACTACGAGATCGATATGGAATGGGCCAACGGAAAACTCAAATCCGCCACCATCACTTCAAATAACGGCACCACCCCGAAAGTGAGAATTGCAAACGCACCCAATCATTCAGCAAAAGACAAGCGAATAAAAATGACAGGCGTAAAATAGAGCCTACGCTATCCCCCCTCCCTTCATGAGCCATGAAAATCAAAAAGATAGCAGTCTCAGTCGAAAGCTCTCGAGCCTTCGGTCGTGGATTGATTCAGGGGATTTGCGATTTTGCGGCCAAGCGTGATGACTGGCAGCTTTTCTACCATGAAAGCACGCTGCAGATGAAACTTGCCGACTGGGTGGATCAACACAACTGGGACGGAATTATCACCCGGATCACCCACAAACAGGATGCTCAATTGCTCTCCGGCAGGGGCATCCCCACTGTCGATCTTCTTGGGGAAATCAAACACCCTAGGATCTCTACCATCGATGTCGACCATCAAGCGGTCTCCAAAATGGCACTCGGTTTCTTTTTACAAGCGGGTTTTCATCAAATTGCCTACTGTGGCTACAGTGGCATTTATTTCTCAGATAAAAGGCTCAAAGCATTCCAGAAAGAGGCTGAAAAGCATGGACTCACCGTTCATAATTACAGCCACCAACTTTCCCAAACTTCGTCCATTATCGAGCGCGAAGCATGGAGAGAAAACCGAGAGCTCGACCTAACCGCATGGATCAAGTCACTCCCCAAACCCATCGCCATATTCGCTTGTAATGATGTGCGAGCGCTGGATGTTTCGTCAGCCTGTAGGATCAACAACATCAAAGTTCCTGAAGATGTCATCATTCTTGGTGTCGATAACGATCCGTTGATTTGTCAAATGGGAGTCCCCTCAATTTCTTCGATCTCCCCAAACTTAGATAAACATGGTTATGAGGGTGCCCATACGCTTCAGCAATTGATTGATCAGAGAAGCTCGGTGCCACTTCATCAAAAGATTCCACCCATTCAAATCATTGAACGTCCATCTACAGACCTGATTGCATTCAATAAAGAGCATGTAGCCAATGCAGTCCGCTACATGCGCAAGCATTACGGTCAGTCAATCGCCACCGAACAAATAGCCGAAGAAGTGGGTGTATCTCGTTCACTATTAGATCGGGACTTTAAAAATGAACTCGGGAGGACCGTCAGTCAGGAATTGACACGTATCCGCCTCGGTCAAATCAAGTATCTACTCCAGCACACCTCACTGACAATCACTCAAATTGCGACCGAAACAGGATTTATGAATGACTCCACATTAAGCTCCTTTTTTAAAACTCAGACAAAACTTTCACCCGGAAAGTTTAGACAAATTTCACCCGAGACGAGCTGAAGGGACATCAGCGAAGGTCATGGTCAATACATCCCAGATTATTGGGGTGAATTCCCAAATTACATACTTTACACCAGTTCACCAGCATACATAATTATGTGTAATTATTGCATGACAAATGGCTATTTTCCTTCGGTGAACAGACAAAATAGCTAATTTCAACATCCTGAAAAAATACAATATAACAATACAATGAAACTTAAATATATCATCTCCGCATCTGCGATGGCTCTGGTCGCCAACGCTTCAGCTGCAACTAGCCTCATCATCAACGGTGATTTCGAAACTGGTCTCAGCGGTTTTCACAACTACAGTCTTGGTTCTGAGCTAGGGGACCTCAATTATGGTCCTCCCACCTATGGAGCCTCACTACCTGACAACTGGACTACTGGACCTGGTGAAACCCGTATTTGGTCTGTAACCGATCAGGGAAAAGATGACGTCATTTCTGGCAGCTACGCGGTTCGTCTCGATGCTGCAAGTAACGGGAACCCAAACGGAGTGCCTGAAAGACTCATCCAGACTGGCATCAATCTAACCGTCGCTCAAGAATACCAGTTTACCACCGAGCTTTATGGTCAAAGTAATCTGGGTGCTGAACTCCTCGTAGAACTGATTGGCACGGGTGCCAATACAGGAAATGACATCACCGTTGGTACATTTGTAGACACCACAGACGGAACCATTCAATTTGTTTCATCAAACTTCACTGCAACGGTGGGTGGTGAATATCAGATCCAACTATCTTCCGCTAACAGCCCCGATGGCAACCACGTCTTCGTAGACAACATAGGTTTAACAGCTGTTCCTGAACCTTCTTCTGCCGCCCTGCTTGGTCTTGGTGGATTGGCTTTGATCTTGCGCCGTCGCAAGTAAAGGAACACCCAAAATTAATTTCACTCTCAAACGCTCGGAGCTTTAGTTCCGAGCGTTTTTTTACACATACTGAGTCAATTGATCCACCAGATGGGGAGGCAATAACTCCAAATATTTTTCATAGCGTTGAACTTGTTTGCTATGCACTTTTTCTTTTGCTGCGGCGTAGTTAGGAGAGTTCTGACTTCCTCCAAGTGAAAGACTGCTATCTTCAATTTGCTTGCCCCTGTGGGATATCACAAAATCTTCATACTGAATCACCTGAACCACATCCGGAGCCGCTTGAATCAAGCGCTCTTGAATTTGCAAGCTAGCTTGAATCGAACGAGCGGCCCGCTCAGCAGTATAAAACTGCAAGGAAAAAGCATTTAAAGGTAGATAGGTAAACATACAGCTGAGTAAGCAATCCAAAGGGTGACGTCTCACCAAATAGATTTGCGTCTCAGGAAATACAGACAGCCAGTAGGGAGCCCACCATTCCATTCCTGGATTTTTATCAAGCCATGGCTGGTCTTGGGATAGTCCAGGCACAAACAATTGCATTTGATCGGCATATTGTTTCTGAATCTTCTGTTTATCGCTGAGCTTTAGACTGCTCGGATTTTTACTGAGATAGCGACCACCATCTAATACTCTCATAAAACTTCCAACTTCATCCAGACCGATACATTGCAATTCCTTGGCTAAATGAACAGCAACGATTGAGGTGCCAGACCGAGGGTGTCCCGCTACTAGAACTGGAGATAGACCATCAGTTGCTGACTTGTTAGAAGGCAACTCAAAACCATCATAAACTCTATTTGAAAGCTCAAGATCGTTTTGCCATTGAGCATCCATGACTTGTTCAACACTAGCCTCTGGGTATGCATCTCGTCTAGCGCCAGTCATCGTCGTCCAAGCTTTCTGGTAAAGTCCTTGTTGTTCATAACACATCGCCAATAACAAAGATGCCCTCAACGTTGTCCCTTGATCAACCCGAGCATACTTACCACTTACAATACTCTCAAAACTGACTTGAGCAGTATCTACATCTCCTTGTCGTGAGTGAATCACTCCCTTTAACAATTCTGCTCGAACAGACTCTGCTGGAAGCTGGTTCAAAATCTCCATACATTCGGTCAACTCACCCATTCTCTCGCAAACCTCTACTAAGGCTATCCCGACATCAGCACGCTGCGTCTCTGTCCACGATTCTCTCAGGATTCGAGAAGCCTCGCCATAATCGCCCATTTTAAAGTATCCAGATGCCATAGGCACCACGAACTCGACTAATTTTAAAGCTTCGACCTGTTTTAATAGTTGCCGAGCTAACTTCAAATCACCTACATGAGTCAATGCGCGAACAGCCTCCAGTAAAATAATGGGATGGTTGGCATACACCTTGACAAGCTTCCGGTAATGCGAGGCTGCCACACGAAAATTCTCAGACTGCAATGCCTGCCTCGCCGTCTTCATTTTTTTTTCTGTAACTGATGCCATGGTCAAAGTCTATAGAGTTAACCATGAACATGACAAGTTTCTGTGAAGAAAATCCAAGAGTTCAATCCAAGCTTTCAACACCTAGACTGTGGACATCATTCCATACTTCTTGCGCCACCGGTGCAGGGTAGCCACGGATATTTGCTTCTGCTGACAGAAGCTCTCCTGGCTCAGTTCACTGGCATCGCATTCGCGTAATAGAAGAATGATTTCCTCGGGTTTTGTCCTTTCTGTTTGTTCATGTTGTTTGGATTTGGATGTTACCAAATCCTCTCACTCAACATGGACCACTTTTTCTGGCGGCGGTCAGACGTGCTTGAAATTGCTTCTATTTATTTCCCGGTGTGATTTTCAATATAAAGGAAGCGGAAACCTTGTTTCCTTCAAGGTTGCATTGTGATGGCATGTAGATATACGACGGTTTACCCTCTATAGATAAAACCTGTGGTCGTTCAAATTTATAATTGTTGCCTTTGACGAATGTTGGTTTTATGAACATGGATTTCGGTATATACTGATCCATTAGTAGGAAGGCCGGTTCCACATGATCAAAAGTCAATCCGTTTTTTGACCGCCAAAGGAGACCGCCACCTCGATTGAACATGCCATGATTGTCGGTTGTGATCATAAAGAAATGGTTATTATATCTGAAGGCGTAACCGTCTTCTATTACACTCTTATTATTCGTGACCGGTGTCTCCTGAATGATGTAAGGACCTTCCAGTTTATCGGCGATGGCAAGGCCCATCTTCTTGGGCTTCTCTTCTAGTGTTTGGGATTTAAAGTAAAGAAAGTAGCGACCATCATCGGATTTGACAAATGCCGGGTTGTTGACGCCGCAACCCGACTTATGTGTCCAGCTTTTGGGGTCTGTCGATGGAGCCAATACCATCCCATCCTTGCCTATTTTCTTCCAAGGACCATAGAGGGAATCGGATATTTTCATGCCTATGCGCTGACTTGCAGGGAATGGTTTACCACTATTTGCGATGTAAAGCAGAACATACTTATCATCCACTTTTCGGATACAGGGGTTATGGGGAGACTTAGAGTCCCATTCGTCTCCACCTGTTCCCTGGACTACAATGTCAGAAAACTCAAAGGGACCTTCAGGCTTGTTGCCAACATAGTGAGCGATCTCGCAATGAGTCTTCCAGGCAAAGTGATTGTGTTTGCTGGACCAACGGGCTACGAAGAGATGTACCTTGCCCTCAATATCCATGATGGGCGAACATCCCCAAATATGAAATTCTGGATCATTGATTGCGTAGCCCACGTGCTGGAGTCGGGCGTTTAAACCTTCAAGCAGATCGGGTGATTCCGGTGCGGCTGCCGCTGATCCGAGTGTAGCCATAGCTGCCAATGTCGCACGTAATAAATAATGTTTCATTTTGATAACCTTGTCTTTCTTCTTAACTTCAAATTGTCCGGGATAAACGTCAATGGAAATTGTGTCTCAATGCCCGTTTTAACTTCATAGCAGAAGTCGGTATTATCCAGCAGGTCAGCAGGAGTGTACTTGTCACCTAAAAACGGACTGTTTTTAGGTGACAAGTACAGATTCGTTTGGTATCCAAAAAACGGAATGTCTCAGATTCTTATCACCAGAATTCGCCTTGTGATGGCTTTCGAAGAAGATGCCATCATGATGAACTGTAATGATCTTCCCTTTGAGTGAAACCTTCGAATTGTTGAGCTAAGTGGTTGTAGGACCGATCGGAGAGCCTGCCGCTCCTAACATGTCTCGCCGAAAGTAGACTGTAACTTCTGTGCCAATCCATTGTTCAAGGGCATTAGATTTGCGTGTCGAGTCTCCGCAACTAGACAACATGAGAAGGGCGATTAGGATTAATATTGGTTTCATTTTTTGCATAACGTCCAAGGTCAGTTAGGCGGCTTGTCCTCGTTGACTGCACTGCCTTGTTCGCATTCTGTCAATAAACCACAATACTGCTGATGGCCAAGCCGGGATCAAGTAAGGCCAATTGCAGGTCTACACTCCCTCCCTTTTTCAGATCAAATACGACCTCTGCCGAGGAATACCCCCGGATCACATTCTTTGTCCACTTTTTCGATTTGGAACCTGAATTTACGTCTAGAACTTTGTGTTGACGGCCATCTATTTTAACGGAGCAGCGCAACGAGCGCCCCTCATGAATAGCGTGAGTGGGAACACAGACCAGCTTTATGCGGCGCAGGCCGGCGGGCAGGTTCAGCCGAATCGATGCGGTGGGCGCGTTTCCTGCGTCCTCGTAGCTTAGTCCATCAAACCTGATACGCGACAGACTTTCCCCATCCACACCGAGGCCCCGAATAACCTGCAGCTTACTGCTGTCAAACTGCAATTCACTAACATTTATGGTCTTAATGGAGGTGTTGGATGCCTCCTGTGGCGTCTCTCTATTTTGAATCTTCGGCATTCCGAAGACCGGACGGTTGCGCGGATTCATGCTCATCATGCCATCCCACTTGCCGCCTGCGAGCTCCTTGTTGTAGGCTTGGGTGAGTTTTTTGATCTCACTGTGGGCATCTTGGGACCTGCCATGATCTCCCATCCTGGCATAGAGATGCTTTTCGTTCATTTTCGCGGCACAGATAACGGGGTAGTAGATCAACTGAAAGTAGGCATTCTGGAGGTGAGCCGGGATGCGTTTTTTTAGGTCAATTGCTTTACGTTCGATCGCCTGATACGCTTCCAGCCGCCTTCCCGCTTCCTGCTCTGAAAACGAAACGAGATTAATATGCTCGGGTTTACCTGACGCGGCCAGTCGGTAGTATTCCGCTTTAATTTCAGCAACCTCGCCGGCGAATGACTGACCAAGTGTTCGTGCGGCCCACTGCTCAACATAATCCGCCGCCTCTTCGGGCGGCCATGCCTCTATATCCCACGCCAGATCCATTGCGAATTCAGTTTCCAGTTCAGCGGGTTTGATATCCCCAACGTTGAAGACCCAGAGACGGTCTGCACCGTAAGCATACGCTTTATTCATTTCGTAGGAGATCAATGTCGGCGAGACGGAGCTGAGCCACAGGTAGTCCTCCGGGGGCCCCCAGTAGGACAGATGATAGTAGACTCCGCTGCGCCCTGAGCGCTTTTGCTCCTCCGGCGTCGAAAGCTGGCGGATGTAGCCATGATTGTCATCCGCCCAGACGATGGTCACATCCTCCGGAACCTCCGCTCCCTGCTGATAGAGTTGGAGCACCTCTTTATAAGGGCAGAATATCTGGGGGATTTCGGAAAAGTCTCGCTTAAAGTGTTCAGCAATCATGTTTCGCTGATCCTTAATAACCTTGTCCATTAACTTGATTTTTCCTGTAGTCGATTTCGGTCCCGGCATTTTACCGTCATGGATCCCCCTCATTCCAACAGTGAATACCGCATCCACTTTTCGGTCTGCGACCTCCTTGACACGGTCGTTCCAGTATCTCTTGATTTCTTTCTCATTTGTGTCGTAACGCCATGGACCCGGTTTGCTTCCGTACTCTTTGAAAAAGTTCTTCTGCCACTCATCCACATTGTTACGGAGCATTGGTTCGCAGTGGGTCGCCCCCAGGACGATGCCGTATTGAGCCGCGACCTTGGGGTTCTCGTCATAATAGAAGAATGCCTTGGTGCACTTATGCATCGCGGGCCAGACATAGTTGGCCTTCAATCTCAACATCAACTCGAATATTCTGGCATAGGTCTTCGGGCCTATATCCTTGATGTCTGTATCAATATTCTTTGCAGCCCACGGCTGCAACCCCCAGTCCTCGTCATTCAGAAAGATGCCGCGATATTTAACCGAAGGCGGCCCCATAACGACTTGATTGAGTGTAACTGTCAAATCTCTACGCTTGGCAGGTTTGACGTCAGCCCAGTATACCCATGGTGATACGCCCAAACGCTTGGAAAGCTCAAAGACACCAAATGCCGTACCCCGCGGATCACTACCCGCGATAACCAACGCATGATCCAGGCCATGAAATGGGTTTTTGACGATCTGAATCAGGAATGTTTCCCATTTTCCATCCAGTAATCCTTTTGAGATTTTCCCCCTGTCGATAAGATCCCCAATCATTGCGGACTTGCCCAGTGTGCCGATGATGATAGCCGCTGAGGCATCCGGCTTTGGTTTTGATGAAATTTCAGGCCGGATACCGGTAATCAGTTTTATATCCTCCGCCATCGCGTTGCTCGAAATCGCGACAACCTCAGCATCATTACGGTCGAAAATGATGGGAACACTCTTGCTTTTATGGACGATCTGAAAAGATTCTTCCTTAGCCTGAGGTGAAAGGGTCAAGATGGCATAGAACACCAAAAAACTTGCTAGTGATTTCATATGTATTTTTGTTGCTTTGTGTGAGATTATATGGCTGATGCGTCTGGTAAATCAGACCTTGTTAGTTGAAAAAGGTGGCGTTTTCCTTTTCAAGCGCCTTGAGCCTCTTCGCGTCTGCCACGTCCATCATTCCATACTTCTTGCGCCATCGGTGCCGGATAGCCACGGATATTTGCTTCTGCTGACAGAAGCTCTCCTGGCTCAGTTCACTGGCATCGCATTCGCGTAATAGAAGGATGATTTCCTCGGGTTTTGTCCTTTCTGTTTGTTCATGTTGTTTGGATTTGGATGTTAGCAAATCCTCTCACTCAACATGGACCACTTTTTCTGGCGGCGGTCAGTCAATGGAAATTGTGTCTCAATGCCCGTTTTAACTTCATAGCAGAAGTCGGTATTATCCAGCAGGTCAGCAGGAGCAGCCAAGGTTAATGTAACTGCGGCCGGCGGCTTAAGAATGAGACACGCTCCTTCAACACCTACTAACAACTACTCAACTTTAAAAACGCTTGCATACTTACTCGGCCGCTTGCCCGGGACTTTAAGCACCAACTTTTTGGGATATTGTTTAAACTCAATTACAGAATCGCTTCCCAACATTTTGATGGAACTAATTTTTTTAGCGTTGTTGGTTGACGTTGAGCCCAGCGACGTTAGTTCAATTTCTCCTTCTTTCGGATTAAGCACAAAAACGTACAATGCATCGCCCTTTGTTGTAAAGCGCACCTCATCGTTTCCAAAAGCCGGGCTATTTATGGTTCTTGAGTTAAAATGAGTGTTATCTTTTCTCTTTTTAAGACCTCTCACATCAACTTCACTAATATTCTTTCTTTCAGGATCCCTTTTATAAGAATCAAGATTGTCACCATAAATCCTCCATGGTTTACTTGCGTAAATAGCTTCACTGTTTAGATTAACCCATGCTCCGACCTCGTCGAGAATTACCTTGTGGTCTTTTGGTATGGTACCATCTGGCAATAACTCTACATTCAACAACATGTTTCCATTCTTACTATTCATGTCAGCCAACATTTCAATTACTACGCGAGCGTTATATCTGCTTGGTCTGTCTTTCTTATAAAACCAACTGTTAAATGTGATTGTACCTTGCCAAGGAGAAGGAAGTATTTTGTTGGATCCGCCTTGTTCAACATCACCGATTGTTGATGGTTCATTCTTAAATTTACCAACCACCACAGCATCTAATTTACCATCTTCATTCAGCCTATGATTATAATAAGTTGTGCATACTTCTTTTCCATAATTTCCATACGGGAACCCCCCGCCATCAAACCAAAGCATGTCTATATCATATTTTGTCACCAGTTCTTTATGACGTAAAACCCAATTTTCCTTCATCTGTTTAATCCATTCGGGCGTTCTCTTTTCTGGAGGTAAGCCATAAAGCTCAGATGGGTCAAATCCTTCCCACCATTTCCCAATACCATCTTCTTTGGTCATGTGTCCATCATAAGGAACCCCTTTGTAGGGTCCGCTTTTATCTGCACCAAATGCAGGTAACCACCAGCTAAGAGATCGATCATCATGCGAGCTTACAGCGAAAGGGAGCCCATATTTTCTTGAAGATTTTTCAAATTCTCCAACGATATCACGCTTTGGTCCTATATTTACAGAATTCCATTTATGATGTGTTGAATTGAAATTATCAAAACGGTCGTGGTGATTCGCCATAATCATAAAGTACTTAGCTCCTATGCTCTTGAAATACTTTAGTAGAGCGTCGGTATCTAACTTTTCTGCTTTCCATTCATTGATTACATCTTTGAATCCTATTTCTGAAGGGTGTCCATACGTTTTACAATGGTACTCGTAGGCATTCTTTCCCCATTGCTGTCCTCCAACGTCCTGCTGATACATATGCCGAGCATACCAACCGCCACCCATTTCAGGCTGTGTTTGCGCTCCCCAATGTGCCCAAATACCAAACCGGGCTTCAGCAAACCAGCTTGGACATTCATAATGCTCGCGTAATTCTTCCCATGTAAGATCTTTCTCCTGGGAGAAACATGGGATACTTATAGATGTTAGTAAGACTAAAATCAAAATGAAATGTTTTGTATGCATATTATTGTTATTAAAGATTATTACTTTTTGTTTTTTACTTCCGCTGTGCGATGCCGCGTATGATTTGCTCGTTTTTCATTATAGTAACTTAATGCCATACTCTCTAAATGTCCTAGCCGCCCGGAAATAACACAAACTTATGAAATTTTTGTTACTCCCCCCTTTTGGTTACATATTAATATCAATGGAGAGCACTCGACAATCAAACTGAGCCAAACAAATGATCTGAATGCGTTTGGTATGCTGATGTGCGCCCATGAGGGCTGGCTTCGAAGTTGGTTGAGATCATCCGTTAACCTTTTCATTCTATACCAACCCGACCAAGGCAACGACCTTGGTGTCGTTCCAGAGGTCTTCCTTGCCAACAGAATGTTGAAGCGCGGGAGAACGGTTCTGTAGGTGGAGAAAGCTCGGCAGTGTGGCCATCACCCTGGATTTCTACTTCTTCTTTTCCTTGGCGTCCTTAGCCTTCTTTGCCGGGATGGGCTTTGCTTTGGGATTGTATCTTGGGTTGTCGGTCGGAATGTGCGCACCCGTTTCCTTGAGATAATCCATCAGTTTATTTCTCATGACCTTAACCTTTTCCGGCATGCTACCGGCAAGGTCATTGGTCTCACCAATATCGTCGACAACGTTAAATAGTTGTACGTCTTTGAGATGATAGTTGACGATCAGTTTGAAGTCGTCCTGACGGATAGCACTGCTCGGATAGCTGCCTTCGCCTTGGTAGTGAGGGAAATGCCAATACATAGCATTTCGAGACAACTTACGGTCCTTGAACAACGGGAGCAAGCTGACGCCATCCTTGTGTTGTTCCGGCTGAAGTGGCAAGCCGAGCATGCCGAGGATGGTTGGGTAAAAGTCGGTGCTGGTGACTGACGTTTGAGTGTGCATGCCGGGTTTGGTGGCTCCCGGCCAATGGATCAGAAGTGGAGTTCTGAGACCGCCTTCGAAGGTGAAAGTCTTGCCGGCGCGCAAGGGTTGGACGGCAGTCGGCGAACTATGGAAGAACGCGGTGCGCCCACCATTGTCGCCGGTGATGAAGATGATGGTGTTGTCATATTGGCCTGTATCCTTCAGTGACTGGATCAGTTTGCCAATATTCTCATCCAGTGTGGCAAGCTCGCCAGCGTAGTCGGGGAACTGTTGACGCCGGTTATAGGGCTGATGTGCATGAGAATCCTTAACCTTTAATTCGTCTTCCGACATGGGTGAAAGTTTCCTGGCTTTCTCTGCAAATTTCTTTTCCAGTTCCGGCTTTGACGCAATGGGGGCATGCATGGCAAAGTGGGCTAGGTAAAGGAAGAACGGCTTATCCCGCTTCTTACTGACAAACTCAATGGCATTATTCGTGAGAAGGTCAGTGAAATTGTCGCCTTCTTTGGCCGCTGGAAAATACTCCGGATGTCCTCTGAATGGATAGAACATGGCGCACCTGTTGGCTTCGATGACAGCCATCTGACTGTCGAATCCGTGAGCCTTCGGCCCCCCTGTCTTCTTCAATGGTCCCATGTGCCATTTGCCATAGAATGCCGTTTCATATCCGACCTTCTGCAGTGCCTCTCCAAGTGTTACTTCCGAATTTTTGATGGCTGGGCTCTTTGGCACTTTGCAGATAACGCGTTGATGCGCAACCGGGTGATTCGGCCATGTCGCTTTCCCAGGCAACCATTGGGTAACGCCGTGGCGGGCCGGGTTCTTGCCGGTCATTATACTGACTCGGGTGGGAGAGCACATGGGGCTGGGGGTGTAACACCGGTCAAACCGCATAAAGTCCTTGGACAGCTTGTCGAGTTCCGGAGTTTCGTAAAACGTAGAACCGTTGTAGCCAACGTCTTTCCAACCAAAGTCGTCGATCAGGACAAACAGTACGTTTGGCTTGTTCTCTATAGGTGGCTCCGCAGCTTGGACTCCGCAACCGCTTGCGATTGTCGTAACTGCACAAAGTGTCGCGATTACCTTGTTATTCGTCATGTTTTGTTTCCTGTTTTGAGTCAATATCGGGACAGTAGGCCTTGCCTACGCACTGATGTCAAGCTACAGGCTTCACCTGACCGGCCACCGATGATGGAGCTGAATTTATGCTTGCCGTGGTTGATTAAAGGCACTGCCAAGGCACATATAAAGGGTGTAAAGTTCATGAACTTTACTTCTTTGTTTTTGACTTCTTTCGCTTTTCTTTTCCGAGACTGACCCCCTTGACGTCATTCGCCTGCTTGGGCCCAGGAGTGCTACGCCCATTCGTGATGTATTCCAGCATCAGACTGTGGAGCTCTTTCACTCTTTCAGGATGTTCATCGTAGAGGTTCTTGGTCTCCGCCAAGTCATCCTTTAGATTATACAGCTGCCACTTTGGTGCTCCAGGAGGAGCTTGCGCCGGTTTACTCCAACCAGCAGAGCCACCGCAGAAGCATAATTTCCAGTCACCCTGACGGATCGCAAAGGAACCAGTAGCGGAGTGCATCACTATCGCGCTACGATCGACTAGCTTTGGGTTCTTCAAAGACGGTAGAAACGAGACGCTATCCACCCCTGCCTTAGGAGCCATCTTGACCCCAGTAATCTCAGCACAGGTCGCATAGAAATCCGCAAGGGTGGTGAGACGATCAGTCTTAGTACCTGGCTTGATCACCTTCGGCCATCGAGCAATTGTAGGAACTCGATGCCCCCCTTCATAAATATCCGCCTTGTGGCCTCGTAGTTCACCACTCGGAAAATGTCCCTTCTTTTGGAGAGCCTTGATATTAGCAGCGGGAGAGCAGCCGTTATCAGTGGAAAAAATGATCAACGTATTCGCCGCAAGCTGGTTGTCATCAAGGGCTTTCAACACCTCCCCAACAACCCAATCGGTTTCCATCAAGAAGTCGCCATACTTACCGATTGGTGATTTCCCTAACCACTCCTTACTCGGCACAATCGGTGTGTGTGGTGAGGTCAGTGGCAGATAGAGGAAGAACGGCCTCTCGGAATTCTTCTGCTCATTGATATATTCAACCGATTTCTGAGCAAACACTTTGAGGCACTCGTTGGCTTCGAAATCAGATGCCGCAGCACCAACCCGAGCAATCCCGCCCTTGATAGATGGAACACCCTTTGAAACAGACGGAACCTGTATGGCTTTGTTGTTATGAATATATACATACGGGGGCATATCTAACGAAGCAGCAATCCCGTAGAAATAATCAAACCCATTCGAAGTTGGTGTCACAGCAGGTTTTATGTAGTCGATGTTCCATCCAGGCCCTGTTTGGCCTTTCTTAGGCTTGGAGCCATCAATAATGTGCCAACCTATCCCCAAATGCCACTTTCCTACGATAGCAGTATCATACCCTTGTGATTTCAACAGCGAAGCCACTGTAGACTCACCTTCCTTGATCAAAGGCTGACACTCTGGCTTGCTGAACACCCATTTTTGCAATCGCGTGCGCCAGTTGTATCTGCCAGTGAGCAGCCCATAGCGTGATGGTGTGCAGACAGAGGAGGTTGTATGCGCGTCCGTGAATTGCATGCCTTCCTTGGCTAGTCGGTCGAGATGCGGCGTTGGGGCCCTCCCCGTGGTGTGCGACACATCGCCCACCCCCATATCATCTGCAAAAATGAAGATAATATTTGGCTTCTCTCCCGCTAAAGCAGAGCTTGTCAAAAGCCCCACCAAGCCCATTTGAGCTACTTTTTTTATCATAGTGAGTTGGCTCTTGTTTAAAATAAAACATACAGCTAAATAAAACATACTGCTAGAAATTTCCTTTTTTGGTAAGGTGGCGGGAAGGGCTTTCATGGGTTGATAATGAGTTGATAATGAGTTGATAATGAGTTGATAATGAGTTGATAATGAGTTGATAAGGGGTTGATAATGGGGCTCTTAAACTCATCATACTTGATAAAGTTCATGTTTTTTGTAACGAAACTCCGTTCGGCCCACGCTTTATAAAGGTTCGTCAGCTCCTTTACTTTCTCTGGAAGTTCTTTTGCCATGTTGTTGCGTTCTGTTCGGTCGGCCTGCATATCGTAGAGTTCCCATGGTTTTCCTTTGACGGCTACAAGTTTCCACTTGCCGTAACGGATTCCTCGATTGCCAACATGTTCAAAAAAGAGAGGTGCGTTGCGTTTAAATTGCTTCCCTTGAAAGATGGGGTTAAGGCTGACTCCCTCCATAGGAATGATCTCGTTTCCCTTAAAGGATTCTGGGTAGGAGCTGCCAGATAGATCCACGCAGGTAGCCATTAAGTCAATAAGGTGGGTGGGTTCAGAGGTAAGTTTTCCGTTTAATTTGGCATTGATACCTTTGGGCCAGTGGGCAATCAACGGTGAGGAAATGCCACCTTCGTGAATAAATTTTTTATACTTCCGGAACGGCGTATCAGACACATTCGCCCAGCATGCTCCGTAAAGAGCAAACGATTCCGCTGTGCCACAAATGCCTTTACCTGTATTTCTACCCATGGTTCCACCTTCGGCGCATCCGCCATTATCATGAAGGAATAGAATCAGTGTGTTCTCGTAAACCTCTAGCTGCTTCAAGGTTGCCACGATCTTTCCAACATTTTGATCAACGCAGTCAATCATGGCGGCATAGGTTGCCATTCTTAGATCCTGCTCATCCTTCTGCTTCTCTGAAAGACTGTCCCATGCGGGAATGCCTTTCTCGCGGGTAGAGAGCTTCCACTTCGGGTCAATGATGCCAAGTTTGATGAGTTTTTCGTAGCGTTGCTGGCGTATCGCATCCCACCCTATTTTGTATTTACCACGGTACTTGGCGATATCTTCCGGCTTTGCTTTCAGTGGGTAATGCGGGGCATTATGGGCGAGATACCATAGAAATGGCTTCTTCTCTTCAACCGCTTCGCGGACATACTTGAGGCCTTCGTCCGTCCACGCATCGGTGGCATACCAACCTTCGGGAGGATCCTTCTGTTTGTTGTAGAGGACTTCATTCCCACGGACTACATGACGCTCTTTTTTAAATGCCGATGGGCGGAAGTAGAACCCACCACCCTGAGGGCAACTGTAGTTACGGTCAAAACCTCGGCCCGACGGCAGCCACTCCTTTTTCTTGTCGCCCACATGCCACTTGCCTGTTTGAATAGTCCTGTATCCGCCTTGTCCAAGAACTTCAGCAATCGTGACGCAACGTTCCATCAACCTACCACGATAACCCGGTTTGCTTGGACCCGCGTCATTCGTCATATTGCCAACACCTGCTTGGTGCTGGTATAGACCGGTCAAGAGGCTGGCACGGGTTGGGCAACAGCGTCCCGTGTTATAGAACCGGGTAAAGCGAATACCTTTATGGGCGAGAGTATCAAGGTGGGGTGTTTTGATTTCACTGCCGTAGCAACCGAGATCAGAGAACCCCATATCGTCCGTCATAATAATGATAATATTCGGTTGATCCGTTTTGGGCAACACAGATGCCATGGTGCTGTCCATAAGCAATGCGAAGCCTATAGTCAGGCCGAGCATAAGATGATTACAAATATGGCTAATCAGGTCTATTTTCATTGTCTTTACTTGTTGCATGATGGTTAACGGAAACAAAGGTATTTTCGTGTGAACGTTGCTCCTCCGGATTTATACGAAACTTTGGCCAACCCCGTGTAGGACAGGTCGACATAGCCCAGATCGTCCCCCACGGGCGCAGCTCCCAGAGAACAAACCGGGAGCAACGCGAACACGGCGGCGACAATCGGTTTCAGCAAACTATTCATATTTAAACCAGACAGTTGCTGTAGTGTCGGCATCGCTCACTGCACGCACCCAATAGGCGCTGAAGCCTTCTGGGAAATTGTGCGTCACGGTCTCTTCGGCTTTGAGTTCGAAAATATTATAAGGCACCCACAGACCTGTGCCATCAAGATCCACTTCTAATGTGATACGCGCATCCGATTCAGCAGAGAGTTCGACACTTTTTTCGTCGTAGGCAGTCATGAGATAGGGATCGGACGGGACGCCGGCTTTGACCTGCGAATCTTTCCACGGGCCGCCTTGCCCACGCGGCTTGCCGAGCTTCCAAAGATCATCGACCACACCTGCCCAGATGGCGGCCTTGCCGTCTGCACTGCGTAGAATGTGCCTACTCTTTGTTTCAGCGTCCAACCCGGTGAAGTAAAGCAGTCCGTTGTGGGAGCAGAAATCGTGGATGGCAAGGTTATGACTCGCCACGGGGCGGACCTTGGCGACGCCCTGCGCATTGCGAGCAGGCAATTCGTAGAAGGTGCCGTGCAGGTTGAGCAGATCGCGCTCGGTGGCGACTTCACGACAGACCCGCGCCAGACTTTCAGTGACGGCTGGTTGCAGGATCTGGTTGTAGAGTGCCACTTCGTAAATGCGAACATGCCGCTGATCAGTCGAAACCAATCGCAACTCTTGCGCGGAAACAGGCTTCGGCAAATTAATGGTGATTTCTATCGATTGATTATCACGAATTTCAGCTCCCGGGAGTGTTTCCCATGCGCCATCCACCTTGGTTTGCACTGCGATGTTGTCGACGCTGTAGTTGGCTTCACGCTTCCATCCGGTGATGATTTGAATACTACGAAATTGCTTTGTTTCACCGAGATCGATCTCGACCCATTTTTCACCGGACTGTTTGGAAATCCAGCGGGAATCTTCCCCCGTCTTACCGTCCACAATATTTGCGGCGGCGAAGTCTGTCTGGTGTGTTGAACTGGCGACAACCTTTGCCCCTGCGGCCAGGTTCTCGAGCTTTACAGGTGGCGAGGATGGGGATGTATAGCGATCACTCTTCGGAAACCGATAGCGCTGCCCGTCTTCTTCCAGTATCACCGATGCTGCATCGACGCGAAATGCCTTGGCTGGCTGTTTGACCGCTTTGATCAATGCTGCAGCCTGTTTAGCATCATTAACTTTGGTGAACTCCATTTGCGGGTTCAGCTCATAGTAG
Source organism: Oceaniferula marina (assembly GCF_013391475.1). Classification (NCBI taxonomy): domain Bacteria; kingdom Pseudomonadati; phylum Verrucomicrobiota; class Verrucomicrobiia; order Verrucomicrobiales; family Verrucomicrobiaceae; genus Oceaniferula; species Oceaniferula marina. Next base: position 479,636 of record NZ_JACBAZ010000002.1, on the reverse strand, counting down.
CCGCCATCCGTGAGCGCGATGCCCAGTTTGTCATAAGCGAGGCTACGCATTACGCCGGTGGTAGTTGCAGTCTTCTCCAGAGTAGCAATACCGTCGAACAACGAATCGTTTATCGCCGGGCGCAGGTCGCGATTGCGGAATTGGAAATGGGCGCTAACACCGGTGGCATTCTGATCCGCCGTGAGCCGAATCCATTCGCCTATTTCCTCTGCCGTGAACTGGTGAATGGCCGATCCGTTAGAGCCGACTGTGATGTTGCGGAGCGTCGTCCATTTGCCAGTCCCTTCCTTATCCACTTCGAGAGTGAAGGTGACAGGTGAAGAGCTGGAGTGCGTTAAGCAGAGTTGGCGATAATCATAGCCAGAAAAGAGGTAGGGGTCGCTGGCGACATTGGCTTTGACGTCGTCGCGCAACCAGACGGAACCGCGTCCGATGAGAGGGCCGAGGGTGTCGAGCTGCGTCGGCTCAACAAACCAGAGGTTGGAGTTGGACTGCCTAGCGGCCCCGTGTTTGGCCTTGTAAGTCCGCGTGTTCAGAAATTCCGCTTTGGCTGAGTCATCACAACCGAAGACGATCCGGTCGTTCCATTTGCAAAAATCACCGATAACCTTGAGGTAGTTGGAACGTGGAACAATGCCAGCCGAATTGGCTGTAGAGAACGTTGGCGGAAAGCGCCAAAAGGTGCCATGCATAGTGGCGAGAAAATCATCTTCTCCGATTTCGCGGATACGGGGCCATTCGGTATTCCAGCCGTGAGCACCATCGTAGGAGTGACTGCCTTTGGGCAGGCGGTAAAACGTCCATTCTCCGTTTTCAAGCAGCCCGAGAAGAAGTGAGCGCGCGTCCCAGCCCATGGTCCAGACGGGATCCGTTGCGGGGTGTTTGCTTCCATATATTCCACCAGGTCCAGTGACTTCGGTAAACTGGTTTTTTCGGACGAGCTGCCAGTCGCCCTCACCAAACCATTGAGCAAGGGCACCGGATGTCGTTGTGGGGTTTTTCCTGGCCGCTCCACTCTTCATCCCGTTATTGGAATAGATCACACGCCCCTGTCCGGAATAGAGTCCTTTCCCGTGATAGCCATGCAGCATGGATTTCACACCCTCTCCAACCACTTTGATTCCAGAGTTCCCATCTTTGATATGCTCTTCCACGGCCAATGTATCCACATTAACGGTATAGAGCCCTTCTTCCATGGTCGCATAGTAAATCTTGCCAGCAGGGTCAGTTAGGTGCCTTGCATTGCCAGTATGCCGTCCAGGCATTTTATCATAAGGAATCACGCGGACCTTACCTTCGGCATCGATCGCGTAGGGTCCGATGAAAAGTTGCTTAGATTCACGATGAATCATCCGGTTGGCAGGTGTGCCACCGATGCTCTCGGGTCGGATAAGCTGTTTCAAGTCAGCCGTGATTTCATAGAGCTTATCAGATGAGCCCTTTGGCAAATGTGGGGCATAGGTAATCACCCAGAGTTTCCCCGCCCACGGAACCACAGCGCCGGTGCCGCACTCGCCCTCATTGTTATACATTGTCAGGTGCGGGTAAACACCGCTGTATTGCTCTTCTGCATCAGCCGTGGAGAACGCGGTGAAAAGACAGGTAAAGGCTAGTAGGTATATTTTCATATATTTTTAAGGTTGGGATATTTTCCACTCAAATTTGAGGGGTTATCTTAGCGGATTTCAACAACCACTCTTACACCGTGAATGTCATTTGATAGGGTACAATGATTCATTGAACCCTATTAAATGGTTTGATCTGATAGTGTCTGGAGTGCGGTCACCTAGGAAAAAGGCTGGAACCCACACAGGGACGCCAGCCTTTCCCAATTTTTATGACTTTAACTAGCGCCGACGACGATTGCAGAGTGTCAGGAGGCCGAGTCCGAGCAGCGCTGCGGAGGATGGCTCGGGAATGGCTGTGACTACCCCGTTGATGGAGATATCGTCGAGACGGTGGATTTGGTTATCGGTGTTAATGGAGGAGGCATTGTCGGCGAAATAGAAGCGAAAATCGATCGTATCGCCGTTGGTGAGGCCGGTAAAGGCAGTGCCTGCAACCGTGTTGGTCGAGGTCAGGTCGATACTGAAGGTGGATCCCTCGTTGGCGTTGATGTTAGTGGTAGTGGTGAGCTTGTCGCCCGTGCCGGTGTATCCGACCGCATCCGAATAGAGACCAAGGGAGAAGGTTCCGTCGATTCTGCTCGCGTAATACTTGAAGTCAAGAGTGGTGAGATTGAGAATCTCACCCACGCCGAGGTTCTGAACCGTCATACTGAAAGAGTGGTAGAATACGCCAACCGGGCTGGTGTTGGTGGGGGTGTTCTGCGCACGCATGAAGACACCGTCATTGCCTGAGATAGCTGAGTCATCGTCATAGTCCGTGCCGGGGTCGTCAGCCGCCCCGATGGCTGCGGAGCGCACGTCGTAGGTGGACACGGACGAGTAGATCGAGCTGTCGGTTGAGACCAATGAACCGGCAAACGGATATTCGACGAGGACTGCGGCATGGGAAGCTGAACTCAGTGCGAGGCCTAGGACGGTGAGTGATACGGAACGGGTCATATAATTGCCCCAGGTGCTTGCCTGGTTCAAATTATTCATATCGTTTGATTGATGGTAGTTTGTTTTCATATCGTTTGATTCATGTTAGTTTGTGGCCTTAAATCTATCATTGCAGACGTGATCTCGGCGCTTCAAGATGAACTTTAAAATGTTCTCTCTTAGATATAAGAAGTAACGGCACGCAAAAAGTAACACATGGAATTGCATTTTTTTCATGCAAGCGCCCAAATCACCCTCAATTCCTGAAAACAATGGCGGGATTAGCGGCCCGATTTTAGGGGCGGGCCGTTGAATTGAGCTGGATTGGCAGACTTGGAGAAGGGCTTCTCGGAGAATGTTACTCCCTGGATCAGATAGAATCGCCCGGGGTCGTTCAGTTTCCCTCCATTAATTGCAGCAACTCACTCTGACTCAATGAGGCATCAAAGATGTAGAGATCATCAATTTCACCACGGAAGAAACCGCCGTGCGGGTGTGGTCGATCTTTCAAATAGACGACATTACGTCCAAGCCAGACACCGTGCGTGGCCTGATCGATTTCTGTGCGGACTTCCTGCAAAGATCTGCGAGATAGACGCTCCAGTTCACCATCAATATAAAGAATAACATGGGTCCCCACATTCGGTTGACCCCCTCCATACATGACAACACCGATGTGATGCCATTTGCCGTCACGCAAGTCGGACGAACCTATGATTTGCCCCCCCTCAAGGCCCAACCGGAGTCGCCCGATGGGGCCATCTTTAGCCAGTGGATTAACCGATAGCTGCCAGACCTCACCAGGAAGAGGATGTTTTCCCCAGGATACAATTCCAAATCCCTGTCTCACAGAAAAGTCTTCAGGCACCTTAAGCCAGAAACATACCGTGCGGGGTTTCCCGCCGCCAATACCACGGTAACCACTCTCGGCATAACTCCCCTTGCCGTCAAAACGCAGGGCATTTCCCGCCTCAGGGGTCGGCCCCGGAACCCTTGATGGTAATGCCCCCTGACCCATCTTGTGAAAAATCATATCGGCTTTGTTTGCTATCGTTGCGGCCAACTCACCCCGGCTGTGAGCGATGTTGCCTTCGGCTTCGTTAAATGACCAGTGGATAAACTCGGGTTTCGATTCGGACGGAGGCGGCATCAGGGTATAAAACTGACCGGCATCGGCAGCGATTAGCTTGCCTCCATCGGGCCCCATTTCCATAGCATCATTGCGGGTCAAAGTCACACGTTTACCATCGTTAGAAATTGCCTCGATACTGCCCTCGATAACGTGAGTTTCCACCAGCCCATTGGAAAGCACGGCAACACCGAACTCGGTACTAATATCGATAATCTTGCCTTGAGGCGTTTCTATCCTGTAGCCGCGCCCTTTCTCCGTGGCCCGCATTACGACACGTCCCTGATGTAAAATGGCACGCCCGTCTTCCGGAAAATTCAGTTGGGCGGGACCCTCCACGATCAGTCGACCTCGACCGGCCAGTTCGAACTCCAACAGACCCTTTTCAATCTCTACCGATGCCCCAGCCGTGAGCACCGAACCATTGCCGATAGCGGCACCTGACCACTGCACTCCAATAGCCCGCTGCAAAGTTGCCATCACGGATTGATCCGACCTGTGCTGAGCCGACCTGTGCTGATAAAAATATATCCCTGAAACCAAACCAATCATCACCAATGCTGCAGCAGTCATCGCCCACTTCCTCCAGCGAAGCAGACTCAACCTTCGCCCTACCCTGTCGACAAACTGATTCGTCTCGGCATCCTTCAGGCTGTCTAAAATGCCCTGAACTCTTCTTTCGCTGGAGACCTCGTCCTCAAGAATAACACTGAGCCGGGCATGCATTTGGTTCTGCGTTCTAGCCAATTCAAGGAGAGACGCATCTTCACGCAGGACCTCTTTTAACTCGGAGACCTGGACTGGTGTCGCCTCACCGTCCTGCACAAGAGCCAATAATGCCAAAATATGGTTTTTCTTATTCATGGTGTTTTCGGGTTTAACTTAGTTTCAATACAATCTGCGAGGGACTGTCTGAGCCGATGAAACTTCATCGTCAGAGCGGAATAGCCAGCCCCTGTTTCCTGAGCAACCTCTCGCAAGGTTTTACCAAGGGCGTAACGATCATTGAGCAGCTTGATTTCGGGTTTTGCCACAAGTGTCAGACATTCGTGCAGGGCATCGAGTGATGCGTTACCGTGGACCGTTTCATTCGGATCATCCGTTGCTAAAAGTACCTGAAGTTCAGGATCGCCTCCGATGTATTCCTCCCGCATTTTCCGGCGATAATTCCGAATATGGTTGTGGGCAATACGCTGCAGCCACGCTTCAAAGCTGCCCTCACCCCGAAAATCACGGATTTTCAGAAATGCTGTCACAAAGGTATCCTGCGCGAGATCGTCTGCCGCCGTCCAATCAGCGAGTCGAGATCTCAACCAAGCCCGAAGCCAGCCCTCATGGGCCCGCACTAGCACACCAAACGCATTCAGGTCACCTGTTTGGCTCAGCTTGATATTATCCAGATCCTGTCGAGAACTCTCCATCGATATTGATAATATGTAACCAGAAGGGTAAAGTAACACAAATTTTATAAGTTTGTGTTATTTCCGGGCGGTCAGGACATTTAGAGGGTATGGCAGGATTATATGAACAAAAATTCAGTATTTGGGAACTTGGGAAGCGGTTCCCGAATTTTCACCACAATGATCTACTTTTGAACTGTCCGCTTGACGGGGTTACTCTATGATTGCGGCTAAGCCTTATCAAAAGAAGTAGAAGTAAGATCACCCATCAATCGATTCAAGGCGGACCATAAACTGGAAGGATGCCATCATCACTTAAATACGTAGACCAAAAAATCACCCAATCGAGTAAGAAATGTTTCTTTAGCTCGAGATTCGCTATGCAGCCCTAAATACTGCCCATTAATAACGCACACCGATTATATGATACACCGACACCTAAAAATTCTAACTGGAGCTTTACTGCTTAGCTGTACGTTCAGTGCTGCCGCTGAGAAAAAGAAGAACGTTCTATTCATCATTGCTGATGACCTCACAGCTAGAGCCTTGTCATGCTATGAGAACAAAGCCAGTAAAACTCCCAATATCGACAAGCTTGCCACTGAAGGCATTCGCTACACTCGCACCTACTGCCAGTTCCCGGTCTGCGGCCCATCACGTGCCTCATTAATGTCAGGTTACTACCCACTGGGCAGTGGCGCTATGGGTTACGCCAGCGGGCGCAAACAAATTGGTGATCGCATCACCTGGACGCAGCACTTTCAAAACAACGGCTACCACACCGCCCGTGTTAGCAAGATTTTCCACATGAATGTTCCTGGTAATATCTGTAGCGGCTCTAATGGCGCTGATGACGCTCTTTCCTGGAACGAGCGCCACAACGTCAAAGCTCAAGAAATGCATATGGAGGGGGAAGGCGAAATGCTCGAACGTAATCCAGACGGAACCAAACCTGTAAAATTCGGCAACCACCTCCAGTATGTTAAAGGCGGTGAAGCGGATGAACTTTACGCCGATGCTCAAGCTGCGGACAAAGCCTGTGAATTACTGAAGGAGTATAAGCAGAGCTTGGACAAGCCTTTTTTCTTAGCTGTTGGCTTTGTTCGTCCACATGTCCCATTCGTAGCCCCTAAATCATACTTTGAGGCCTACCCTATCGATCAGGTCGTCATGCCTAAAAAAGTAGAAGGAGATCACGAGGATATCCCAGAAGCTGGCTTGGGGCAGTTCACTAGCAGCGAACGCAAGGTCACTCCACTTCAGGAGAAAAAAGCAGTGGCAGCCTACTACGCCGCAGTGGCGCACATGGACGCACAGGTCGGCAAAGTACTAACCACATTGAAGGAACAAGGTTTAGAAGACGATACTATCATCATTTTCACTAGCGACCATGGATACCATCTAGGTGAGCACAACTTCTGGATGAAAATTAGCGTTCATGAAGAGTCTGCTAGAGTCCCAATGATCATCAAAGTACCAGGGAAAGAAGCCACTGTTTGCCACACTCTAACAGAGCTGGTAGACCTCTACCCCACGATCAGCGAAGCCTGTGGTCTTGATATCCCAAAAAACATTCAAGGCAAGAGCCTCTATAAGACATTCGATGACCCGGCCCACAGTGTCCGTGATGCAGCCCTGTCTATGAATGGTCGCGGCATGCTGCTGCGCACCAAGAACTGGGCCTATATTGAATACGCAAACGGTGACAATGGAGCTGAGCTCTATGACATGGTCAAAGATCCGCAGCAGTTCGTTAACTTAGTGAAAGATCCAGAGCACGCTAGTACCTTGAAAAACGTTCAGCAAATGCTCATAGAGAAAAAGAAGTGGATCATGCAATCTGACATCAGAAAAGAGCGAGCAAGTGCTCCTAATCCTGAGACTAAGAAGAAAAGAAAAAAAGCCAAAACCTAGACCTAGGTCATAAAATTTGTTGTGTTAACCAGTAGCAGGTAAGACATTCTCTAAGTATGATGAGGAAACTTGCAATATTTGGAATACTTGGGCTAGCGAGTATGTCAGCTCAGGCTAAAGAAGCGCCGCTAAATGTGGTTATGATCGTGGTAGATGACTTGGGTTACAATGACGTCGGGCTGTGGTCGAAGGACCCGAAGGTGAAAACGCCTGCGATGGACCGTCTGTTTCGCGAGGGTGTGAGCTTTAACGCGGCCTACGTGACTTCGCCGATTTGCAATGCCTCGCGCATAGGCTTGATGACTGGTGCGTATCAGCAACGGTTTGGGACGTATTGGTATACGAGCAAAGGGTTGCCAGCAGACGTCCCGACCTTAGGGGAGATGTTTCAAGAGAAGGGATATCGCACAGGCTATGTGGGAAAGTTTCACTATGGTGCTACGAATAAGTCAACAGACGGGCGAGATTTCCCGATGAATCACGGATTTGAGACTTTCTTTGGGTTTTCAGGAGGAACGAAGCATTACCTTCGTCATCGCGATGCCTATTCTTTCAAGGGAGATATGGTGCATCAGGGGGCGTTATGGGACGGGAAAAAACGATTACAATGTGATGGATTTCTCACCGAGATGTTTGGTGTGAGAGCTCGCAACTTTATCAACGAGCAGTCAGAAAAGCCCTACTTTCTAATGCTGTCATTCAACGCAGTGCATAATTACGTGCACCAGTTGCCAGATGGCTATTTAAAAGCCCATAAGCTGCCGAAACTCGCCGACTTCCAACCTAAGGATGAGAAGTATTGGCACTGGAGAAAGAAGATAGGTTTCCCAAATGACCAGCATGGGCGTGATTACTACCGAGGACAGTTACATTTGCTGGACAAGGAGATTGATAAGGTTTTAGCGGAGGTTGGTAAAAACACAGTCGTTGTGCTGCTTAGTGATAATGGTGGATCGTTAGTAACCTATGCTAACAACATACCATTGAAAGGTGGCAAGTATACCTTGGACGAAGGTGGTGTGAGAGTTCCGATGGTAGTGCGTTGGCCAGGGAAGAAGGCTAGGACCGTCGAGCAGCCGGTAATGTCTACGGATCTCTTCGCGACGTTTTCCAAAGTGTTAACTCACCCAGGTCATGCTAAGATGGATGGAACCAATCTTATCGAGGCAATCGATGGGAAGTTGTTGGCGGAACGTCCGTTGTTTTGGGCTACGCACAGTGAACAAGCCGTGCGGCAAGGAAAGTGGAAACTCGTTCACACAGATAAACCCCCAAATTCTCGTCTGCAGATTGTGGATTCAGTGATTGGCTGGCGGCTGTATGATCTATCAAAGGATATCGGTGAGATGAATAATCTACTTGAGCATAACCCAGAAGTAGTCGCTGAGCTAAAGCAGAAGCTTGTGGCATGGCAACGTGAAATGAAGAAAGGAAATTAAATTATGAAATTGCTAGTTACATTTGGCTGTTGCCTGTTTTTATCCGAAATCGGGTTTGGTCGTGAAGATAATACTTATCAGAAACCTAGTGTGTTGATGGTAAACATCGATGATTTGAACGACTGGACGACTGTCTTAAGAGGACATCCGCAAGCTATAACCCCAAATTTGGATCGTTTGGCGAAGCGTGGCACTGTGTTCACAAACACCATTTGCCCTTCGCCAGTTTGTTTTCCTTCGCGAACAGCTATTTATAGTGGAATTCACCCATCGAAGTCAGGAGCCGTATCAAACTTCAATTGGGCGAAGGAATGGAAATTTTACACCAAGAACGCAAGGACTTTACCTAAACACCTAGCGGATAACGGTTGGGCAACTTATGCGTGTGGGAAAAATCTACATGGTAGGAATGACAGCGAATTTGAGGAATACCTACCTTTAAAGAAGAAGGAGCCCACAAAATTACCCGGTGTTGGATTTTCGTCAGGGCCTCTTGGATGGGCTTACGCTAAGCCTGGCGAAAAAATGCCAGATGAGCTGATGGTTGATTGGGGTATTAAGAAGATACAGTCCTCGGAAGGACACAGTTTATTTTGCGTTGGGATTTACAAGCCTCACGTGAAATGGATACTGCCAAAGCGCTTCTTTGAGATGCACCCCTTGAATAAGTTTCAGATGCCGAAGATGCAAAACAATGACATTGGCGATCTTCCAGAAAGGCTGAAATTGTTAGCACGCAATAAAGCGAAGTTTGATAAAGGATATCATCAGAAGTTGGTTGATGCGGGTCAAGATAAGAATTTCGCGCGAGCGTATTTGGCTGCAGTTACTTTCGCTGACGAACAGCTCGGTAGATTACTCGACGCCTGGGATGCATCACCTCATTCAAAAAACGGCTACATTGTGTTGTGGAGTGATCATGGTTTCATGCTCGGCGAGAAAGGCGGATGGGGGAAGTTTAAGCCATGGTACGATTCTTGTCGTTCACATTTCATCATAGCGGGCCCTGGGGTTGCGAAAGATCGGCGCTGTGACCATGCCGTGTCGTTGCTCGATCTCTACCCCACCTTAGTTTCTGAGATGGGGATAGAACTTCCTAAAACGCATGTTTTGGACGGGCGAAACCTGAGTAAGTTGATAGATCCCGATGAGTCAGAGCTTGAGTGGGACAAGCCAGTGGTCATGTCACATGAAGAAGATGGTGTCCGCTATGATGTAGTGCTGAGCAATCAGTATAGAATGACAAGGTTGATTACAGGAGAAGTCGAGCTGTATGATCTCAGAAATGATCCTCACGAGTTTCGAAATATAGCAGCTAAAAAGGAAAGCCAGGCGGTGATTGACAAACTATCAGAGCATTTGACTTTTTCTGTACCTCGTGTTGAAAGTAGGGTGAAACTGGAGGCTGAAAGTGTAGCGCGTCAAACTTCTGCTGAGTATCGAAGCCGCGGAAACTATCATTATGTAGGTAGCTCTAGGCAGGCTTCAGGGGGCAAGGTCCTATCGGCTGCGCTCATTAAGGGGGCTGGAAGCTATGTTGAGTTTGTTGTCGATATGGCACCTGGAACGTATCAACTTTCGATTGGGCATGAAGCTGGTAAGACTGCATCTCAGATCGAAGTGTCGTATGCCATTGTGGAGAATGATGCAGCTCAAGTATCCGCAAGTTACAAGACAGCGACCCTAGGAAAGCTTTCGCAAGAGATAGCATTGAAGAGCATCCGCATCGAAGAGGCCAACAAAGTGTTGATTCGTCTTAAGAACACGAAAAAATCAAAGGCGGTGATCAATGTCGACTTCTTCGAGTTGACGAGAATAGTGAGCCCCTCTGATAAGTAGCGTTGCAAGGCAAAATCTCAATGCAAGAAGAGTAGGCTCTAGAAAACCTGCGTCTCACATCGTTTCAGCGATAATTCAGACAGATATAACCATGGCCGCCGCCAGAAAAAGTGATCCATGTTGAGTGAGAGGATTTGGTAACATCCAAATCCAAACAACATGAACAAACAGAAAAGACACAAACCCGAGAAAATCTCCCTTCTATTACGCGAATGCGATGCCAGTGACATGAGCCAAGAGAGCTTCTGTCAGCAGAAGCAAATATCCGTGGCTACCCGGCACCGATGGCGCAAGAAGTATGGAATGATGTCCACAGTCTAGGTGTTGAAAGCTTGGATTGAACTCTTGGATTTTCTTCACAGAAACTTGTCATGTTCATGGTTAATTCTATAGACTTTGACCATGGCATCAGTTACAGAAAAAAAAATGAAGACTGCAATGCCAGCCTTGCTTTTTTCAAAACTTTCTCCATAGCTGATGCCATAGGCAGAGTCTAAATCGGCGACATGAAAATTGCCAGCATCTGTGAATAAAAATCGCGGCACGCTAAAATTTCTATCCTCTGTCGCAAGCAGCGGGCCATTACGAAATTTTTCCTGTGGAACGCACCGCCGCTCTCTCATTTTTCTGTAAGAGGCTGATTATTTTTGTTGAAGGTTTGAATTTTGCTTCTGTTTGTTGTTTGGTTAGTTGAGCTTGAGGTAGGATTTCCCTGTTTCCCAGGTCTCGGAGATTTCGATCAGCAAAGCGGTGACGAGACGCAGTAACGAGTCCTCATTGGGGGACCCGGGTGCGGCGTTTGATCTGGCTGTTGAGTGTATCGCAGGCATTGGCGGTGCGTTGCTCCGCATTCCTTTCGTAGGGGCCGGCTCCAATATGGTGGATGCGCTCAAGGAGCATGGCGGCATTCAAGAAGAGTTCGGCAATTTTCGAGAGACTATTTTCAAGTCCGTCGGAGAGAAGAAGGTTGATGATTTTTTCGTTATGTGTAGTTTGGCTCTTTCCGTTCAATGCCTTATTTGACTGTGTTAGAACTTTCATTTAAAAGCTTTGGACGGGCACTTGCACCCCGGAGAGGGTGGCGCAAAGTTTTACACTACCACACCCATCCTTCGCCAAATCATAAATCCTACGAACAAAAGAATGAATATTTTATCACGAATCAAGCGGATCCTCGTAGTGGCTACTCTTCAGGTGACCCTCTTCACCGCTTGGTCAGCCCAAACAGTAGGGGCCGCAGACGTTTCGCTCTGCCCGATTACGCCTAAACCAGTATCTTATCGAGCCGGTGTGGGCCACTTTGAGCTTAACTCAAAGACGGTGATACACGCTACAGAGCCAAAGGCGGTAGCATGTGCCCGCCACTTTTCAAAGTTTCTCAAACAAGCCACAGGGTTTGATCTCGTCGTGCAAACCTCTCCGGCTGCGCCACCCACAAACAACCATATTTCATTTTCACTGTCCGGTGATAAGGATCTGAAACCAGAAGGCTACCAGATAAACATTCAGAAAAACCTAATCCACATCGTGGCAAAAGATGCCGCAGGACTCTTTTATGGCAGCCAAAGTCTCAGGCACTTACTACCTCCGGAGATTGAATCCACCAAGGTAATCAAGGACAGGATGTGGCAAATTCCAACGGCACGCATCATCGACTCCCCTCGCTTTAGCTGGCGCGGCATCATGCTGGACGAGGCTCGTCATTTTTTAGGTAAAGCGTATGTTCTCGAACTACTCGATAATATGGCGATGTGCAAAATGAACCGACTGCACTGGCATTTGACGGATCAAGAGGGATGGGTGATTGAAATAAAAAAACACCCCAAGCTAACGGCGGAGCGTGCTCCGGGTACGTTTTACACGCAGGATCAAATCAGAGAAATCGTTGCCTATGCTGAGGCTCGACATATCACCATCATACCTGAAATTGACATGCCTGGTCACTCAGGGGCGATTACCAGGGCTTACCCCGAATTTTCGGGTGGTGGGAATAAAAGGCTTCCGGGCTTCACACTCAACCCGGCGAACGAAGATGTCTACACCTTCACCAATGATGTATTTACTGAACTTGCCGGTCTGTTCCCGGGTCAATGGATTCATACCGGGGGAGATGAAGTTCATTTTATCAAACTGAATTGGCTTTCCCTTCCTGGAGTTAAGGAGCTTATGTCCAAGCATGCCTATAAGGACACACATGACTTGGAAAACCATTTTCACCGCCGTGTAGCCTCACAGGTCAAAGCCTTGGGAAAAAAGGGGGTTTCCTGGGGGAACATGCTAGCAGCCAAAGTTCCCACTGAAGATGTTGTGCAGATCTGGTGGATGGATGGTAAAAATAAACTTCGACACGATTTTGTTAAAAGCGGATACGATGTGATCCTGTGCCCTCATATTCCCTGTTATATATCTACTGCGCAGCACGAGAGTCACCGAATTCTCCGCCGGTGGAAAACACTTTGTTCGACCCCCAATATTTATGACTATCCCAAGTCTCTGGACGGCTTCAACCAAAAAGATTGGTCGAAAGTGCTTGGTATTCAGCTTGCGCTTTGGACCGAAAAGGTCACCAACAAAAAACGGGCGGATTTCCTGATCTACCCCCGATTATTTGCCTTGGCTGAAACCACATGGACACCCGTGGAAGGGAAGGATTACGCGGATTTTGAAAAGCGGCTGAAGCCTATGCTTCAAAGACTGGATCTGAAAGGGACCGGCTATTTCAATCTATTCGATCCGAAAAGTACCCCGGAGCCACCCATCAAATAGAGAGCCAAAATTACCGAAATTTTTTCCCTGCGAAGCCAATGGTTAAACGAGATCACCTCAAATTCTACCAGATAGTTTTTTGAGTTGGTATAATACCACTCCGCAAAACAGACGAAACGATTGATCGTTGTTGAGGTATTTGGAAAAGCTCTGCGTGATCCATGAGAGTTCCGTCTGTTTACTGCTTGGTATAAGTGTATGGATAACCCATCATTCAAGCTACATCTTCTCAACCAGGATATAGTTCATACGGGTCAAGTCAGGTCCATGCGTACTGGCGTCCGAAGACAACGTCAACTTGCCATCCTTGACCTCCACCTCGAAAGCCAACAGTCGAAACTGCTTGGCTTGAAGATGCTCACCTTTCACAACCTGCTTTGCACCGATGGCCAAAACGGCTTTGTTCGAATGAAATTCTGAATCACCCAAACACACCACCACTTGGTATTTCCCGTTCTCCAATTCCATTTGCCATTGGTTGCCGGCTGCAAAATGCACCAAGGTGTCGGTAAGATCATTGGCCACCTTGCCACGACGGCGGGCGGCCTTACGATTGTCTTTGCTCCAACCGTAAGCGATCCCCTTGCCATGCTTTTTGTATACGGACCCATCATCGCTCAGCCAGCCGTCAGGCGCTGCCTTATCCGAAGGCTGAAAGTTAATCTTTGCGACTAAGTTCTCCCGACTGATTTTTGTATAGGTTTGGCTTACTGAGGGGCTAAGCACCGGGTGTTCACCCGCCCCGACGGCTCTGACCGTTAGAGTGCTTGTTTTGGTCAAGCGGATTGGCTTGGTGTATCGCTTCGAAGATGCGTCAGGCTCACTTCCGTCCAAAGTGTAGACAAGGCCCTCTGCATTTTTCGGCACATCCAGTTTTACTTCCAGCTCATCTTCAAAGATAAGGGTGTTAGTCTGAATCGTTGGCTTACCAAAGGGCAGTGATGTCCTGCCGTCTCCTACATACAATCCGATCTTGCCAAACGGAATGGGTTTCCACTCGGCCACTCCGTTATCAGCACCGGACTTGAGCGTGAAGTCGCCACCGCTTGGATTAACGAAGCGTTCGTCCTGATCGTTGGTGATCCAATTATTCTTAAAGGAATTATTATGGGGTCTTGGCTTCTCCCAGTAGTCGACAAACCCGGGGTAGCGTTCTGCCCACACCCCCTTATTATAGTTAACCTCAGCCATACGCTCCTTGAAAATGGGAGCGCAGCGCCCACGGAACCTCTGTGGCTCGATCGCCTTGCGGCAGTTGATGAACAGGTTGTTCTCCACCTTAAAATCACTGCCACCAGCAACGAAGACACTGCTGCGGTTACCTGCACGATAAAATACATTGCCAATCACCTGGCTGGAGTCTCCTCCAGAATCATCAAAATACAGACACCAGGTCATATGCGCCGGAGCAAGATGATGCCAATAATTATAACGAATGATGTTACCTCGTTCAGTCGGGTCACGCCCCATGTAGAAGGCCCCCATATCATCTCCCTCCATCATGACATGGTGAATGTCGTTGTATTCAATGATGTGATCGTTGCCATGCAAATAAATCGCGAGTGCTGGGGCCTGGTGGATTTTACAATGAGCAATCCGGTTACCCACGCCATCGATATTCACCGCTCCTCGGTAAGTCCGATCCCAGCGGTTGAAATGACTGATATCGCAATTCTTCACAAAATTACCTGCTGGAGTGAGCGTTTTTCGATCACCGCCGCCCAATGATATCGCCCCCTCACCAATATTGTAGATATCACAACTCACGACTCCGTGACCTGTTCCGGCCTCACGCTCGAAGAGAATGTTATCGTAAATATGTTCATGCCAAGACCCGAGTTCACGAGAAACGGGTTTTCCGGTAAATGCGTGACGGTAATCCGGATCCGGAGAAACCCCCTTACCGATGCAGACAGCAACCATGCCGAAGTTACGCAGTGTACAAGCTTGAATCCGGTTGTTAGCTCCCCGCTCAATATAAACCCCCATCCCCCTGGCATTTTCAAAGATCATTCCCTCAAACACCACTTCGCTTGCGCCTTCGATGGCCACCATGGGATCTTTCAGCATCGTGATCGTCAACTTGGCTTTGCCCATCTCCAGACCCGCAGGCGGCAGGAAGTATATTTTACCTGATGCCTCATCGGCGCAAAACTCACCGGGAAGATCAATCTCTTCGATCAAATTCATGGCGGTCCAGCGGTTCCACGACCTGCCTGAGGAAAAGCCATACATATGTGGGTGGACGGTAGTGAGAGTCTTCTTATCCATGTCAATGGACTTCACCTTGACCGTATTATCGGCATACCCATTTTGAAAAAGTCCGGTGATCCAAATATCCTTGGCCTTGGCCCAGCGCGCGGGACGATCGGTATCGAATTGAAAAACTCCGCCTCGAACCGGTTTTTCTCCGTTACGAGTGATCGAACCCCGATCCAACACCTTACCAATACGCACTCCCGGCTTGCCTGGGTTCGGCCACTGGGCAATGGCCAATGGCTGATCGTTGACAATCAGTTCCAGTGGTGCCGGAATATAGGGTCGACGAAAACCTCGTGGCCCCACCTCACCAAAATCTTTGATTCCATACGCGTGTAAATCAATCTCCAGCACCTTGTCACTCACCTCTGGCAGCAATCGCTTAAGGATCGCCGGACTGGAAACAGGCTTCACCACACGGGACGGCACATCAATACTCCCTGTAATCCTGACTTCGGCCCCCTCCTCTGCACGGTAAGTCGTCCCGGAATCTTTTTCATTTAATTCAAAGGTCTTCGTCCGGCGATAGGTTCCTTCAGCAAGAACAACCGTCGATTTTTTTGACTGCCGGGCGGCCGTACGAGCCCGTTCAAGGGAGGCAAACGGCTTGGCTTTGGTTCCCGGATAGGCGTCGTCACCATCTGGAGCTACATGGAATGTCCCTGCTTGGCCAAGAGAACTCGTCAACGTTATAGCCGCCAGGCCATAGCTAAGGATATGTTTCTTCATTTTTTCTCTGTTGTTTGGGTTGTTTGTTAAATATTCAATT
Source organism: Oceaniferula marina (assembly GCF_013391475.1). Lineage (NCBI taxonomy): Bacteria > Pseudomonadati > Verrucomicrobiota > Verrucomicrobiia > Verrucomicrobiales > Verrucomicrobiaceae > Oceaniferula > Oceaniferula marina. Next base: position 463,575 of record NZ_JACBAZ010000002.1, on the reverse strand, counting down.
TGTAAAATTTAGTTAGATTGCACGAAAGAGGGCGCTACCGCGTGCAGGTAGTCGATAATGGGTAAGATCATCACGTGAAAGCACCTCCTCGGTTAGCAGTGAGATGAATTTTGAGCATGCTCCAATAGGACCGACCCAATCGGGGCTGACGTTCGTCTCATGATCCTGCCAGTTATAGAGTCCGAGGATGTAGCTCTCATCATCAAGCGCACGGTAGCTGGCACATGGTAGTCCATCGCGTGACCAAAACGTTGTATCCGCAAAATATACCCGACCACCCGCTTGCCCGTCGATAAGGCTATCATTGACCTGCGCCGCCTCTTTGTCGCTCCAACGCAAGAGATCACCTCCCGCCTCAAGCACCATGCCTCCGACACGCGCATAGTTCACCCAGGTTTGCATGGCTTGTTTCTCCAGCCCCTTGAAAACACTCACGCTATCAGCATCGGGAATCGGCTGACCGGAGCCACCACTCAGAGCTGGTAGGATACTCCAACGCACATTGCTCAGCACGGTTTGCCAATTGCCATCGCGGGCATCCATCGAGTCCCGATAACTATCCACCCAGGGGGCAATCCAAGGAGACCCCATACAAAGCCAGCAGGCGAGTGAAATAAATCCATCCTCGGGCAGATACTCCCGCACAGTGGAAAACAACCACCGCCTCAACTCCGCCCCGCTCTTCTCCTGGTATCGGTAATTCAACTTCGGGTGATCAGTTAGATGCGTAACAAAATCAATCTTCACCGCCTCAAACCCCCAATCGTGAAACAAAATGCTAAAGGCCTTCTCCATCTGAACTCGAACCTCGGGAACAGACAAGTCGGGTAACAGGTGGGACTCATGCCCGATATCAATAAACCAATCCGGGTGCTTAACCGCCACTGGGGCGTAACGCGAGGTCTCCATTCCGATCCAAATCCCCGGACGCATACCCAAGCTCTTCACCTTGCGGGCGAAGCCGTCCAACCCGTCCGGAAATTTTTCATCATCAACCCCCTCGCCACCATCGAAAAGAAACGATATCCCGGGGCAATGATGAAACCACGGCAACTCCCGCTCCAGGCTATGGATACGTTCACCATTTTCCTTACGCTCCAGCTTCGAGGATGACCCTTGCGAAACCATGTAGCCGTCATCGAGCAGATACCACTGCACGGCCGGAAGCTTCTCTTTAACCTTACGAACGGATGGCAGGATTTCTTCCTGATTCGCTTCCCAGTAAATGTAATTATTCCAAGTGCAGAAGAACCGTTGATCAACCAGCGGGTTGAGAGGAGCTCGCGTTCCAGTGGATGCCACCAAAGCATCCAAATAATCGCGCAGCGCGTTGTTCAAATCACCATTCGGCAGACACTGGATAAAACCTGATTCGGCAATGGATTCTCCCGGAGCCAAGACCCGTTCGCGAATGCCCATAAACCGATAGGTGCTCTCGAAATCGATCTGACCCGCCCCTGTCCAGCGCACCCGTTTCCGCTGATGCGCGTGATTCTGGCTCAGTGGGCCTTCGACCAGGGACGGGCGGTCCCAAGCATCGGTCAGAACCAAAGCCTCAAGGTGGGGCAACTCGGCACAGCGCTCACTCAAGGCATGCCACTCGTCCTTCGGTAATGCAGCAAGCGGGGGCAAGCCCAACACCTCATCCGCATCGTAATCATTGACACCCGTCACCCGGGGATGCAACGCATAAAGTGCATGCGGTTGGTCCAAGCCACGCGTCCATTTCACGCGATCCGGCCCCAGGCTCATACCCTGAATCGCAACAGGCCGATCTCCACAGTTGGAAACCCGGAGTTCATAGACACAATGGTCACCCAGCTGACTCAAGCATACTTCACAGTGAAGTTGAGGGGACAAACAGACCCAACGTTTCCCCTGCTCCACCCACTCTGCACCGGCATCCGCCGATTCCACAGCAAACTTCAACGACACATCGATACCATGTGAGCCTACTACAATCTGGAGATCCGGAGTCATTTGATTCGTCATCACTATCTATTTCGTTCTTCCATGTGGGCACACTACTGTGCGCTTTTGATGATCACATCCTGCTTCCTCGACTCGGGCTGCACCTTGAGATGCGTCACTTTCCCGTCCTTTACGCAGGCTTCAACCGTGGTATTGTCCGGTGCGTGCAACTTGAAAGAAGCATTCCACCCCTCCGGCCATGCCGGAATCAAATAGATTTCCTCCTCATCAGTCTGTAATAGCATACGCTGAATGGCCGTCATCGTCACCGTGCCATGATCCTGGTCCGGGATCCAATCGAAGTTCGGCCCCCAGAATGCGGGGAAACGGCTCCCCGAATGCTTTCTTTTCGCATTGCTCACAATATACCCTTTCGCCTCCTTAGACAGTCCAAGCAATCCGGCTTTGATCGCATCCTGTGACCACCCGCCGGTCCGTTTGATCTGACGGCGGCGCCACGTTTCTTTGGCGACATCCAAATCCTTTTGATGCAACCCATAATATCGATAAGGGAAAATTGCGTAGAGTTCGGTGTTTTCCGTGTTCTGCTTATGTGAATAGGTTTCCCCGGGAAGGATCCATTCCTTGCCGCCCTGCTTCTTGGTAGGAATCTCAGGAAGGGCATTCAAAATACTTTCCCACCTCTTTCGCTGATCGACAGAAGTCAGCCCATGGTCCAAGGCTAACAACCGACCGATGACCACTTTCAGACCAACGATGACCGGCGTTGGATTTTTTGACTTTTGCCAGGTTTCCAAACTCTGAGCCGGATCAAACAGAATTTTCCCGTCTTCACCCCGTTTGTAGTGCTCATCATAAAAAGTGGTTACGGCCTCACCCACAGGAATGATCGCCTGTTTAACAAAGGCATCGTCCCTTGTGTGGTCGTAATAATCGAGCATCATCATGGTCAATTCAATCCCACTCTGCCAATAGCGCCGAACGTATTTGTTCTCCGTATGAACATCTGGGTTGCCCCAACCAAAATTGGCGTTGTTGAACGTCCCCCAGAAATACATGGTTTCTGAAAAATAAGCACCGTCATGTTTGTAATAGGCCTTCACCCTGTCTTTGAGTAGTGGCAAAACCCTCGTGTATTGCTGCCAAAGTGGTTGCATCATGTCAAAGTCTCCGGAGCTCAACATCGACCAATACGGCAAGCGGGTATTCTGCCACCAGTAGCATCCACCCCACCGCCGGTAATCAGGATCCCAGGTTCCTCCGTCCTTACCTGTGACCGTAAAGAGCGAACCATTGAACTTGATCGGAAACTTGCCCCTACCCGCACAGGCATTGATCCACCGCTGCAACACATACGCCTGTGTCACCCGGTAAGCATCACTGGATGGGTTTGGCTGTTTTTCCTCAGCTCCCGTCTCAGAAATGTAGATCCAGCTACGATTCCAAAACTGCTTCCACCACGCCTGATGCGCTTGGCGAGCCTCAGCCAAGGGTTTCGCGTCGTGTTCAGATTTACGCTTGGTCAACTGATCCAGCCACTCTTGTTCGGTTTCTGTCTGGGCCGTCAGAGCATGAATCTGCAGATGGAGTTGTTTCACCGGATTTTTTGTCGCCAGCGTCCGATCATCCCTCTGCACCATGCCTCTCGCGTGAATCATACCTCCAAAGGTGCGGCCCATCAGCGGATCCGGATACTTTTCTATCAGATGACCCAGATGCTGATTTTTCAATGTCACATCATAACAAGACTTTTGATTCCGGTGAAACCAGCGGATGCTATGGTTCTTCGATGGCAGGACCTTGTCGGGTTCCACGGTTACGGGAGGCCCTTTGAGAAGACCATAAGCACTATGGGTTTCCTTCCCCTTGAGGACTCGCTGTTTGGTTCTCCACGGTTCAAAGGTAACGGCAGCATGATGCTCTTTCTCGCTATCGACTTCAACATGCACAAGGGGACGGTGTGCATCGATCCAAAAAGCAATGTTCACGCCCCTTGTCTGAATGCGGATCGTGCCCGTCGCCAAATCCAGCTTCTGGGAAAACACGGCATCTTTGGCAATCAGCCCCGGCTCCAGCTTCAAACGCACCTTGCCTAATTTGAGCAAGCGCCCATTACCACTCCATGCGTCCGACTTACTCAGGTAAAAGAGCAAGTCACCACTCGGCTCAACCCACACGTTGGCGGCAAGATCCCCATTACCGATCGGCATCGTCCCACTGTCATTCTTACTCGGGCTTTGCCAATGCACCGTAAAACGGTCGAGTTCCTCCGGTGAGGCATCGACACCAAGCGCTACCGTCTGAAACACAAACGCGGCGGCCAAACGTAGAAACCACTTGGCTCCTGGATTTTCTGATTTGATCATCTTCTTAAGAATTAATTTCTAACTAATAATAAAACCTTCTATACAAGGCACCCTTGAGGATCGGGGCTCTTTTTCACCTGACGTATGGATAAAAGTGCGGCAGCGAATGTTCCTGCGGCACAATTGGTTTTCAGTCGATTGCCTAGGTCGATCTGATTCAAATAGATCGATCCTTCGCCATATTCGATTTCACCGGCAACCAACACCGATGTCCATTCTTCGACACCGCCATGCCCACTCGTTCCCGTAGCTGAAACCAACATGGGTTTGATCCCGGCATGAGGGCTGATCACGTTCCGGCAGAATGGCGTGATGTAGCCCTTGTCCTCATCATACCAGAATCGCATATCGTTTTCCGCAAGCCCTGCAACCACCGAATGCCCCGTGTCTCTGGAAACCGTGTGACGCTCCGCCATGCCGGCGGACATAATTTCGATATCTAGCCCTGCGATCTGGTGTTCTCCTGAGGGAAGCGACAATAGAACCAGCCGCTTCCCAGAATGCGCTTCCTTAAGCAACGACTCCTCATGAGCCTGATACACCTCAAGCGAATCGACCAAGATGGTTTCAGCTTCGCTGATAGATTTGGTAGACTGAACACCGAGAGCCTCAAGAATACGCTGTCCTTCAAGGTCCTCGCCACCGGAGAGATAATACAAATTCAATGTTTCCAAACTTGGCTTAGGCATGACCACCAATGGTTGAGAACACTGATGCACGGCCTTGCCATCCGGGTCAACCAAGGTCAACAGAACCCGAACTTCAGCACGCTCGCCGATCTCACTTGGCACCTCAAATTGCACATCACCCTCATAGTTTGCCTTGCAAGCTTGCAGGCATAGCGGCTGACCACCTGAGGCTAACAATTCACCATCAACATTGACGACTTGATAGTGCAGGCGATAGCCATCACCATTCAGTGCCGTATCATTGGCAACCCAAGCTTCCATAGAACATGCTTCTCCAGCATAGAACGAGAATCGATCCGTGCGCAGGCTGACGGCCAAAGGAGAAAAAGCTTCTCTGATACCAAAATACCCGCCTTTGGGTTTACGGTGATAGTCCATGATGGTCTTCATCCAATTCGACGGGAAGGCATCAATAAATAAGTGCACAGCACAAGTCACACAGAGGTTATCACGCCGGAACGACTCCCCGATATGGCGTAACGCCATTGCTTGGAAATCATGGCTTTTTGCCACCCACGCCGGAGCCCCACCTTTCGGTGTTTCATACCAGAGATGGTGAAACTTGTGTGTCTGATTATAAGGAATAGGGTCAGGCACCCAGTTGCCATCGCCATCAACAGCCTCCATCCATGCAGCGGGATAATGGGCATTCATGACTTCTTCGGAGTCCAGTCCCTCGACACCAAACTCTCCACATCCATGGGCCCAACCTTTTTTACTCACCTGCCAAAATCCACGATGCATCTTGCCAAAATCAATCCCATGATTGCCATACCACATATTGTAGCAATGGCGGTCGGCAATCCCCGGCGACGGTGGATCATAATCCCCGTCCACCGCTTTGATCACCCGGTCCGGATTGGCCTGGCGAACCACCTGATCCGCCATGTCATACCATGCTCGCATCTCCTCAAAATCAAGATTACGGTGGGGTTTGGAGTCCCCGTTCGGAAACGGCTCATTCATATAGCTGATGATCACACAAGAAGGATGGGAACGAAGCAATCGCTCCATCTCGCGGACCTGACGTAGAGCCTCGTCATATTGGTTTCTACGCAAATTTCCAAACATCGGAAAATCACTCTGAGACAAAATACCCAGTTGATCAAAATGCTCATAGATCTCCGGCTGCACAGGACGCTGCGTCATCCGGAAGAAGTTCATGTTACACAGTTTTGCGAGCAGAATATCGTCGATCAACTGATCCCAATCCTTTTTGATGACACATTGTTGAAGGTGCCCCATGGTGTTGGTTCCCCTGAGACGAATCTCCTCGTCATTAAAGAACATACGGCCTTTGGGCTCCTGTTCCTCATCTGAACAAAAAGTACGCATCCCAAAATGCTGGCTTGCACTGTCCACGGCAGTCTCTCCCTGCTGGTCTGTGAGTGTAAGGTGTAATTGATACAGCCACGGCTGCTCCAAGGTCCACCTACGAACGTCCGGCAAGGAAACTTCAATCTTGAAATAGTTCACCCCGGAACCACACATCATCGGCAACAGCTTGTGGTCGTTTGGCTTCACCATGTCTCCGAAGCCAGGCTGATTCCGAACCACCGGGGCATACGTTCCCTCGGCGATGTTCTCCTGCTTGAAGTTCTTGCCGTGAATGCTGTATTGCAGATCCAGATGCCTTGCTGTCGACTCTGTATTATAAACCTCAACCCACAGCTCCACGCTGCTCTGCTCGACGAGCGGCCGCACGTAAAGATCATGGATAAATACCGTCGGACGAAACTCCACCTTTACATCCTGATAGATCCCCATCCCCGGAGGGCAGTGGTGCCAGCCTCCGTTTGGATCGTCCCACCCCGGACCTGTCGCGCCGTAAATTTTATCACCTTCCCACTCGGGATTTCCCCATGATCGGTTCCCCATGTTAATCGCATCGTTGTCGACCCGAACAAGCAGCACATTCTCACCCGCACGCGCCCATTTACTGACATCCAACTCAAACGGTGCGAAAAATCCCTCATGGCTACCGACATAGGCACCATTCAGATAGACATGGGCTTCATAATCCACTCCCTTAAAACACAGAAAGGTGCTGCCAATGGCAAGATCCTCGGCATCCATCTCTACGGTTGTCCGGTAGAAGGTTGTGGCCTTACCCATTGGAGGACCATAATGGGGAATGGTCACTTTCTCCCACTCACCCTGACCATTGATCACCTGATCAACGAAGTCAGCCTTGTCAGCCTCACACTCTTCACGCCAGTCGAACGCGGAAAGATTCAGCGACTTTCTGTAGCGAGGCAACTCCGGCGCATGATTCTGCATAAAAGGAAGCATTTTGGCTCGGAGAAGCTTGAGCTCATGCTTGAGCTGGAATTCATCCTGAATAGTTTCATAAGCTGGGGCCGCACTTGGCGAAGGATGTGCAGGGATACCCACTCGATCTAACACAGGAGGTTGAGGCTCATACAAATCCTGAGTTACCCTCTGATTATCGCGGCTGGCGACATGAGCAAAAAAATCATTATTGTCCGTGGTCATTTATATCTTGGTTTTAAAATTATCGTAAAAGGGCTCAAGCGCGGCATCAAATCCGCCACTCCATGTGTCTATTGGCCGATACTCAGCATACCCCAGAGCAAGCCGATCACACCAACGATCGCAAGAACCGAGTAAGCGATCCCGATCCAGTCTTCCTTGTTCCAGCGGCGCATTTCCCAGTTACCTGAAGGGAACAAACGATCGTGATCAAAACGTGCCGGGTTTTCGGTTGTGAGAGCCATCCGCCTCGCGTCTTCCTCATGATCGCTGGATACGGGGGTGCGCAACTTGGCATAAAAGAGGTCGAGAACTCGCGAATCTTGAGGTTTGGTCAGCAACCCTATCAGAATAAGCACTCCGAATGGCACAAAAAACTTGAGGGACATCGCCAGAGTTTTATTCTGTGATGATGTATTCTTACTCAAATCAAAGCCTAACGAATGAATCGCCAGAAGCTCAATATTGAAAAACCCATCTCCTAACACTTCACCGTCCTCACCCTTGACCAACTCACCCCAAAAGATGGGACTCGCCGGAATGACATGGACATCTTCAAACGACTCCCCATTCTTTAAAGGTTCGAGACACACACCGGAGGCTTTCCCGAGACCATCCTGTTTATGCCACTCCTCGATTTGCGCTTGTCTTCTCTTCACATCACCTTCTGAAGCTGTGTATTGGCTGGTAATTTCGGCGGCGTCTGTCTGCAGATGAAATGCCTCGCAACTGCGAACTCCAGGCAACATTCCCAGTCCGGCAGGCAAGGCGAGAATCATCATAAAAGTAACCACCATCGAACCCCACGCAGCAGGTGCATTTGCGCGTCGCCATAAAAGCCCCATCCAGATGGCAGCAGCCACCACGGCATTAAAAACGGCCATGTAGAGGAACATTTCCATAATGCCGCCCGACACCATCGCAATCGCCACCCCACCCACGATGTAGAGGGCACATAAAATCCGACCCACAAACAAATAATGTGCATCCTCCTTGTTTGGCACAAACAGCCTGTAAACATTATTGGTCAGCAAGGAAGAAGTGGTCAGCATCAAGGCGTCTGCCGTGCTCATCAGCGCTGCCATCAGACAAGCAATCATCAAGCCGACCAAGCCAATCCCCAAGCCACCAAGCAAATCTCTGGTTGTATGCCCCCAAATAAAATCAGGGTCCTGAACCGTGGTTCCATACAGAATCACCGTCAACATCCCGATAAAAATCCAAATCACATTACAAAAACGCTTGATCACAATCCCGGTAAAAAATCCAACCCGCGCTGTGGTGTCATCCTTGGCTGATCCGCATGCCGTCATCTGGTTCGCCGGAGCAATGATGTTCAATCCCGCGACAATCGAAAACACCAGCAGGTAATACCAAGTCAGATCAGCCAAACGAGGTGAACCGAACAACTCCAGCATCGAATTCGGCAAGTGCGTGTGCATTGCCGTGAATGGTGAAACCCCGGTTTGAGCAACGATTTTTGTCCAGGCAAAGGGAATGAGAATAATCGTCAGTAGAAGAATAAAGATCCCCTGAATCATATCCGTGACAAATGCGGCTTCCAAACCGCCCGCCACAGCATACAGCAAAACAACGATCGCGACGCCGATCATCAGCCAGTTCGAATTAATATAGCTGAACTCACGCTGGGGTTTTTCCATCCGCAATTGATCAAGCAGTTCAAGCTCCGCTTGGTTCAATGCAGACGCCGGAGATTGTTCCAATTCCATCCACTTGACGGCCCGGTCGTGCTCGACACGCTCCACTTGGCTTAACTCCGTCGCGGGCTTCACCGCAATCGCCGAAATGGTCGCAGTCATAGCCTTAAAGCCCATTGCAGCGACCAACATAAAGAAAATGGCCTGCGTCACCGCGTAAAAGGCAGCCATTCCTTTGGATTGATAGCGGTCCACAAAAAAGTCCGCCATATTTAATAACCGCATCCTTCGGAGAATGAGTGGCGTAAACCATAAAAAGGGCAAACACAGCACCCCGGGCGCCATCACCAGCCAACCCCCTGCCGCTCCATTCTTACCCGTACCCGCTGTGGTCGTCACCACACTCTCGGCACTCGTACCCTGACCAAATGCAGCAAACGTTTGAATCCACTTACCAAAATTCCGCCCCCCCAGGAAATAGTCCTCTTGATTCTTTACTTTCTTAGCCGCGCGATAACCAATCCAGACGGTCACTGAAAAATAAACAATGATCGCAACAATATCCAATACGTGTAAACCCCAAAACATAACGTTTGATTCGGTAGCACCCTACCGTGCCCTTTCCCACATTGGAATGGCATATTGACATATATCCTTGCCTTATAGCGCTGTGGATAGAAATCCAACAGCATCCCCTGAATGATCCGAATCACTCAGTTGATTGTTGCCGGTACTCTGACGGGCTCAGATCATTCAATTTTCGGAAACGCTTCGCAAAATAATCAGCCGAAGAAAAACCACACTTCCCTGAGATAACGGACACGGGTAGCTCCGTATGAGTCAGCATACTGCATGCCATATTCATACGTTGATTCTCAATATACTCCATCACTCCGCACTTCATATTGTCACTAAAAATATGAGAAAACCGGGAAGCAGATAGACCGGTCACACCCGCAACATGTTTTATCTTGAGAGGCTCACGAATATTCTCGGCCATATATTGAAGAGCCAACGCAACCCGGTCATCCAAACGCTTCAAGTCCTTTCCTGGATGCACTTGGTAGATCAGCCTCAATATTTCTTCCAGTGCCAATAAAGCAAGTGACCTGCGTCGATCGTAATCGGATTCGAGATAAGCAACACATCGTCCGCACGCTTCTTGAATCTTATGATGCAAGACTCCATCAACATCCCATTTGAGAATACCCGGACCGACCTTTGATTTGGGCCATTTCAAAAAAGGCATCATGGTCACTTCCGGAAAAAAATGAGCCCAAAATGTCTTCCCTGTTTGGTAATCATGATGCAGCATATTATCTTGCGCCATATGCGGTGGATACAAAACCGCCTGACCTGGAGCTACGGTTATTTGATGCTCCGAATACGGGCAAATCACATACTCACTCTCCAAAATCACCATGAGATGCCAGTCAGGTGTTCCCTCAGGTCGCAAGGTGCGGCGACGATAAACAGAGGTCCCGCCCTCGCCCTCTTTGGGCCTGGCCTTGCCGTAATCAGCCTGGAGTCGTAACGCTGACTCATAGGGCGTGGGAGTGTACTGCATCATCTGATATTACCGCTAGAAACAAACCTACCCTTTGTCAAACAAAGACGCAATTCCACACAAATCAACGGACAGCTTTTTACGAAAATCATCCGTCAATCTGCCATATCTTGCTAAATCCGATTCCCCCAAAGCTGAGCCGCTGAAATCCACTTGCATACGCTGCAACGAGCATGTTCTTACGCATGGTAATGCCATGACGCTACACGTCATGACCGGCATCAAACCAAGCAAGATAACCATGAGAACCAAAAAATTAGTAAGCATCGCCGCGGCCTCCGTCATGGCGGCGCACTCGGCGAGTGCCGCCATCGTCTACCAGCTCGACCTTCAGAAAGACTCCCAGTCAACAACCCAAACCGGCTGGACCGCAAGCGTGGCTCCAAACGGAGGTTCCGCGGCAACTTCAATGCCCACTCCAGCTGGCGTCACCATCACTGCCGGAGGAAGTGGATACTTTCAAGGACGTGCAGGTGGCACATGGGGAGCCGTCAATGTGACAGATGCGGACTGGAACAACCTCGTCGGTGACACCGCCGCTGCACGAAACGGTAATGGCACAGTGATCATCACCTTTTCCGGCCTCGCCCTCAATACTGAGCACCAACTCACCGCATGGCACAACGTGTCAGCAACGGACAGCTCCTCTTTTTCCTCGGGTAGCTACACCATTACACCCAGCATCACCACCGGATCTCTGGTTGGCACCGCCACCAATGGACAGGCAAGCAATATCAAAAAAGGGTCCACTGCCACGGCTGCCGACTTTAACAATTCCATCATTAGTTTCACGCCGGATGGCTCCGGGAATGCCACGGTGCTCCTTACCAGTGCCAGCACCAGCCAATTTCTGACACTCAGTGGTGTCCAACTGGAATCGGTCCCCGAACCATCCGCTTCTGCACTGCTCGGCCTCGGCGGAGTGGCCCTCATCCTGCGCCGCAGGAAATAAACAAACGGCTCGTGCATCATGGCCACTGGCCATACACGAAAACAACCCATGCCCGCCTTGATGCTCCCAGCGCCAAGGCGGGTATTCCAATTCAAGAAGGAAAGGCACATCCATAGGTCGCCCTGAACAAGCGACACACAAACAAACACATGATCATCCACCCAAGATCCTGCATCTTGCCTTTTCACACTGAATACTTTCCTTCTAGATCTGTGAGATCAAAATGTAATTGAACACATTCCCGAGAGGTAACAACCTGAGTTTCAATACCTGACATCGAACCAGCCAACACTGGTTTCTGATGCTTCGGCATAAACAAACACAATCCAACAACAACTGAAATGAAACTATTACCTTATCTGCTTGGCTCCACGCTTTCTGTTCTAGGAGCTCAAGCCGCAACCACTGTCCTCACGACAACCGAAGATACCTATACCCAGCAAAATTCATCCAACACCAACTACTCAACAGAGAGCACCTTCAGCTTTGGCGCGCCTGGAAACAATCAAGCGCGTTCCATGCTGTTCCGGTTTGATGCCAGCACGATCGCGTCCATTCCCGCCGCTGACATTCTTTCCGTTACTCTGGAACTGACACTTCAGGACTCAACAGGCTCACGCAGAGGATTTGTGGGAGCCCTCGTTGACGGCAATGCCGATTGGACAAATTCCGGAGCAACATGGAATACCAGGAACGGCACAAACGCTTGGACAGGAGCCGCTGGAGCCCGATCCCGCCCCGGCGACAGCGAAACACTCAACTCATCATTTGCTTTGACTGCAAGCGACGCTCTCAACGACACCGTGATCAGCATTCCTTTGAGTGTATCGGGAACGAGCTATGCCGATTTTAGCCAGCTATTCGCCGAATGGAATGACGGTAGCAACAATGGCTTGGTCATTTATAATGCAGATGTAAGCCCCCTGCCATCAGGAGTGCAGAGCTTCTACAGCAGCGAAGCCACCAATGCTGCGTTCAGACCCCGCTTGGTGGTTGAAACAGTTCCCGAGCCGACATCCGCAGCACTGCTCGGCCTCGGTGGAATGGCCTTGATCCTTCGCCGTAGGAAGTAAACAAACGGCTTAGCCCACATGGCCAAAGGCCGTGCATAGAAAACGATTTAAAAAAATGCCCGCCTTGAGCTTTATTCGATCAGGGCGGGCATTTCCTCATCCATGAAGATGCTCCGCTGCTCTGCTGCCCTACTCTGCTCCCTGCTCAGCAGCCTGAACAGCAGCGCTGGCATCGTCATTAACGAAATTCACTACGACGCCGAACCCAAAACAGAATTTGTTGAGTTCATCGAGCTTAAGAACACAGGCGAGACTCCACTGGACCTGAGCGGATGGACCTTTGCCGATGGCGTCTCGCTGACCATCCCCACTGGCACCTTTCTGGCTCCCGGTTCCTTTCTGCTGCTGGCAGAAGACCCCGCCGCCCTGACAGCTCAATTCAGTCAAATCCCCCCAGAGACACAGGTCCTGGAATACAGCGGCTCATTGTCCAACGACGGCGAAAAACTGGAATTACTCGACGCCACCGGTGCCCTCATGGACAGCGTGGACTACCGTGTCGGTTTCCCATGGCCGGTTAGTCCGGGCGGTGAAGGAGACTCCATGCAATTAGTCCAGACCGGACTGGATAACGACCTCGGTGGTGCCTGGCGTGGTGCGCCTCCCACACCAAGCCAGGACAACTCCGTCGTAGTAGCGAATGCCCCTCCGTTGATTCGTCAGGTCACACACACACCGCATGCCCCAAACTCGCAAGAGCACACCACAGTCACAGCCAAAATCACGGACAGTGACGGGGTCAACCAGGTGCAGCTGCTGGTCCAGATCGTTACTCCTGGCGCCTATCTTCCAGCCTACCTCCCCCGGGACTATTCCACACTCACGGGAGCCCCCACCTCACCCCTACAAGACAACCCGGAGTTTGAAGCGGCTGCTAACTGGACGAGTCTTCCCATGGTCGATGACGGCAGCCAGGGGGATGCCATCGCAGGTGACAGCATCTACACCTGCCAGGTGCCGGCACAGGCACACCGAACCTTGGTCCGTTACCGGATCACCGCCGTGGACACGCTCGCGGGGCAAATCAGGGTGCCCTACGCAGATGATGGCTCCAGGAATTTTGCCTATTTCGTCTACGACGGCCTGCCAGCCTACACCGCCTCCTCGAACTCCGTCCACCCGGAGGGAGCCGGCCATACGTATTCCGCCGACATACTCAACACCCTGCCGGTTTACACCATGATCACCCGCGACGCCGACCGGCGCTACGCCTACGCCTACAGCTCGACCGGAGACGGAGGCCTGCAAATCCCGAAGAACAATGTCGCCGCCACCAAGGCATTCAACTGGGAATGCACTCTCGTTTATGACGGCGTCGTTTACGACCACGTCCTGTGGCGGCTGCGGCAGCGCAACGACCGCTACACCGGCAACGGCAAACGCTCGATGCGTTTCCGCTTCAACCGCGGCCACTACTTCCAGGCCCGGGATGAAAACGGGAACTTACTCAAGGAAAAATGGCGCAGCCTCAACACGGGAAAAATGGCCCGCTTCAGCGGCACCAACACCTACGGCATCCCGGAAACCATCAATTCCAAACTTTGGCGCATGGTTGGCGTGGAATGTCCCAGATTCTTCCCAGTCCACTTCCGCATGATCGATGACGCCGAAGAAGCCCCCGACCAGTACAACGGGGATTTTTTCGGTCTCGCCACCGTCATCCAGGATATCGACGGCCGCCTGCTCGACGAGAGAGATCTACCCAACGGAAATATCTATAAACTCAAGGACGGCGTCAGCAACCCGCTCGACCTGCAACGCAACCAAAGCCGTCAAGGCGTAACGGACGGCTCGGACTTCACTAACATCAGAAACAACCTGAACGCATCGCGAAGCGATTCCTGGCTCGAGTCACACGTCGATTGGGACCAGTGGATGCGCTACCACGCCGTGGTGGAAGCCGTCCGCCATTACGACTTCGGCACCACCGCCAGCCATCTGAAAAACCGCACCTGGTACTTCAAGCCGGACAGCGCAAGCATCCACGGCCTGCTCCGGCTAATCCCGCATGACCATGACGCCACCTGGATCAAAGGCTACCACGACCAGTATAACGCCACAGGCATCGCCATCGGCATCGGCTTTCCCTGGGCCTCGATCTTCAATGACACCACCCGCCCGCCAAGCAGCCAGGAAAAAGAAACCTTCACCATCGCCTACCGCAACTTCATCCGCGAGTTCCGCGATCTGCTCTGGCAAAAAGAAACCGTCAACCGCATGATCGACGAACATGCCAACGCCATCGAAGCATTCTGCCTGGCCGACCGCGACCGTTGGGATGGTGCTCCCGCCGAGGCGGGCAGCGAATCCATGGTGAACCTCAGTGACATCACCGACCCGATGAAGGACGTGGCCTTTGCAAGCGATACGGTTTACGGCTCTGAACTGGCAGGTGGGCGGGCCGCCTTTTTAGATCAAATCGCCAGTGACGAGCAGATCCCGGACACGCCAAGCATCAGCTACACAGGAGAAGCGGACTACCCCACCGACAGCCTCCAGTTCAACTGCTCCGCATTCTCTGACAGCCAGGGAGCCAACACCTTCGGCAAAATGCAATGGCGCGTCGCCGAGGTGGCCAATCTCGACACCAATGCCCAGGGATCCAGCAAGCTTATCACCAGCGGCGACACCTGGAAATACCACGACATCGGCGGCGACCCGGGCACCGGTTGGACAGAGAGCAGCTTCGATGACTCCACATGGGCCGAAGGTCAGACACAAATCGGCTACGGCGAATCCGACCAAAAAACCACAGTAAGCGGCCCGTCCCGAGCAGCCACATTTTTCCGCACAACACTCAACATCACCGACGCAGAATCCCTCTCCCACATCGATGCCGCCATCATCCGCGACGATGGCGCCGTGGTCTATGTCAACGGCGCCGAAGTCTGGCGCAACCAGATGCCCGACGGACCCATCAACCATCTCACCCTCGCCTCGGCCGCGGCATCAGGAAGCGATGAATCCGTAGCCCATCCATTCAGCATTCCCCCCAGTGCCTTTGTAGAAGGTCTCAACACCATCGCTGTCTCCATCCACCAACATGACCCCGGCAGTGGCGACATGAGCTTCGACTTCGAACTCACCGCACACTGGCAACCATCGTTCCTGCCTGCCACCTTCGAATGGAACCATCCATGGGAATCCGGTGAAATAACCACCTTTCAAAACTCCCTCAGCCTGCCTGCCGTGGCCACCCGCCCGGGACATACCTATCGCGCCCGCGTGCGCCATGCCGATCAGTCAGGTCGCTGGAGCCACTGGTCCGCCCCCATTGAATTTACCACCACTGCATCCAATCTGAGTCGATTCAAAGAAAGTCTCGTCATCAGCGAGATCATGTACCACCCACCACCACCTACCTCCTCGGAACGGGCAGCAGGATTCATCGATGCCGACGATTTCGAATTTGTTGAAATCCGCAACGTCAGCGATCAAAGCATCAACCTAACAGAACTGCGTTTCACCAAAGGGGTTGATTTTGACTTTGCTGGCAGCGGCATCACCTCGCTCGCCCCCGGTGAGTATGTGCTGCTTGTCGAAGACGCGGGCGCCTTTAGCTATCGGTATGGCAACAACTCCCGAGTTGCGGGCCAATGGAGCGGCAAACTCGATAACGGCGGGGAACGACTCAAACTCTCCTTTGGTGCCGGAGAGGCAATTCACGATTTCACCTATGATGATGTTTCTCCCTGGCCGACACCGCCGGATGGTGAAGGTGCGAGCCTTGTGCTCATTGACCCGATCGGGCTACCCGATCATAGCGACGCCTTCAACTGGCGATCCAGCACAGCCATAGCCGGAACTCCGGGGTACACCGACGGCTCAACCTATGATAACCAGTATCACGGCAGTTTACTCACTTATGCCGTCCGCGCACAAAAAAACCATATTCTTCCCAACGGAAACACCGCATTGGTTTTGGAACGGAACTATGCGGCGGAAGACCTTGTTGGAAGCATCGAACAGTCCAGCAATCTCATCGATTGGGAAGCTGTGGATGATCGCTTTTCTCCGATCCAGATCACCCCTACATCGGATGGATACGCCGAAATGATTTTTGAATCCGACTCTCCCTTGCACGGTGAACGTATGTTCCTCCGCTACCACGTCCAACTGCGATAGAATCGGGCTCCCCTTCTTCTATCAGAAATCCACGTCCACTTGCTCACCTGCATATTTTCAGGCGGAAGAAAATAGGACCATCCGATACGGGCACGGCAGTGAGCAACCATTGTCAAGCCCCCCCTAACTGATGCCCTCACCCAAACAAATGCAGAAGCCAACAAACCGCATCTATGACAAAGTTCAAAGATTAGACTGATGCCGGTGTTCCGAAGGACTCATTTCATGGAACTTACGAAACCGTTTTGAAAAATAATAGACGGATGAAAAACCGCATGTTTCTGCGATAAGAGAAACCGGAAGGGTAGTATCGGCCAGCATACGCCTCGCTATGGACAAACGCTGCCCTTCCACGTACTCCATGATCGAACACTTCATGTTTTGCCGAAACAAAAGGGAAAACCTCGAAACAGACAAACCCGCTTTTGCCGCGAGCATTTGTGCACTAAGAGGTGATCCAATACCGTCGGAAATATGCTGCAGCGACTGAACCACCCTGTCATCCATTTGCTTGATTTTTTTGTCCGGATGCGACTGGTAAATCAGCCCCAGAACTTCCTCTAACCTTAGCAAGGCCAAAGAACGTTTTCTGTCGTAATTTGAATCCATGTATTGCGCACAATGCCTGCAAGCCTCATGAATCTGCTCATTGAGAAACGAGGCAGAATCCCAACGCATCACCCGCGCATCTTGCTTCGGTGGTTTCGGCCAATCCAAGTAGGGGAGCATCGAGGCCTCTGGAAAAAAGTGAGCCCAAAACATTTTACCTTCGTCACAACTTTCATGTAAAATGTGATCCTGTGTGCGATGAGGAGGAAAAAGCACCGCGCTACCAGGATGAAGATCGATGGCATGCTCACTTTCGGGAGAAACAACATAGTGACCTTTTAAGATAATCAAGAGACACCAGTCAGGAGTTCCTTGAGGACGCAGGGTCCGCCGGCGACGAGGAGAACCTCCCGATGCACCCTCGACAGGAACCGTATGGCCGAATCCAACTCGCAAACGCAAAGCCGGTTCATAGGGTGTCACCATGTCGTTCATAAGCGATGATGTTGATAATTCCTCCAAGGTCATCTGTCAATCGCCCTTATCCGACGATTGGTCATTTTGAATCTAGCCTTCAAAACAAGAAAACAAGACAAGAATAGATACACCTAAAGGTGTTCGCGCCCCCAAATGCTCATTCTTCACAAACGTTCATTTGTCATATTGTCGCGTATTGTTGTCCATCGATTTCGTTTCGCATTGCGAGCTTGATCCACCCCTACCCAAGCCCCTATTTCAGTAGTCACCATCTCTGAAGCTCAGACATCCATTTCTCCCTGACATTGGCATGAAAAAACATTGCACCTCAACGACCACATCTTCCACCGCCCGCCACTCGAAAGTGAAGCTGTATGGCTCATTACTGTCACTGACCTGCCTATGGTCTTTACCACAGCTTGAAGCCGCCACAACCTACACCTATGACTTTGAAAGCTTGAATGGCTCGGGGTTCCTTTCAACGAACAATTACGGAACCTTACTCAATGGCCAAGATGGGTGGATCAACGAATCAGGAGCTTCCACCTCCCTACGTGTAAGATCAGGAGATGCGAGTTTCGGTGGCAATAACAGCCTCTTGGCAAACAGCACAAGCACCTCGACACGACAAAACAATGCCGGCTTTTCCTATCTTATTGCCGACAGTTCGAGTTTTACGCTTTCGATAGACGTAAGAGCCGGAACCTCCAGGTTTTCCAGATTCGGTTTAACAGACAGCTTCAACAAGCTCCTTTTTGGCTTTGGTGTCACAGGAGGCCAGTGGTCTTTCACGGATCTCAACGGAACCACTACAAGCGGGACCTCGGTAGGATCAGCCAGCACATACAAAAACCTACTGGCCAGTGTAGACCTGGCTGCCAATGGAGGTAACGGAGCGATCTCCATCTCCTTGGCCGATATAGGAAGTGAATCAGGAACCGCGATTGCAGGCCTTCAGAACATCAACATGAACCTCGGAACGATAAACGGCTCAGACATGACGGGACTCTATGCAAGCATGGGAGGTTTCGGAGGCATGGATAACATCAGTATCACGGCTGTTCCCGAACCCTCTTCCGCTACATTACTCGGCTTGAGTGGACTCGCTCTGATCCTGCGCCGAAAGAGGTAAACAAAAGCTTTTCTCCCAAGCTCAGCCTATACACCCTGCCACAACTTTTACCTTTTTAATCTGTATTTTTATACAATCGCTCCACCTCTCGTTTAAAGGTTGACGCAGCCGGGAAACAACTTCAACTAAGCTCTCTAAAAAGAAGCGTCAAAAGGCGTGTAGCTCACCCACAGATGCTTTTTAGAAAACGCATAACAAGCCAACCAACAATCACATGAAAAAACAATCATTCTCAGCAGGCGCCCTTCTGCTCACAGGTGGACTCCTCTGCAGTGGCATCTCTGCACAGGCGGCCAGCGTTGTTGTCAGTGAAAACTTCGACGGACTCACCGGCAGCGGATACAATCCTGGGACCAGCATCGACGGTCAAGGCGGTTGGGTTAAGAATCTCGGATCGGTCAATGTCAGAAACGACTTCACTACTGGCAGCTTCGACGGAAATGTGGCCTATTCTAAAAATAGCTCAGGACATGCCTACCGCCACGATGGCAACGCCTACCTAACATCAGCAACGACAACCCTCACCTTTGAACTTTCTGCCAGAATCGGCACCCGGTTCTCCCGGGCAGGCCTCGCCTATTTTGACGGAACCTCGATCAACCCTGGTTTTTATTTCGGTGCAGGACGGGAAAAAGGATGGGCCGTTTATTTGGGAAGCGGCACAGGCGGCGGTATTGAAATTGCCTCCTCTACGGATGGGTATTATACGGCAGACGGTGTTGACCTTCGTCTCACCATCGATCTGACCAACGAAACCGGCACCTTTGAATACAAAGACAGCGGCGGCACCTGGCAAACACCCACAGGCATGACCGATTTTGATTTCTCAGCTTTGGATACGAATGCCTCAGACGGCAAAAACCCACTCAATTGGGACAGCCTCTATATTCGTAACGCCCTCTCAGGTGACACCGTTGACAACCTTTCCTTCACGGCTGTTCCCGAACCCTCTTCCGCTACATTACTCGGCTTGAGTGGACTCGCTCTGGTCCTGCGCCGCAAGAGGTAATCCGACACCCCTCACGGAATACGTCCAACTTGCACAACTCGAAAGGTTCGTCTGACGACTCACCTATGAAGATCATCATGCCTCACCCCTGCCTCTTTCGCTTTTCATCGCAAAAGAGGAGGTGACAAAATACGCTGTATTAATGCTCCTCGCGTTCTTCTTCTCAACATGAATCATTCCTTCACCCACGTCCCGGCAGGCGCGGTCCTGCGCCTTCCCTTGCCCACTTCCGATATGGAAATTGTCAATGGTGAAGCCCGGCTGACAATTCCTTTTGCCGCCTACGCCGGCCAACCCGGCCTGATCAGGCAAACATCTACGCCCTTGGTTCATCACATCCTGCGGGTTCGCGCCTACGGCGACCACATCCTGCGCATCAGCTTCGACCCAGTCGATCATGCCGAGCTGGAGAGTGAAATGCTCAACCCGGAAACGATGCCGAAGCCCCAAGCTCTGAGCATCCGACAGACCGGCGACCAGATAGAACTGCGCGACCCG
This sequence comes from Oceaniferula marina, assembly GCF_013391475.1. Classification (NCBI taxonomy): domain Bacteria; kingdom Pseudomonadati; phylum Verrucomicrobiota; class Verrucomicrobiia; order Verrucomicrobiales; family Verrucomicrobiaceae; genus Oceaniferula; species Oceaniferula marina. The sequence goes on along the minus strand of NZ_JACBAZ010000002.1, from coordinate 443,055 downwards.
AGCAAGCGGGTAAGAGCACGCTTCAATCTGGCTTCCATTCCGACCCGACAATGGAGCGACCTCCTTCCTCCCGGCGAGAAACTCTTCGAGGCCGAGTGGTTTCCCGATGCCGTCACCAAGGTTCCCATGGCATCCTACGACCGTTTTGCTCACGGCATCACAGATTCAGTGGCATTGGGCTATCTCGAACAGAATGGCCGGATTGAACACACCCTCTTTTCATTCCAGGCATCGAGTGACGAACGGTTTGCCGGCACAGGTGAGCGCTTTGCCAAAATGGATCTGTCGGGAAAAACCATCACACTTGAAAATGACGACGGACTGGGAGTCAACTCCCGGCGCACCTACAAAAACATTCCATTCTTCCTTTCCAGCCGCCCCTACGGTCTCTTCGTTCACAGCAGTAATCGCATCCACCTCTCGCTCGCCGACCTCTCCACCCGGGCCGCGCAGGGGCTCGTCGAAGATGACTCACTGGATCTTTTTCTGTGTGGCGGAGGTTCAAGCGCATCCATTCTACACAACTACGTCAGCCTGACCGGATTAGCTCCAGATCTTCCAACCTGGAGTTATGGCATCTGGATGTCCCGGATGACCTATTATTCGGCAGAAGAAGTGCAGCAAGTCGCTCAACGGCTGCGCGATGAGGATTATCCATGCGATGTCCTGCATCTCGACACCGGTTGGTTTCCAACCGACTGGGTCTGCGATTGGCAATTTAGCCCCGAGAGCTTTCCCGAGCCCGCTTCATGGATGGCCGGGATGCGCCAGCAAGGATTTCGTATCACGCTCTGGCAAACCCCGGACATCTCGGAACAAAGCAGAGTCTCAGAGCATGCCCAGTTCATGGGCTACCTTCCCCGCGTCAAAGAGAAACAAGATGCAGGCTCCGATTTCAGCCGGCAGGGGATTCTCGGCCCTATCGACTTCAGCCACCCCGGCGCCGTGCAATGGTACCAAAATGACCTCATCCTGCCCCTTCTCAAACTGGGGGCATCAGCGATCAAAACAGACTTCGGCGAAAACATCCCGATGCAAGCCGAGTATCACGGATTAACAGCAAACAAACTGCGTAACCGCTATGCACTGCTCTACCAGAAATCAGCATTCGAGTGCACACGATCCGTTTTCGGTGAAGGTCAATCGCTGATTTGGGCTCGCGCCGCATGGGCTGGCTGCCAGCGCTATCCGGTTCATTGGGGAGGCGACGCTGAATGCTCATGGGAGGGCATGGCCGCCACCATTCGAGGAGGTCTCCATCTGGGGCTCAGCGGCTTCACTTACTGGTCCCACGACGTTCCCGGGTTCCACGGGACACCCGATTTTATGAATAGTTGGCCTTCGGACAACCTTTACATGCGCTGGACCCAGCTGGCGGTGTTTTCTTCCCATATCCGTTACCACGGCTGCAGTCCACGCGAACCCTACGAATACCCGGCCATCGCAAACCGCATCCGCACATGGTGGAAACTCCGCTACGCTCTGATCCCCTATATCATGGAACAGGCCAATCTCTCGGCCTCTGCCGGCCTGCCCGTCTTCAGAGCCCTCATCCTCGCCGATGAACCCGATACCAGCTGCTGGCACATCGACGACCAATACCTCTTTGGGAACGATTTTATCGTCGCCCCGATCATGAATGACGAAGGACTGAGAGATGTTTACCTACCCGCCGGTTCGTGGATTGATTTCTGGACAGGGGAACACATCACTGGCGGCCAGTGGCTACGCAAGCTGCACCATGACCTTAGTCACCTACCCGTTTTTGTCCGCGAAGGAGCAAGCCTGCCCATCTATCCCGAACCCGTCTCCTGTTCCGACGACATGCATCCATCCAAAATAATCCAAATCACCGTCAATGAAGGATTCGGAGGACTACCCGTTTGCCGGGAATTATGGAACGCCCAACCTTCCCCCCCGCAACATTCAAATGCCCACTAGCGCACCCAACTAAAACACGCTAGGGTGCTCGCATGACGGAACGAAGTGAATTGGAAAAATGCCTGGTAGGTGAACCCTTTGAGTCATCGGCCCCCGAGCTCATTGAAATGATTGTGCAAGCGCGGAAGCTCACCGGACAGTATAACCAACTTGCCGCCGATGACCTGACAGCACGAACTCACATTCTTCAGCAGCTTCTCGGCGGACTGGGAGATCAGGTCTACATCGACACCCCGTTCTACTGCGACTACGGCAAACACATCTTCATCGGCGACCATGTCTACATTGGCCTGAACTGCACCTTTGTGGATAATAACCACATCCACATCGGCGACAATGCCCTGATTGGATCCGGGGTAAATATCAGCACCGCGAGCCATCCAGTCGAGGCCAGCCAACGGATCCTTGAACATGACGGCAAACATCAGGGCTACGCCACGACTTCAGCACCCGTCCGGATTGGAGAGGGTGCCTGGGTTGGATCCAGTGCCACAATCCTCTCTGGCATCAGCATCGGAAAAAACACCACCATCGGAGCAGGCAGCGTGGTCACCAAAAATATCCCGGACAATTGCGTCGCAGTCGGCAACCCCTGCCGGGTGCTTCGATCAATCTAGGAGTCATCCAGAGAATCGCGCATCGACGCCAATCGGGTCTCGTGTTCGTCCAATATGAACATCGAGCGCTTGAAATCAATCAGTCCAGCCAGCTTCTTCGCTTCCTGACGGGAGCGGTCATCGATTTCGAGCACCATTTTTCCCATATCCACTCCGGGGATGTCCTTGACCAAGGAGGGGTCCGCAATGCGTAAGACCAAGCTACGGATCCGAAACCACTTTTTGACCAATTCCACATGGTCAATTTGTCCGTAGGGAAGGTCGATGGTCAACATCTCACTCTTCCCCCCGCGAAACACATTTCCCTTTAGTCGCCAACTCAAGGCAACACGATCGGGCATAAAACGCAACTTCCCCAGCACTGCCTCGCGCCCAAGGGGATCGGTGGCAGGTATGGAGAAGTGAATATTGACCGGCTCAATGGATACCATGACCCGGTCAGAATAACGGGAATCGCCAGAGGATCAACCGCAACTGGCGAAAATGAATCATTAATTGACGGCCACAGCATCGCTGCCGGTCTCACCGGTCCGAATGCGGATAGCATCTTCAACAGGAGAAATGAAGACCTTGCCGTCACCGATCTTGCCTGTGTTCGCACTTTTAACAATTGCCTCAGCAACGGTAGCGGCGTTCTCATCATCCACGATGATTTCAAGCTTCACTTTGGGAAGAAAATCCACGGTGTATTCACTTCCGCGGTAAATTTCAGTGTGGCCTTTTTGACGGCCAAATCCTTTGACTTCGGTCACGGTCATCCCCTGTACGCCGACTTCGGCAAGGGCTTCTTTCACTTCTTCCAGTTTGAAGGGTTTGATAATGGCTTCGATCTTTTTCATGATGGTTGGTGGTGGCTAGTTTATCCTCCGTGTCTATGATGGCAAGCAAGCATCGTGCCAATTTTGAACAGGATGAAGATAACAGGTTATTTTTATCAGTAGAATCAAGGATTCCGAGGGATGGAAAATCATACTCTAGCGAGGTTTCTCAGTCTGGCCAATCTTATTTTCTGCCAATTCGCCCACCCGGGAACTGGCGCAAACGACCTGTCATTTCGAGTTTCAACAGCGTGGCATTGAGAGTGGGTAACGCCAACCCGGTCTCCTCCAACAGCTGGTCCATCAACATCGGATCCTGGTCGAGAACCTGCAGAATCGCCTGCTCATCATCCGACATCGGTAGATCGGCACCACGACTGGTCGCCTCTCCGGATCGATCTGGTTTTTCAGAAGTGCTCCCGCAGCCAACCTGGATGCTGTCTGCCACAGGCAGCATTTGAAAATCATCGAGAATATCCTGACCGCCTGTCACGAGAATCGCCCCGTCGCGGATCAGCCGATTGCAACCAGCCGAGCTCGGTCGGTCAATTTGACCGGGCACGGCATAAACCGGCTTTCCCATCTCTCCTGCGAGGTTAGCCGTGATCAAGGCGCCTGACCAAGCCGGGCACTCCACAACCACCATCGCTTGAGACCAACCGGCGACAATCCGGTTGCGCATCGGGAATGTTTTTTTACTCGGGGCCGTATGCAAGGGAAACTCGGAAACCACAGCGCCAAAACCAGAAGCAATTTTTTCTGCCAGTCCCATGTTTTCAGGTGGGTAAACCTGACCAAGTCCTGAACCAATCACCGCGATCGTCCGCCCCTTGGCCGCAATCGCCCCTTCGTGCGCATGAGTATCAATCCCTCTGGCCAAACCCGATACCACCGTCATACCACTGGCCGCCAACTGAAAGGCAAACTGCCGCGAACACTGGGTGCCATAATGAGAGCACTTTCTCGAACCGACGATACCCAGCGCATGACGGTCCCTCTCCTGCAAATCACCCCAGACGTAAAGAACCAAGGGAGGGTCATACAAGTGACGCAACGCCGCCGGATACGTTTCATCTGCGAGTGTCACCACCTCGATACCACGCTGATTCGCCTCGCGTATTTCCTCAGCCAGATCAATCCGGCTTTCCCAATCGTGAATAATTTTGGCAATTTCGGGGCCAATCCCGTCCACAACCTGCAGGCGGGAGTGTGTCGCCGAGAGAACCTGCTCTGGACCTCCCAAGGATTCGATCAGGCGGCGCACCCGCACGGGACCGATTTTAGGCAACATATTCAGTGCCACATATGACTCACGGTCGGTCATCATCGCTGCTCTCTCTCTTGATACGCCCGCGCCACCGAATCCCGGACCAAGACCATGATTGTGAAGATTCCAAGCACAGTCCCGAGAGGCATGTTCAGGCAGTTGACACCGGCAATCACCAAGGAAAACGTCCGTCGGCTTTTCTTTCGCAAACAAACACCCGAATAAGCGTTAGCCAGAGTCATCGCAAGCATCAGCAATCCAAACAATAGATAAAACCAAACAAACACACCCATCAACGCGGTCGGTGAGGGACCGGCGGGAGTAGACCCCGTTGTTGCAACATCAACCTCCTGCACGGTCATCATCACAGATTTCATGACCAGGAAGTGGATCACCAAAAAAATCAAACCTGCGGCCGTCAATCCGGCATACACATAATGAAACACCGCCAGCAGGCGCAAATGCTCGTCATCTTTCACCCTCGGATCCACCGGGTAGGCAGTCGGGGGCGTCACGGGAGCTTGCATCGGTGGAGGTTGCGTCGTCACATCCCCTACCTAACATATAAGCCGACGATTCGGAATCTAAAAATCAGCCTTGCAAGGTAACAGCCTCACACAGTTGAGATTTATTACCCTTCCATATATTTGTCGAACCCTTTGGGGATCCACACAGGTAATGCTTTCAATTGTTCAGCTGTCTCGGGACTGATCTTCACGCCCCAAAGTTTTTCGACATAGGGTGTCAGGTTATGTCCGGTTTGTTTAGACATGCGGAGCACAAAGGCATCCCGCTTTGCCTGATTTTCTTTTGGCATGGCTTTCCCTGCATCCTGGTCTTTGCAGTATCCAGCCAGGACTTTGCCGATGCTTTCCCATCCAAACTGATCCCGCAGCAAAAGATACATCGCCAGCTTTTCTCCGGCACCAAATTCCGAGTAACTTTTTCCGGTCGACAGTGCCTTGTGGGCACGTTGCCTGACCTCTTCCGGTGATGCCGTCCAGCTCCAACCACCACGGTTCTCCATTTTCAAGCGATCCATGGCATGCGAGGAAAACAAATTCACCGTCACTTCCACCGATCCATCAAAGGTGTAGGGGTTATTCCACCCCCAGGCTTTATCCGGGCGTCGCTGGGCTTCGTGCCCTAACTCATGAAACCACCCCCAGTTCCCCTGGATCTTGAGTTTTTCCAAATCCACCACTCCCCGGCATTGCTTTTGCGGCCCCTGCATCGGGTATCCGGCATGGAACAAACCCACGGATATTTGCACATCCACATTCACCCTCTCAGGGCCATACCGGGTGTGCGCCATCCCTCCAAGCTCATCGTGTAATGCCACCACCTTGTCCCAGTATTTCAATAACTCCGTCGGGTCGGCCAGATCACGAATCCAAGCGGAGGGAAACGACAAGGCGATCCGATCGGTCACCAGTTCGGCATAGGGGGCGGGAGCCAGGCGCCCCTGCTCACGCCACGCTTTGGGGTCGGATTTCCCCAAAACAAAATACGGTGCCTGTAAAGCATGGTTTACCTGCACCTGAAAAGATTTCCCTGCCCGAACTTTGTTGCCGGTGTCGATATACAGGGCACCACCAAATGCAGCGGCAACCTTCACTTCTTTACTGTCGACGGGAAAGCTGCGGGACGGTTTGGTGGGTAAACGCATCAGGTTTTTTTTCACCGAAATGTTGTCACGGTGACCGGACACGTGCACCTGCAAGCCCTTGCCCACCCAGGCGTCCGGAAACACCAGAGTCACCAGTTCGCCGGGGGCAGCGTATAGCCCCGTGGCCTGCCAACGCACCACCGCGGGATCAATCTTGACGGATTGTTTTACCCGGGGGGCTTTCTCCGGGATTTGACCAAACAAGTCTTCCGCTGCCGGGTGGGCTGGCGTTGTTGCGGCGGGCAGCCGGTTCAGGTAATCCCCGGCAAGTTTCATAATAGCTTTGGCACCCGGGTCCTTCACCACCTTGAGTTGCCCTTTGGCATTGTGCCCGATCATCGTCGCCGACGCATCCACACAAGCACGCTGGATTTGCTCACGTTGTTCCGAACTCAGCGGCTTGAGCGACTTCTTCGACAAGCGCTCGACCAATTGCTCACGCTGTTCGCCGGTGAGCTTACCATACCCTAAAATATCCTGACCCAATGCCTGTGCATCCTCGGAAAGTGCCGCCTGAACCCCCAACACTCCGGCCAAGGTCCAACCGGCCATCCATAAGTATGATAAACGCATACCCCTGATACGCGTTGGCTCCGGCGATCTTTCCAATCACCGGTGGTCGACCACGCCTACCACTTCTCAAACGTTCCCTTGAATCGAGGATTTGCGACAGCCGGAAGTGCCTTGGTTTCACTCTTCCACTGTTTCAATTCCTCCAGCAACTGCTTCACCTTCTCCGGATGTTTTTCGGCTAGATTCTTTTCTTCACCAATATCTTCGGCCATGTTGTAGAGCTCTGGTTCTTTTCCCCAGGCAAACTCAATCAACTTCCAATCTCCCCGACGAATCACGGAGCCGGGAATCCCTCCCTGATTCCCCCAGTGTGGGTAATGCCAATAGATCGCCTTACGTCCCAATGGGGCGGCCGGGTCCTTCAGCAGGGGAACCAAACTCACCCCATCCACATGCTGTTCAGGAAGCGCGGGCAATCCACAGGCTTCAAGCAAGGTCGGGTAAAAATCGGTCGAGATCACCGGAGTCTTACACACACTGCCGGGGCCGGTTTTCCCGGGCCAGCGAACCAGCATCGGTTCCCGCACACCACCTTCATAGAGCCAGCCCTTGCCAGCGCGATAGGGTTTATTGGATGTTGGCGACCCCTCGGATGTCGACAAACCACCATTGTCAGAGAAAAACACCACAATCGTATTGTCGGCAAGTCCCTCCTCGTCGAGCGCCTGCATCACCTTGCCGATTGCCAGGTCCATGGCCTCAACCATCGCACCATAAATAGCATGTTCCTGAACCTCGCGGACGCGTCGCGGTTTATCATAACCCCAGATCTCGCTATCCTTGGCCCCCAATGCCTGCTTTTTCTTTTTGTATTTCTCCACCAGATCCTCGCGTCCGATCAGGGGCGTGTGCACCGAATAAAACGAGAGATAGGCGAGAAAAGGCTTCTCCTTGTTCGCCTTGATAAATTTCACCGTCTCACTCGCCAGACGGTCGGGTAAATGCTCGCCCTCCGGCCCATCTTCCAGCCTCGGGTTTCCGTAAGGAGAAAAGTATTTTTTTCCACCGTAAGGACCACCCCGGGTCCAGCCTCCCTTGTTGACATCAAATCCATGGTCTTCTGGCCACGAACCTTTCCCTCCCAAATGCCATTTACCGGCAAACATGGTGGCGTAACCATGTTTTTTAAAAGCCTCAGCCAAGCTGGTGTGCTCTTTGGCAAGGAAACCTTCATACGGTGCCGGCAACACCGGGCGCTTGGTGAAACGCCCCAACTTGTCGCTCTTCAGTGCGTCGTAATCCGTCGGAATGGTTTTGTGAAACTCATTGGGGCCTCCAAAAAAGTCGGTGTTGCGAGTCCGGGCAGGATACTGTCCCGTCATGATCGACGCCCTGGTGGGAGAGCACACCGGACAGGCGGCGTAGCCTTGGGTAAAACGCATCCCGGACTTGGCCAGTTTTTCCAAATGTGGGGTTTCATAAAAACTCTCCGGATTGTTCGGTGTGATATCCATAAACCCCAAATCATCCGCCAGAATAAACACCACATTCATCGGCTTGGCACTCAAAGGAACAAGCAAGGCCGTCAGCAAAGTACAAATCACCAATCTCATATCCATGAACTGACAAGCTATGCCCTCGAGTGACAAGCAGAAAATCCCACTATGCCAGCATCTCCATCTGATGGCTACCAATCTGCCTACATTCCGCTAGAAAGGCTTGAATGACCTTTCTGTTAGCCATCAGCATCTTGACAGTCACCGTCCCGAGACACTAGGGTCGCTGATGTCATGCCCCCGACAATCACAAAACCGAGCCTCTACCGTATAATCTCATCCTGCAGCTTTGCTCCACTGCTCGGTTTATTATGTATCGCCATGGCGATCTTTCTATTCACCTTGATGACCATTGTCTTTTCGATAGATACCGACAATCAGTCCATGAACTATTTGTTTTATATCTGTCTTGGGGCGGCTTTTCTTGCAGGGCTCTATCTGATGTCACTGCTTCATTCCTGGTATCAACGGCAGCGAACCTTTCACATTGTCACGCTGTGTTTATCCATTCCCGCCATGCTGGTTGGCTTGGCAGGCACCGTCTCCATCGTGACCAGCTACCAACAAATCCAAGCAGCCAGAGTTGCGTTTGATGCCAGTGGCGAGGATGGCCCGCCCCCGGATTTCACCGGCCTTGGCAGCCTGATGCACATCATCTTGGGATTCGGAATGATCATCGGCCTGCTCATTGGCCTCTGCCTGTTTTGCTCAGCGCTCTTCGCCCTCTTAGCACGGAAGCTTGAGCGCGGCCAACCTCCGAAAATGCCAGTTGCAGCACCTCCGGCCTAATCGATCTGCAAAGAGTCATCCATTTCTTTCTGGAGTTCTTTGAATGCTTTTTTCAGCTCCTTGAGTTTCCCCGCATACTCCGGGTTATCAGCCTGATCGACCATCTCATCCGGGTCCTTCTTTACGTTGTAGAGTCGGAACTTCTTGATCTTTGGATAATAAATCATCTTCCAGCCACCCATCGAAATCATCCGCTGTGAGTTGACGTATTTTCCATAGATTCGATCATACTGCACCTTGCGCTCCCCCTTGATCAATGGCATCAGGCTATTGAACTCAACATGGGCCGGTTTTTCCACCCCTGCCAAATCGAGTGAGGTTGCCATCGCATCCTGTAAATAAATAGGCATCTCAAATTGGCTGCCCGCTTTGATCCCCGGACCAACGATCATAAAGGGAACACGCATGCTGTGCTCATACATGTTTTGTTTTCCGATCAATCCATGATGCCCAACGGCCAATCCATGGTCCGCAGTGAAAATAATATAGGTATTGTCCGCCTTGCCTGTCTTTTCCAAGGCCTCCAAAATCCTTCCGATCTGAGCATCCATGTGGGTGACGCAGGCAAAATACTCCTGTCGGTGGACCTTCACGGCAAACTCAGTACGAGGAAAGGGCGCCAGCTTCTCATCCCTGAGCCCGGGCCCACAACCGATCTCTTTGTGGTATGGGTAAACCTCTAAATAGTTCTTCGGCACCTTGATTGTATCCAGCGGATACATATCCACGTATTCCTTTGGTGCCTGCCTCGGATCATGTGGTGCATTAAAGGCGAGGTACATGAAGAATGGTTTGTCATCCTTCTTCGCTTGTTCGAGAAAATCCACGCCGTGATTGGCGACCACCTCCGACCAGTGTGTGCCACCAGCCCAGTAACCACCATGGCTTTTATCCCAAGGTTTCCATCCCTTTTCGTAATCCTCCTTACTGGTTGGACGATTGTATCCGGAGCCCTTCGGCATCCCCGGGCGCACATCCTGGACCACATCAAAACGGGGCTTACCAGGCACATGCCATTTACCCGTCATGTAGGTTTTATAGCCGGCATCCCGCATCATCTCAGACCAATGCGGTTGGGAGCGAATGATTTTTTGTGCCCGGTTCACAAACGCACCGCTGTTGAGCATAGCGCGACTGGCCAGACAGACCGCCCCATTCCATGCCCCCATGTTAAACGCTTGGGAAAAGGTAGCTCCCTCATGCACCAGGCGGTCCAGGTTCGGCGTTTTACAATCGGTTAAACCATAAGCCCCGACGCTTTCAAAGGTTTGATCATCGGCAAAAATAAACACAATGTTCGGTTTTTTTTGCTCGGCCACCGCCGGCAACAACAAACTGGCCGCTAGTAGGACCATCAAATTTCGTTTCATCATAGTAGGTAAAAATTGCTGTAATGCTTAACGTGGGTCCATGGACTTACCTTACAAAAAACCGACAAAAGCCCAACCATGCAGCCCTAGCATCCTCCAGCGCTACAGGGACAAAGGAAACCTGTGCTCCGGGGCGCAATTGAGCCAATTTTGGCAAATCCACCCGAGCCACACACCCTAACTTCGGGTAACCTCCCAAGGTTTGACGGTCATTGAGTAAAATAATCGGCTGCCCGTCAGGCGGAATCTGGACCGAGCCCAATGCCAAACCTTCCGAGATCACCCCTGATGACGGAACCCTTATTTCAGCCCCCTCCAAGCGGGCCCCCATCCGATCACCCAGTGCACTCAAGGAATAGGTCTGCCGGTAAAAGGCGTCCATCTCGGAGCTAGAAAAAAGACTCGATTGATACGACTCCACCACGCGTAAACAAACCGATTGCCGATACTCAGGGATCATTCGTGGCGGAACCCTGACATTTCCAAGCGATGCCAAGCCATGACCTGCTGAACCACACTTCGATCCGTGGTCAGACAGACAGGGTAAACGATCCCCCGCTTGCAGGGAACGTCCATCACCTTCCAGCCCGCCCATCCTATTTCTTGCAACCGTGGAGACACTCTCCTGGCTCGAAGGCACTTGAAAACCACCTCTCACCGCCAGATATGCCCGCATGCCATCCCGCGCAGCGCCCAGGGTCAAGATCTGCCCCGGCTTCATCCTGAACGTTCGCCAGTGTTCGATCGGGCAAGCGTCAAGCCGTGCCTGCATATCCGCCCCCGTCAAGGCGAGGCATAGCTCCTGCTCCGCTTGAAAGGTAGCTCTACCCACCGTCAACTCAATAAGCGGAGCTTCCATCCTGTTCTCTAGCAGCTTATTCGCCCAGGCATACGCATGCACATCAATCGGTCCCCCTTGACTCATCCCCTGGGGAGCAAAACCGTATCGCCCCCAATCTTGAAGCTCCGACCGAATTCCCGGCCTGACCACCCTGAGCCCCTTAACCATTCCCGATCTCCCCTCCCGCACGCAGATATTCATCCTTTGAAATGGGTTCAAACTTCACCCGATCACCAACAACAAAGGGAGAAACCGGATCCTTCATGCGATCAAACAAGAGCTCCGGACAACGGCCAATGATCTGCCAACCACCAGGCGACTCCGACGGATAAACCGCCGTTTGCCGATCGGCAATACCCACACTGCCGGCGGCCACTTTCTTCCGCGGAGTGGTCTTCCTCGGATGTGCAATCCGCTCGTCAAGCTCAGCTAAAAAAGCAAAGCCAGGAGCAAAACCAATCGCACAAACATGATACTCACAGGAGCTATGCAATCGAATCACCTCCTCGACCGGCACCCCGCAGTGGTCGGCAAGTTCTATCAAATCAGGGGCCACCTCGGGAGAATAATACACCGGCAAGAGATGTAAACGACTGGAGTCATCGCTCTTACCCTGCACCAGTTCGGAGTGCAATCGCCGAACCCGGTTAGGAAATTTATCGAAATCGGCGTGCAGCACATCCAACTCGACCAAAATCGATGTATAAGATGGCGTCACCTCGATCACTTCCGGGCATCGATTCGCGATACGCTCAGAAAACTGACCAATCAACGGCGCCAGATGAACATCTATCTCTTCACCGAGGTAGAGAATCCAACTCGTTTCCGACACCGGTTCGATCCGCAGCTTCGTTTCCTTCATCATTTTACCCAGTCTGCAATGCCTTGCGGATGCGGGCTACGGCGGCAATCGATTCTGCATTGTCCCCATGCACGCACACCGTATCGGCGGATAGAGGAAACTCCCTGCCATTTACACTCGTCACCGTCCCGGAAGTTTTTATCTGCATCACCTGATCCACCATCTGTTGGGTCGATGCATAAACCGCACCTGGTTGACCGCGAGGCAGCAAAGATCCCCCATCGGAGTAGGCCCGGTCAGCAAAAGCCTCCATCAACAAGGGCACCTGATGACATTCCGCCATTTGTTTTCGCTTCTCGTTTTGTGCTCCGGCTAAAATCATCAATGCCGGATGACCGGGCATGGCTGCCACCGCAGTAAGAACAGCTTCAAACGTTGCCTCACATCGCATCATATCGTGATAGAGTGCCCCGTGCGGTTTGACGTATTCAACTTGAGCACCATGCAAGTCGCATATCGCCTGTAGTGCGCCAACTTGATAAGCCACCAGGCGGGTGATCGATTCCGCTTCGTGAGGGATTGATCGACGTCCGAAACCTTCAAGGTCGCGGTACCCCGGATGTGCGCCGACCATCACTCCGTGATCCAAAGCCAAACAAACCGTCCGGTCCATGCCATCCGGGTCCGAGGCATGGAAGCCACAAGCGATGTTCGCCATGTCCAAGTATGGCATCAATGCGGCGTCGTCCCCTACCGACCACGGACCAAAGCCCTCGCCCACGTCTGCATTCAGTTTCATGGTCGGATCATGCCCCAAACAACTATCCGGGTGAAGCACCAAAGTAGGACAGGATTGCATCCTGTCGGCAACCTTGGTGAACCCAAGCTACAAGATCTTGTTCCCAAGCCTGCCGACAGCTTGAAAAGCTGTCCTACTGCCATCCTCCTAAAAGCACTTATACCAAGTAGTAAAACAGACGGGACGATAGCCGAGATGAATGAGTTCTTTGGTAAGGCGCGACGAAGGTATGGTGCGGGCACCATGACTAAGGAGAAACAAAGCCAAAGGAGTCATTCATCCGGAACTCTCATGGATCACGCAGTGCTTTTCCAAATACCTCAACAACGATCAATCGTCTCGTCTGTTTTGCGGAGTGGTATTAGGTAAACCTCCTACTCGGAAGCGGGAGCTACCGGTTGAAGGGTCTTGGGGTTGACCATGGTGGCCGGATCCAGCGGTTCACCTTTGAGATCCCGCTTGTAGTCGGCATCGAGCTCTGTAGCAGTCATTGCACCACCATTCCGCTCCTTGCTGGCATCGAGGGCATCCTGTGCCATTTCCAATGTAATCAGCTGATCGTTTTTATTGCCAAAGTTATTCCGGATATAGTTGAGGATACCGGCAAGCTCCTTCGCACCCATCCCGGATCCCTGAGCAGGCATCACACCGTTGTAGGTTTTACCAGCAACCGTGATCGGGTCTTTACATCCGTTGAGAATAATCATCGCCGGACGCAAACTCGGACCATTCACCCACTCCGAGTTGGCCAGTGGAGGATAGGCATCCGTTCCGATGCCATCGTTGCCGTGGCAACCGGCGCAGGAAGAATAAATTTTCCCTCCCACCTTGTTATAGGCGACCATGGCAGGTTTGGGTTTAGGTCCTGAATTCTCCTCACCTTCGGCTGCAGCACGCTCATATCCCGGTTTGACCGTCTTGGTGTAATTAAACAGATTACCACCGCCGAAGAGCACACCACCACCGATCAAAACCACAATGGCACTACCGAGGATAAACCAAATCGATAAGGGCTCGGCACCTTCGGTAAACATATGGTTTTCACGTTGCGCTGCAGCGGCGTCTGTTAGCACACTCGAACGATCGTCAAGATCCGGTTGGCTGGTAGGTTGCTGGGACATGTTGATTAACTGTAAAGGGTTGTTGAAAAAATCAGAGAGGGTTTTGAAACGAGAGGCTTACTCTTCTTCATCCTTGCCACTGTAATCCAGTGATTTGGGCATCTTGTCATCACGCTTGAAAGATAACAAATAGCTGGCCAGCACTCTGGCATCTTGCTTCGGACGAATCACACGACCCTCACCCGCATCAGCAGTCAGGGCAAAAACACCATCCTGCCCAACGGCATCAACGGTTTCAAACATCTGCTTCTGCGACGGACAATTTGACCAACTCATGTCGAGTTTCTCTCCGTGCTTCCCAAGGCGGATCTCATTGTTACGCGGGTTGTAAAGGTGCTCGAAAATCCAGGCTTCGGCAGTCATGCCAACTTTGCTTCCATATGCCTCAGCACGATAGGCAAAGTTACTCAGGTCCGGCCCCATCCGCATCAGACCGATCTGGGCAAAGTCCTCACCTGTGAAGTCGGCGTAGCTCGTCTCACGGCGGGTATCGCCATCGTCATTTTTTACTCCGGCAATGCCTTCGCGGTGAATTTCCGATCCGGCATAGGTTGGGCGAACCAACTGGGTGTGGCAGGTATAACATCCATTTGCCTTATAGATTTCACCTCCATTGAGTTTCCGTCCGGCGACACCATGCTGGTAATAGGCGGCGTCTTCATCGTCGTTCATTTTCACAGGCGGACGAGCGTCCGTACTCGCCACCGGGATGGCAATAATGCACGTCCACGCCAGACCGAAGCTGGCGAACATTCCAATGAGAAAAGTTTTAAAGGTCATGATGAAAATAGGAGCGGATAGATTTCAGAATGGGTTTAGGCGCTGGCACTTTCACGACGCAGCAGGGTCGGGTGCGCACTGCGGCGGCCGAGACGCAACCACATCAGCGTGAGGTGAAGGAAGAAGAACATGTTGGAGATCAGGATAAAGCACCAGGCGACGGTCATACCAATGGCAAAGGGAGAAACCGCCTCCACTGCTTGCCTCCACGGATGAACGTGATTTTCCTGGGCGGCACCCTGCTGGAAGCCACCAAGCAAGGCACAGAAGATCACAACAAAAAGAATGCCATAGATGGAGAACCAGAAGTGGGTTCGGATCATCCGGGCTGAAAGCCACTCACGTCGTGTGATCCGGGGGACAATGAAATAAATCGCACCAAACATCGCCATGCTGAAAAAGCCATACAGAGCAAGCAGCTCATAGCCGTAACCGGCGATGGTAAACTGGGTGAACTTCAGGGCGGCGGGGTGAGCGAGGATCACACTCATCAGGGCAAGGATCAACATGCCAACCGTAGCGGCAATACTGAACCGCAGCGATGGGCTGTTAGCGATGGCCTCGGTCTGTCCCGAGGTTGTTTTCAAAATATTCACTCCACTGAGCAGCAAAGGCACGGCGATGAGAATGGTTGCGGCAGCTCCGGCATACTGGACAAAGACCGGGATGGGAGCACCCATCAGTGCCTGCATTCCTGCCCAAGGGGCAATCACGGCAAGCGCCCAGAACCCAGCCATCGAATAGGTCGAGTTATAGATTGGGCGGGCGGTAATCTTCGCCACGATGTAATAGATCGATGCAATCGCAATCGGCGTGAAGAACAAGAAGATCAGGGCAAAGCGGAACCAGGCGTTGATCGCGGCGGCCATCAATGGCTGCACATCAAACACATTGACGTAAAGGTTGGCCGTCAAATAAATCCAAGGGAACCAAATGGTCGCGCCAAGCAAGTACCACTGGGAGATATAGGTCGAATCACCACGGCGGATACGGAAGCTGATCACCACCCAGATCGCAATCGCAGCGTAGGCGCCGAGAAGCACCGGCCAGACGAAGGTCGGGAACTGCATCCAATGTTTACCGGTTCCGTGACCGCAGAGAATTCCAATCGTTCCCACGGCAACGGCAAAATTCCAAATATGTCCGGCAACCAAAATCGTACCAGCATTTTTGCTGGGCTGGCGTGACAGACGGGCCATCAACCAAATCAGCACACCAAATCCTGCCTGGGCACCCCATCCGTAAACCAACACATTCAAGTGCGCAGGAAACACCCGGCCGTATTGCAACCCGGAGCACTCACCCAAAAACCCGGGAGCGTAAAGCTTCGCCATGGAAACAATCGCAAGGAAAAGCGCAACGGCAAGCCAGGCCGCTCCACTGGTGAAGAAAAACATCACAGGATGCCGCAACGAACGATCAATCTCTGATCGCAGTTGGGTATCCTCAACGGTTGATTCGTGACTTTGAGTGGACATGATGAAATGGTTTGGAAAGGTAATGTTCGTTAGGTAATTCCTGACAAGAGGTGGGGCTATTTCGCCGGGGTGCTCAACCACTCGGCAATGACCTCGATTTCGTCATCGCTGACGCCGGTCATAATCGCTTGCATGGCAGCACTGGTGCCATTGTTCCGGGCACCTGACTTGATGTCCTTCATCTGGTTGACAATGTAATCCTTGCTCTGCCCGCGCAGGTTCGGATAGTTCGGTGCAAGCGGGGTCTTGGCATCCGGGCCGTGACAAGCGACACATCCTTTGGCGATGTAGGCGGCTGCACCGGGGTGATCTTCCTTGAGTTCGATCTCAAGCTTTTGCTCGGAAATCCACTTCGCCAGCTTCTGCATTTCGTCGTCGCTCAGGGCTTCCATCAGCGGCTTCATCACCACAGCCTGGCCGTTGGTGCGTTTGCCATCCTTAAAATCCTTCATCTGGGCGAGCACATAATCGACATTCTGGCCACCAAGTTTTGGATACATCGGGGCGATCGGACGATTGCCATCCATGCCGTGACAGGTTGCGCAGGTTTTTTCCTGGAACAGTTTCAAGCCCTCACCGTCGCCAGGGCCTTGGCTCAGGGCTTCCAGCTGCTTTTTGTGAGCTTCACTTCCGGGGACAAAGGTGTCCGACTTGCCGGGCTTGCTTTTAATCTCATTGCCGAGGCGATCAAACACCTTGGCCGGTGGCACCTGCTTGCTTTTTCCCGCTTCGACATCTTTTTCGACCAGAAGTGCCGATTGGGCGGCTTCCACTTCGGCTTTCAAGGCCAGGCGTTCGGTCGCGCGCAAGGTTTCGACATCACCGGCATTTCCGGAAGTCGAGTAATAGGCAATGACCGACACCAGACCGAAGGAGCCAAAGGCTGCTAGTCCCCAGCAAAAACTGCTGAATCTGCGGATCGGTGTGTCGCGATGGTTGGAATACTGGGTAGTCATATCCTGAGGGAAATTAGTCACTTAGTTGAACAAGTTGGCGGATTCGAGAATGCGCGGGTCGCGGTGTGGGAACAGGCTGCTCTTGGTCAGTGCCCGCATATAGAAATAGGCGAAGAAACAACCGATCGTAACAAAGGCAATCAGGTCGAGCCAGAAGACGTTCCCAGTGGAAAACAGCTGTGGTCCTCCTTCGCTGAACATCGTCAGGGAGGGTCCACGTTCCGGCGTGACCATGATGTAGTGGTCGAGCGCATGAAGGGTGAACAAGTAGATCGTGATCGGAATCATCAGACCCGGCTTTTTCTTCACATCGGAGCGCAGCAGGAAGAGGAAAGGCAAGGCGAAGTGGCCGAAGACGAGGCAGACACTCGCGGTGTTCCAGTTGCCGGTGTTACGCAATAGGAAGTAGCTCGTTTCCTCGGTAATGTTGGCATACCAGATCAGGAAAAACTGGGAGAAGGTGACGTATCCCCAGAAGACCACAAAGGCAAAGGTCAGTTTACCCATGACGTGATGGTGCTCAGGGCTCATCACCGTCTGCAGGTATCCGGCACGACGCAGCAGGATGGAAGTCAAAATCAGCAAGGCCATGCCATTGAGCACGCAACCCGCAAAGAAATAAACGCCGTACATCGTCGAGAACCATTTGAAATCAAGTGCCTTGACCAGGTCAAACACGAGGAAGGTCGCAGTCAAACCAAACACCACGAGGAAAAACATACTGAGTTTGCGGGAGAAAATCAGACGCTCAACGCCCGGGTTCGGGTCGTGGTCTTGGGCAACGGAAATTTTCTTCAACCAAATGATCCCACCACCGAGGGCGACGAAGTAGAACACCATCCGGCCAAACCAGAACGGCAGGTTCATGTAGAACTCCTTGGCGGCAAGCAATGCCTGATGGTTGGCATACAGGGTTTCTTTGACCTCTGGAGTCACACTGCCATAGGTGCCGGTTCCTGCGATCCGGTGTTCGTTCATCCACTCATACAAGTGCTTCTGCACCTCGGGGAAAAAGAAGGGAATGGCAAGGATGGCAAACCATGGAAAAACAGACGCCAGATTCTCCATCAAGCGACGCACGGCGATTCCCCAACCAGAGTTGGAAACGTGGTGGAGCAACATCCAGAACGTGCCACCCAAGGTGATGCTGATGAAAAAGATAAAGGCAAACAACCACGAGTAAGCATACTGCCCCTGCACGGTATCGGCCGGTTGGTTGACCTCAGTCGAATCACCGTGGATGAACAACAAGTACACGCTGAGGATGATCCCAAGCAAGGCAATCACGCCACATACCATCATCGGCAGTGCAAGTTTACCCGGAGCGATATGTTCGCCGTCGGCTGGGATGTCTTTGGATGTTACGAAGTGACCCATTTTAGAAGTAGGAAGTTGAAAGTGGAAATTCGGGGATAAAAAGAATTACTGGTCAGCGGGAACGCTGCGGGCGGCTTGCAGGGCTCGGACGTAAGCGATGATCGCCCAGCGGTCTTGCACCGGAATATTGTAACCATAGCCACTCATCTGGCCTTTGCCTTTGGTGATGGTTTCAAACATCTTACCGTCAGGGTAGGTGGGTTTGGCAAAGCCGGTCAGGTCCGTGGCTGGAATATTTCCCTTCACTGCGGCGGCTCCCTTGCCATTGCCGGACTCACCGTGGCACGGCATGCAGGAGATATTGAAACGCTCCTGGCCATGACGGAGAAATGCCTGAGGATCGATATCGGCGAGGCCAAGCTCTTCGAAAGGAATGCCGTCACCGTATGCATCACCGATCACACCGGTGTGGCTGTAAGCCGTGCTGTTGCCAAAACTGATACCCGAACCGTCGATTTCAAATCCGCGGGGCACCGTGCCCACAACCGGCTTACGGGCACTCATACCGTCGGCAAAGAAGTTGCTCACCGTCTGGGTTTTGACTTTGTCCTGATCATCCATATCCGGGAATAGGCGCAGTGGCGTTCCACTGAACATTTGTCCACGGAATCCGAAGAAACCGATCACCATTACAATGATCAGGGCATAGGCTAAAAAGAAGTAGCGCATGGGAGAATAGTTATCTGTTATTAGTTATCAGGAAATGGGATGGCGGGGTCGGCTGGTTAGGCTTCGGGCTCCTCGACAAGTTCGATGTTGGAACCGCCGGCGTCTTCCAGCAGGGTTTTCGTTTCTTCCGAGGAGAACCGTGGGTCACGGGCTTCGATCGCGATAAAAAAGCCGTCGTCGGTCGCACGGGCAAATTGCTCACTCTCAAACAAAGGGTGGTTGAGACGGGGAAGCCCCATCAAGGCCAGCAATCCAAACAAGGTGGTAAATCCAGATAGCAGAACCGTCAGCTCGAACATGATCGGGAAAAATGCCGCCGTCGTAAAAATGTTGGCAGGCTTCGCCTGGACGACCGTCGGGTAAATCACCACCTGAGTGGTGTAGGCCAGCGTGATCGCCGTCAAAAATCCCAGCGATCCACCACAGAAGACCAACCATGGGAGAATCGATTTTTTCATACCCATCGCTTTGTCCAGGCCGTGAATCGGATAGGGTGAGTAGCAGTCCCACTTCTTGTGGCCTGCATCACGCACCTTCTCCGCTGCCTTGTAGAGGGCAGAGGCGCTTTCGAACTCGGCGAGGTAGCCGTAAACACGTTTAGGAGTCATAGGAAATATGGAAGATGGATGTTGGGAGATGGAGCTTAGTTCTGCAATTCGTGCTGGTAAGGAGCAACCGCCTCGGTGCCCTGGTCATCGATGGCCTCCTTGTCGTCGAAGTGCGGATCACTCTTCGGCAGTGTCCATTTCACCTCGGCGATGTTGATGCACGGGAGGAACTTCAGGAAAAGAAGGAACAAGGTGAGGAACATACCGATGGTTCCGACGTAGGTCATGATGTCGACCCAACTCGGGTTGTAGTATTTCCAGTCACCTGGCAGCCACATCCGTGGCAGGGTGGTCACAATGATCACAAATCGCTCAAACCACATACCGGCGTTCACCGCCATACAGACGCCCATGACCACCCAGAGGTTTTCACGGCAGAATTTGAACCAGAAAAGCTGCGGAGCAATCACGTTACATCCCATCATCGCGATGTACGACCACCAGTAGGGGCCCGCGAGACGGAAATAGAATGCGGCGCCCTCGTATTTTGCCCCTGAGTAGAATGCGACAAAGAGCTCCATCAGGTATGCGTATCCCACGATCGTTCCGGTCAGCAGGATGATCTTCGACATGTTTTCGATGTGCTTCATCGTGATCATGTCGTGCAAGCCGTAGATATAACGGGCCGGGATCATGATGGTCAGCACCATGGCAAATCCACCAAACACAGCACCCGCCACAAAGTAAGGTGGGAAAATCGTAGTATGCCAGCCGGGCACCACCGAGGTCGCAAAGTCAAAACTCACGATCGAGTGCACCGAAAGCACAAGCGGGGTGGAAAGGGCAGCGAGCAGAAGGTAAGCCACTTCATAGTGACTCCACTGGCGGTTACCACCGCGCCAGCCGAGGGAGAAAATCCCGTAAAGCAGTTTGCGCAGGCCTGGTTTGGCACGGTCACGGATGGTGGCCAGGTCGGGCACCATGCCGAGGTACCAGAAGATCAGGGAGATGGTAAAATAGGTTGAAACCGCAAACACGTCCCAGAGCAGGGGCGATTTAAAGTTCTGCCAGATCGCATTGGCATTCGGAATCGGGGCGAGGAACCACACCATCCAAAGACGACCAACGTGGAACATCGGGTAAATACCCGCGCAACAAACCGCAAAAATCGTCATCGCCTCGGCCGCTCGGTTAATCGAGGTCCGCCAATTCTGGCGCGTCAGGAAAAGAATCGCGGAAATCAAGGTTCCGGCGTGACCGATACCAATCCAGAACACAAAGTTCACAATCGGCCAGCCCCACATCGCGCGGTTGTTGTTACCCCAGACACCCACACCGGTGGATACCAGGTAAAACAGCCCGCCACCAACACCGATGATGGCAATCAGCACACTCGGGATAAACAGCATCCACCAGATGGCAGGCTGCTTGTTTTCCAGAATGCCACAGATACGCTCCGTGATCCAGTTGTAGGAGCGGTTATTGAGAACGAGCTGTTCACGCTCCATCACCGGGATCACCGGCTTGTTCGGGTCTTTTTGGATAGTCGTTTCGTGCGACATGATTGGTTAGTTGGTTACAGAATGAGCTGAATCGAATTCCTGTTCCGTGTCTTCAGTGTCTTCCGTGGTTGGTGAATGGTTTCGTATAATTCGTGATTGCCTCCCTAGTGCATGTTGACCGTGGCACGACCAACCGTCTTACCGTCGGGCATCTTCGGGTTCGGATTCTTCACCCGGGCAAGATAAGATGTCCGGGGCAGGGTTCCGATGTAGTGCAAGAGGTCGTAAGCTCGGTCGATCTTGATGCTGTTGTCCTTGTTCTTGATCCGGCTGATTTTCGCCTTGGGGTCGAGCAAGTTTCCGAAGGTGATTGCATTGGCAGGACAGGCGTCCTGACACGCCACCGTGACGGAGTCGGTTTTAATCCGGAGCTCCTTGTCCTCGATCGTGACCTGTTCGGATGGTATACCGGCGGCAATTGCCTTCTTCTTGAGGTTGGATTTCACCTTACCCTTGGCAGCCTGGATCCGCTGCACACAGTAGGTGCATTTCTCCATCACACCACGCATCCGGACGGAAACGTTCGGGTTACGCTGCAGGTGCGGGGCTTCGCCCACGGCCTTCTTACCGGCGGGTCCCTTGTAAAGGTTCTTGTGGATCAGCGGGTTGCGCTTGTTGTAATCAAAGAAATTGAATCGACGCGCCTTGTATGGGCAGTTGTTGGCGCAGTAGCGGGTTCCGATACAACGGTTGTAAGCCATGGTATTCAGGCCGTCCTCGGAGTGCACCGTGGCGTTCACCGGGCAGACGGTTTCACAGGGAGCGGACTCGCACTGCACACAGGCAACCGGCTGGGGAATCATCTCGGGGTTGGATTCGTCCACCACCAGATGTCCGTGATCATCCTTCTTGAGGTGCCCATCTTCACCGATTACCGGCGTTGCTGCAAAATAGCGGTCCATCCGGATCCAGTGCATCTCGCGGCCTTTGGCCACCTGTTCTTTACCTACGACCGGGATGTTGTTTTCTGCCTGGCAAGCCACCAGACAGGCGTTACATCCGATGCAGTTGCTCAGGTCGATGGTCATCGCCCACTGCTGGCGCTCATCGAAGAGGTGCTTGTTCGCCTTGGCCTCATCGTGCCAGGTCGTCGACCCCTTGGGTTTGTAGAGAGAAATATTTTCCGGAGCGTGGGAATCCATCCCCTGCTTGCGCACATTTTTCAGCTGGGCATCAAAGTCTTTCGCTCCCTGACCGTGGCCCCCTTCGGTGGGAACCGTGGAGATCTCACGTGCAAGCGCCCGCCCATACATCGCATGGTGCTCCTGGGTCATCGCCGTGTGATAGCGTTTGTCCAGGTCCTGGATCGTGCCACCGGCAACCAAGTAGGGCGTTTCCGCACTGCGCAAGGTGTAGGCATTGAAGCCACGGTTCACACTCACCAGAGAGACGTCGGCCTCATTTTCAGGCCCTCGTTCCAGTTCATCGTGTTGGTCAAACCCTTGTCCGTATCCAAGAGAAACCGAAATCACGTTATCCGCATGGCCAAAACCAATCATGATCGGCAGGTCGAGCTCGCGTCCATTCACCGTCAGTTTAACCATCGGGTTGGTGTGGTTTTCCGCCTCACCATCAGGACCGACGCCGGCATTTTTCTTCACCGGGATCACTCCGTAAATCTTACCGTCCGGTTCAAGCCTGAGAATCTTCTCATACAAGCCCATATCCTTGGCGGTCTGGGGCGAAACCATGGCGACGTTGTCCCAAGTCAGTTTGCTGATCGGGTCCGGTGCTTCCTGCAGCCAGGCGTTGTTGATATAACGTCCGTCGTAAATCGATCCGTCGGTCGAGAAAATCACTTCGTAGGAGCCCACCGCCGGTGCGGCTGGAACCGTTACCGAAACAGGAGCCACAGCCACGGGTGCCGCTGCCGCATACGTCGACTCCTTCCAGAATCCATCGCGCAGGAGTTTCATCCAGCTGGTATCCGAATCATCGGCGAGCGAGGCAAAGGTCTTACGCACGGCAGCGTATGCTGGTGAGGCCGTTTCGCCATCCTTGTCGGAGTTGAACAAGCTGCCGGTCAACAAGGCATCAAGGAGATCCAGCTCGGAAACGCCACCGTAAAGGGGCAGAATCAAAGGTTGCACCACGGTATACGCACCAAGTGCGGTGCGGGAGTCACCCCAGCTTTCGAGGTAATGGGCAGCCGGCACGTGCCAGTCAGCGGCATTGGCCGTGGCATGCTTGCGGCATCCGAGGTGAATGATTTGGGCGTTGCCGGCGACGGCGGCAAATCCATCGGCATCGTAATAGGGGTTTGCCGGGGTCAGCAGAAAAACGGTATCGAGCTGCTTCGCTCCAAGGTCCTTGATCAGGCCGGAGATATCGCCATAGCCTGCACGCTCGGTCACGACAGGCTTCAGCGTCTTGCCGTAGTTTTCAAGGGCGGTGTTGATCGCAATCACGACCTGCTGCAGTTCCTTGCTCTGGCGGCTGCCGGCAAGAACCACACTCTTTCCTTTGTTGGCTTTCAGGTCATTGGCGCATTCGAGTGCCCACTTCTGCTGATGCGCATCGAGCTTGGAGCCAGTGACGCTCACCGAAACACCGAGATGCTTGGCAATTTCTGCCGCAATCCCAAGCACCTGGCTGGGCGCGATCCGCAAACGGTGATCCGCCATGCCCCCGGTCAGGCTGAAGCCACCTTCAACCACATAGAGACGGTTCAAATCATCTTTGTTTGGCGCCTTGTCATATCCGGCACCTTCCACAAAACGGTTCTTATAGAAACCACTTACCGGCCCCTGCTGGTCAAGCTCAAGAAAATCACTGTCGAGAGACAGCACCACCTTGGCATCGGAATAATCCGCCACCACGTCCGCACCGGAACCAAAGGCATCGACATTCGCCTGCTTGCGGGCTTCCCCGGTCAAGGGCTCGTAACTGTAAAACTTCGCTCCAGCAAACTTCGCCTGCAGCTCCTTGGCCAGACGACTCCGGGTCGGTGACTCATCTTCACCAAAGACAAAGCCAATCTTGGCATCCGGCTTGATTGCTGCCAGAGCTTTGACAAAGGCATCACGGCTCGACTTCTCCCCTTGCTGCAAGAATTCGCGGGAGCGCGCCGGGTCATACATATCCAAGACCGAAGCCTGAGTAAAGGAATCGGTTCCGGTGAGTGAATCAAAGCGCTTGTTGGGCTCGATCTTCGTCGGACGATTCTCATGGGTGGTCACGACAATCGGCACCGCACCATTGGCCCGCGGCATCGATGAGGCATAATAGACCGGCTTGCCTGGAATGCTCCACTCGGGGGATTCAGCAAAGGGCACAATCAGTTTTTCCGGACGGCGGCAGGCCGCCAGGCCAAATCCGGCCAATGCGGAGGATGCCCCCATGAGTTTGACAAATGAACGTCGAGAGATCTCACGTTCTTCCTCAGTCTCCATGTGTGATGATCCTTCGACAAATTCGCGCTCCAGAGCATTCTGGAATCGTGGTGTCTGTTCGAGTTCGCCAAGGCTGCGCCAAATCTTGGTGCCGGACTCATTAACGGGAGTGTCGGCGGGCGGTGTGGTCTTCCGATTGCTCATGTGCTTGATTGGAAAGTTGGGAAAATTGGGAAATAGATTGAGAAGGACAGGTCGTGAGGGGCCGAGGGAGCTCTAGCGGCTCGGATTGGCCTACCGTTTATCGGTGACAGGTCGCGCAGCTTTCTTTCGGCTGGATGTTCCAGTTTTTCTTCAGCAGTTTGCCGAACTCCTCTTGGGTTGTAATGCGTTTATCCGTCTCCGGGTCGATGATTTTGTTTTCCTCCAGATACTCTTCGGCATCGTAGTCCAAGTTATAAACCTCTTCGAGTGGGCGGAGGTGAAGCTCGGGTTTGCGGTGACAGTTCAAACAGAAATCCATGCTCAGCGGCTCGACGTGATGCACCTTACGCATCTTGTGAATGTCACCGTGGCAGCTCTTACAGGAAACACCGCGGTTGACGTGGGCCGAGTGATCGAAATACGCATAGTCAGGGGTTTTGTGAATCCGGACCCACTTGATGGGCTTCTTCTCAGCTCCTTCAATCGGCGTATGGTTTTCATCCACGCCCATCGCAGCACGCAGGGGGGCTAATTTGGGATTCCCTTTCTGCACGTGCTGGTGGCAATTCCAACAGGTATTCGCCGTCGGCACCCCGGCACTCGCGGACTTATCGACCGAACTGTGGCAATACCGGCAATCGATCCCCAACTGGTTCGCATGCAGATCATGATCATAATCAATCGGCTGATCAGGCTGGTATCCAACACGCTGGGCCTTCGGCGTGCCATAATATGCAAAGGCTGCTACCAGCCCCATCACTACAAAAACTACACATACCGCAATCTTAAGCGGTAGTAAATTGGACCATCTCGGAAAAAAATTAGCCATGTCGTCCCCGCGGGGTCTAATCTGTTTTTAAAAAAGCGCAAGGAAATTTTGGCCCCAACCCCCAGATGACGCACTTTTTTTTCCACTATGCACATTTTGATTCGCCACGCCTCAATAAAAGCTCTATGAATACCAAGGAAACACCCTGATATTTCAACCTTTACCCACACCAAGCATGAAGACCCTGCCAATCCACCTACTCGCCATCTTTTGCTCACTCAACTTACTCGCAAACGCCGAAATGAGCGATTCAAATCCGGGCAAACTAACAGAAAAAGATA
Organism: Oceaniferula marina; assembly: GCF_013391475.1. Classification (NCBI taxonomy): domain Bacteria; kingdom Pseudomonadati; phylum Verrucomicrobiota; class Verrucomicrobiia; order Verrucomicrobiales; family Verrucomicrobiaceae; genus Oceaniferula; species Oceaniferula marina. Next base: position 416,936 of record NZ_JACBAZ010000002.1, on the reverse strand, counting down.
CCTGGCTTAAGCTCTCGGTTGTGAGCCAGAATGCAGGCCATAAAATTCATATGCTCGGCGTGGATAACGGAGATGATGAGCAACCGGACGCTTTCGTCCAAGAGATTCGTGAAATCGACTCCTTGCTCGATGACTTGGTCGCCAAAGGTGTGCTCAAAAAACAAACCTTTAAACTCAAACCCCTGCTCGATCTCGAAGAATCCTTATTTATGGCCGTCGGCGGCTTTATCGACAAAGCCTCAAAAACCTATGGTTATTACGTCGTCCGTGAAATGATGGACGTCGGAGCCCGACAACGGCTCAAGGAGTTCGACGACGAAGCCCCGATCACACTCAACATGCGCATGCCGGAGCCCCTGCTGAAAGAACTCGAGGCACTGCTCCTGAAAAAAAGAGCCACTCCCCAAAAAAGCTCCAAGTAAGAACCTGGCAGGCCGCCCTCCGCACTCCACAGCGCGGGCTAAAACGACCAACGCAGACCAACACCACCGTGGAAGAAATCCCTCAAGAGCTCATCACCCGGTGCGCCGGAGTCCTCGTCAAGCGCCCAACTATAGGATCCGTGTAACACGAGTGAACAATCCTCACTGAGAGAACAATCAAACTCCGCCCGTAACGCGAGATGGTTCGCTCCGTCGTGCCCGTCCGAAACATAGCCGTGGTTCATTCCAAACACACCACTGAGATAGAGGTCACAGCCATCTGTCAGTTCCACAGGCTTGATCAACACTACCTCCGAAAATGCCCCCTGCGCATCAAAGGAGTAGTAGACATCCAGCGCCAATTCGAGATCCAGCGGCAGATTCGACCATCCGAGCCCGAGCCCGAGCTCATTGTCATAAGCCCCGTCCGATGGAAACCGCAGGTGGGTATACCCCGCAGACACACTGAAATCGCCGAAACTCTGAGTCATCCCAAGCGATAGCTGAAGCTCATTGTAAGACTGCTCGGGCGATACCCCATACCACACCCCGGCAGTCAGATGATTCCAACCGGCGTCGAACCCGGTAGCCCATAAACTATCACCATCCAAGGCATCCCTACCCTCGGAAAAATATCGACTCTCCCAGGTGGTATGGACTTGTACCTCCAAGTTCTCATGGGCGTGGGGATAGCCAAACACCCGCTGCACTTCCGGCTCATGCGCCTGCAGAGCCGACCCCACGATCAAGGCTCCCATATAAATAAAAAACCCCCATTCTGCTTTTAATCCCTTTTGTTTCATCTCTTCTCAAACGCTGAATAATACCAAGTAGTAAAACAGACGGAACGATAGCCGAGATGAATGAGTTCTTTGGTAAGGCGCGACGAAGCAATGGTGCGGGCACCATGACTAAGGAGAAACAAAGCCAAAGGAGTCATTCATCCGGAACTCTCATGGATCACGCAGTGCTTTTCCACAGTGCTCCAAATACCTCAACAACGATCAATCGTCTCGTCTGTTTTGCGGAGTGGTATAAGTCCACGCTGCCTTAATCTGTCAACATGAGGCAAGGATATTTTAACGCCATCGACACCACCTTCTATCCAGTGCCCCGCATCTGCCTTCAAAACCAAACTCTCAAAACCTTCAAAATCCTCATTTGACCCGATATCATAAAAAAAAGAACAGATCGCATCTTACAATTTCCACCACTGGTGCTTACATTGCATTCCGATCACAAGCGGATGAAGCAACTTGTGAATCACAGAACGTGAGCAACAACCTGAACCAAAAAACACCATGTCTGCCATTAAACTCATCTCGCAGCTCGATCCCAAAAACCCAAATCACCACATCTGGAAAAACCAGGACATCTGGTGGTGCAGCTTCACCACACACAACGCTGACGGAACATCACAACGTCACCGGTTTTCCCTTCAAACAGGCGACGTCCACATTGCCCGGACACGCCGCAATAACATTTTTCGAGACATCAAGGATCACCTCAACAAAACCCTCGATAAAGCGGGCTAAACCACGACGCCTCAGACCCTTTTACCCTTGATCTGCTGCGATCACGATCTACTCCACCAGCATTTTTTTGTCCCTCTTGCTGGTGGGATGAGCGTAAGCGCAGGTCAAGGGTGATGTCTTTAGAAAAACCATCAACACGCCGTCAATCAGCCACGGCCCGTGGCCAAAGCATCGATTTCGTTGGCGGATCATCGTCCACAGCCCATACCAGGTCGCAAAACCGATGGGTCGATTGCCGAGACGGATTGCTATTCCGGCAAGGCGCGACGACGGAATGGTATCAGCCGATCCGGATCTCAGAACCTTTGAAGCGGATGTTAATTCGGTAAATCTTCTTATGCCTGCAGTGGATTTTACCAGTGGTCACATCAAAGTGCTCCGGAACCTCAAGCAAGTGCACATCGACACTGGCAAAAAAGCCACGCTCGGAGAAAATATCGATCAACATCGACAAAGCCAGCGGCTCGGATAACAAGGCATCTTCGATATTGATCAGCGCCCGACCTGAGATCGCGTGCGGCTTGATAATCGGCATGATCTTGTTTTCAATCAAGGCGATGACCTTGTGGAATAAATCCTGATTGCCAATTTCATAACGATCCAAGCGATACACCAGATCACGGCGGGCATGCGTTGTGATGTCACTGGCTAACGGCAATGGGCTCAGAGCATCGTAGGTCCGGGGGTCGAGCTCAAGCGAGCTCTGGTATTCCATTTCCGAAAGGATATTTGCCTTTACCTCATCCAGCGGAGGATGGGCGTCAATCAAATGGTAGTGGAAAAACTGCTTCAGAGATAGCAGGGCATCGTAGGTCTTCTCCTTGAAAATCGTGTACCGATTTCGCGCCAAGTTTTCATCGGTATCGGTAGGGCGTTCCTCTAGCAGCTCCCCTTTCCCGGACTCGCGCACCCGTTTATTGTGTTCGATGATTTCACGCCCACGGTGCATCTGACGGTTGATACTCTCCTTTTCATCAACAAAAAGGATCATGATGTGGTAAATCGGCTGCTTGAAATGGACGGCATATTTCGTATTCGCAAACTCGGTGCGAAGCTCGATCATGGCATCATAGAGCATCTTGATAACCTCCACCTGCACCTTGGTCCGGGGAAATCCATCGAGCACCACGCCTTCGCGATAGCGTGAGTTCAGCATTTCACGGAACAAAATATTCACGACCTCACGGTCACCGACCATGTTGCCTCCAGCCTTGAGAGCCTCCATTTCCGGAGTATTGAGCAAAGAGCTCATGACAATCGGCTCGGCAACGATATCGCGAACTTTTCGGATGTAATCGGTATTGGTTCCCTTACCCGCGCCAGGAGCACCTCCCAGCAGGATCATCTCCTTGGGGAAACGCATATTCTTGCGTCCTAATTCATGCTCCAGCTCCTGCCAGAGGGAACTGAAAATAACCTGGGCGTCCTTGACCTCAAGGTCAGACGTCTGCTGCTCCGGCATGTTTTCACTTGTGCTCACGCGGCGCAAGCTAAGCCAGCGAAGCCAGAGCGTCTAGTCAATTTGCTCGGAATCCTTGCTCAGATATTGTCATGCATCCGGCGAGTCCAAACCATCAGCCACTCCCGCCCAACACGTGAAGTATAGGCCTGATCTGGACGCTTTTCCCACGCCAAGTCGAACATCGGGCTAAACAGCTCAAACACCTCATCCCGGTCCGCACTGTAGGGAGGTCCCTCGCCCGGCCCGTTCCCCGTATCCGTAAAAAACAAGGCACAAAACAAGCCCCCCGGCTTCAGCAACCGAGCAACGGCATCCACATAAGCGGAGCGAAGCTCCAAGGGCAGCGTACAATAACAGGTGTGCTCCCACACCACATCATAGAGGCCACGACGAGGCAGTTCCGGGTCAAAAAGATCTGCCTGAAGCCACGACATCCCGTCCGTGCCATATCGACAACGCGCCCGCTCCAAGGCCGTTGATGCTATGTCCAAGCCAGTGGCCGCAAAGCCTGCATCCGACCAAGCACGCACATCGTGCCCCAATCCACAGCCCGGAACCAACACCCGTGCACCCTCTGGCACGATCTGCCGACTCACAACTTCCACGATGGCAGGGGCCGCCTCACCATGGTCCCATGGTATATCATCGTCCAGATAGCGTTGTTCCCAATCCATTGTTCCGTATCTTCTGCTCTGGAAAGTAGGACAGGTTTTTCAACCTGTCGACTGGCTTTGGCGTCATCAAGCCCAGCTCCTATCAACTCCCCATGGAATGCCGACAGCTTAAAAAGCCGTCCTACCTTGCGCTCGTCCAAGCACACGACAGCCAATCCATTGTTTCGCATCTTCTGCTCCAGAAAGTAGGACAGGTTTTTCAACCTGTCGACTGGCTTTGGCATCATCAACCCCAGCCCTATCAACTCCCCATGGAATGCCGACAGCTTAAAAAGCTGTCCTACCTTGCGCTCGTCCAAGCACACGACAGCCAATCCATTGTTCCGTATCTTCTGCTCTGGAAAGTAGGACAGGGTTTTCAACCTGTCGACTGACTTTGGCATCATCAAGCCCTACCCCTATCAACTCCCCTTGGGATGCCGACAGCTTAAAAAGCTGTCCTACCTTGCGCTCGTCCAAGCACACGATCCCCAATCCATTGTTCCGCATCTTCTGCTCTGGAAAGTAGGACAGGTTTTCAACCTGTCGACTGGCTTTGGCATCATCAAGCCCAGCCCTATCAACTCCCCTTGGGATGCCGACAGCTTAAAAAGCCGTCCTACCTTGCGCTCGTCCAAGCACACGATCCCCAATCCATTGTTCCGTATCTTCTGCTCTGGAAAGTAGGACAGGTTTTTCAACCTGTCGACTGGCTTTGGCGTCATCAACCCCAGCCCCTATCAACTCCCCTTGGGATGCCGACAGCTTAAAAAGCTGTCCTACTTTGCATGCGCGCGGCTAACTTGCTTTGCTATCACTCAAGACCTTACCAAGAGCGGCCACGGTGCCTCCGATATCAGCAACGTTACTGGGCAGAATCATGGTGTTGTTCTCCTTGGCCAGGTTTCCGAATTCCTTCACATACTGTTCGGCAATCTTAAGGTTCACCGCTTCTTTACCACCCGGGGCAATGATGGATTCGGAAATCCTGCGCAATCCTTCCGAGGTGGCATCAGCCAACAAGGTAATCTCCTTGGCCTTACCTTCAGCCTCATTGATCTGACGCATTTTTTCGGCTTCGGACTCCTTGATGACTTGTTGTTTCTGACCTTCGGCAACGTTGATGGCCGCCTCCCGTTCACCTTCGGAATGAGCAATCTGGGCACGACGCTCACGCTCCGCGCGCATCTGCTTCTCCAATGCATCCTGCACGGACCGAGGAGGGGTGATGTTGGCAATTTCATATCGGGTAATCTTCAAACCCCATGGCTCACTGGCTTTATCAAGAGCATCAATGATGTTGGCGTTGATCGTCTCCCGTTCTTCAAAGGTCTTGTCCAACTCCAACTTACCTATTTCCGAACGAAGCGTCGTCTGGGCGAGCTGACTGGAAGCAAAATAATAATTCTCAATACCGTAACTGGCTTTTTTGGCATCGAGCACTTGCATGTAAAGCACACCGTCGATTTCAATCGCGATGTTATCTTTGGTGATACACATCTGTGATGGGACATCAATAGCCGTTTCCTTTAAGGAATGCTTATAGGAAATCCGATCAATAAATGGCAGCAGGATATGAAATCCCGCACCGAGAGTTCGGTTATATTTTCCAAGCCGCTCAATCACAAAGGCTTTGCGCTGTGGAACGATTTTTGCCGTTTTCAGCAAGGTAATAACAACGAGGACAACCAGTCCGAAGGATACAATATAGGGTAACATAATAGTCGTATTTGGGTTTCTCTGTTTTTATTGTTGGGGTGATGCAACTCATTCAACCATCAAATGAATACCATCTCGTTTAACGACCGTGGCGTGAGTTCCCACGTCCATGGCCTGATCAGCAAAAGCCACCCACTCGGCGCCTTTGAGCTCCACTTTTCCCGGATTGTCCCCACCACCGATGGCGTGAACAACCCGGACACTTTTCCCAACAAATTCTTCATCCACATTCGATCCCCCGTTCCAAGACCCTCCAACAAACCACGAGGAAACATAACGCCGTAACACAAACAGCATCAACAAAGAGGAAGTGGAAAAAACCATACACTGCGCAGCCACCGAATCAATCAAGCCGAGCCACAGTCCGATCGATACCATCCAGGCACCCAGACCAAAAAAGATAATCACCACGCCGGGGATAACAAACTCCAACAAAATCAATACCAGACCGGCAATAAACCAAAGAATTGTTGCTTCATATTCCATCATGCTGAGAGTGTTTAAGTTGACGATCAGACCATCTACCAAAAATCAAAGTATGACCATTACAAAGCCGATAAAGATTTGTAGAGCAACACCACCCGTAGAACGAAGCCCCCTCGCAAACTCAACTCCAGAACTTCGAAAAGCACATCGGTCACGATGACGCGCTCATTCAAGATTTAACGCTCCTGAGCTGACAAGCAGCAGAAAAAACTGGCAAGCCGTTCTTAATGAGACCGCAAGCGTGGCACTTATTTCTTGCGGTATACCTCCCTGCGGTGCCGCACCCTAATAATTTCAATAATGATCTGATCCTCATAGACCTCGTAGATAACCCGATAGTCCCCCACTCGAATTCGATAGGCACAATCACTACCCTGCATCTTTTTGCACCCCTCAGGTCTGGGATCATCAGAAAGAGATGAGACAGCAGCTACGATTTTGCTGACCTCAACTTGTGATATGCGACGCAAATCTTTCTTAGTGGATTTACGCCACTTAATCGGAAAGGATTCCATCTTTACGTAATTCAGCTAAAAATTCATCGTGTGCAATCGTCTCTTCACCACGTCGGTCAGCGATAACAGCAAGGTCACTAAGGTCTTCCATTAATGCCTCATACTCATGAATAGGCAGCAACACAGCGGTCTTTGCCCCTGAGCCATCTGTGACGTATTGTAGCGCACTTTCCATGTAGCAACTGTATCACATTGGACCGGTCTGTCTAGGCGCTCTTTTCCCCTCAACGCCTCAACTTAAAAATACGTATCCTCGTGGGAATACACGGGAGCACAACAGCAAAGGAAGCGTAGCTCGCTCAAGGCTTCGATCTGATGCCAGGCACCGGGTGGAATTAAAATGGCATCTCCCGGCCCGACCGTCTGAAAGACACCACCCACTTCCATCGAAGCCCGCCCCTCAAGAATAAAATAAATTTCCTCACTGAGCTTGTGATAGTGCCTATCGGTTTTTCCACCCAAAGCTAAACTGGCCTCTGCCAGACTTTGATTTTTCACCGGAGCATTGGTCGCATCCAAAATGCTCCGGATCGTTGAACCGTCAGCGGTGGTAAATGCTTCCTGTTGGTCTAGCTGCTGAATGATCATACCTCCACTCTAAATCAAGCACTCTGCTTGTCGACCCCTCATTGGCCTGCAAACATCCTACCAAGTAAAGCTATCAAGCAGCCGGCATCACCTGATCAACGGATTCCTCGGTATTCGCCGTTGATCCGTTGGCAAATCCACATCCGACTTCGCTGGTCGCTTTGAGTCTCTCTTATGCTCCGTTTTGTCCTTCCTCGCTGATGCCTGCTTGGCAAACTGCTCAATCCGGACGGCCGTCCGCTCGGCATCATGTTGTGCCAGAGTTGCCTGTCGAGTGCCTGAATATTGGTCGGCCAGCTTTTGATATTCAGGATGCACCTTCATCATATTCTCCATCGTATTCACCTTGATCTCTTGCAATACCCATTTGCGATGCAGGGCCAGCACCTTCACCTCCTGCCGCACCGGGTCGGACTGCTCCAACTCGGCCAAACGCCGCTCCAAATCAGCCACCCACGCTTTACCCATCAGTGCAGCATAGGGTAATTTCTGCAGCTGCCGCAATCGATCCCAGCGGGCCAGAGGCTTCCGTTCAAGGGCCTCGTCGTAGGCCAATTGCATCTCCCGTTTGGCCACAGCACGAAGTGCAGTCGCTCCCTGCCCCTGTATCGCCAACCATTGATGCAGTCCATGGGAGCCGTCCTCCGGAACCGTGTGCCCAAGCTCATTCCAGATTTCCAGCGTGCTGGCAGCCCCCTGCTTGCGGTGAAACATCACCGACTGCAAAGCGAATGGGTAATTGGGATCCTTGCGGCCAATCCCAACAAAAACCGGCTTTTTGTTCCGGTAGCGGGCCGGATTAGCTTTAACCTTATCCAAATGACCCGCTCCGAGAATAACTCCACCCGCGAGACCTGGCTCCGATTGCAGCATCATGTCGGCCAGCCAGCCTCCTTTGGAAAAACCGGCGACGTAACAACGCTGCGGATCCAAGCCATGTTTGACCTTGAGGTGATTCTGCACCGACCTGAACAAGTGCCGGGCATTTTCCAACGATTTGGCATCGTAACTCACCGAGCCCAAACGGTAATAGGCCATGCCTACAATGATCCAATGCTTGTCCCGGGTATGAAGCCGCAAATAAGAGGTGTCAGGCGCTCCCCCGGCTCCATGGTAGTAAAACACAGTGGGATACTTTTTCGACTGATCATGTCCCTCCGGTAAAAACACCTTCACCCGGTGCTCCAACCCAGGAAAGCCCAGCTCCACTTGCCGGGCAGACAACACACCCGCCGTCACCAGCACCATCAACGTAATCAACCATCTCATAGCCCGAGCCTAATGCATTATTCGGAAGGCGAAAGCCGAAAGTCGAACTTCAAAACTCCCACCTTCCACTCTTGCGTATTGGCAGGGCTGACGGTAAACCAACGGCATGAACGATTCTTCCATCCGCACCCGATTTGCCCCGTCCCCCACCGGCTACCTCCACGTCGGAGGCGCCCGGACCGCACTGTTCAACTGGCTCTACGCCCGCAAACACGGTGGCAGCTTTGTCCTCCGTGTCGAAGACACCGATGAAGAACGTAACACCGACGAAGCCCGACAGGCCATTTTCGACGGCATGAGCTGGCTCGGACTCGATTGGGATGAGGGCCCCCAGGCCAACGGGCAAACCACCGGAGAATTTGGCCCGTATTTCCAAAGCCAGCGCAAAGCACTCTACGACAAGTGGTTTGAAAAACTTCAAGCCGATGACCGGGTCTACGAAGATGATGGAGCCTGGCGCTTCCGCTTCGAGCGCAAACCCGTCACGATGCAAGACCTCATCTGCGGTGAGGTCACCATCGATTACACTAACGTCGACAACACTCCGGATATGGTCATCCGCCGCTCGGACGGCTCCTACGTCTTCCACTTCGTCAACGTTGTCGATGACCTGGAAATGAAAATCAGTCACGTGATCCGCGGTGAGGACCACCTGATGAATACGCCTAAGCACTTGCAATTATTTGAAGCCTTCGGCGTCGAGCCCCCACAATACGGTCACATCCCGCTAATCCTCAACAGTGATGGATCGAAAATGAGCAAACGGGATACCGGAGCAGCTGTCGGCAGCTACAATGAGGACGGCTACCTACCCGAGGCCGTGTTCAATTTCCTCAGCCTGCTCGGCTGGTCACCAAAAGACGAATCCGAAGTCATGACGGTGGCCGAAATCATCGAGCGCTTCAGCCTCGAAGCCATCGTTCGCTCCCCGGCAAAATTCGACGTCGAAAAATGCGCTTGGATCAACCAACAGCACTTGATGCAACTCTCACCGGACGCCTTCGCCTCGGACGCCGCCCCCTTCGTAGAGAAAGCCGGCTTCACTCTACCGGAGAACTATTCTCAAATAGCAGCTTCCGTTCAGGAAAAGGTCAGGCTCCTCACCGAGGTCCCATCCGCCATCGCCTTTTTCCTCGATCCCGCGTATGCTTACGACACCGATGCCTTGAACAAAGTGCGCAACAATGAAGCGGCGGCTGGTTTACTCGGCCAACTTGCTGACAGCCTCGGCTCCCTCGATGACTGGACCGAGGCCAAAGCCTGTATCGGAGCCACGGCCAAGGCCAACGGCGCCAAACCCGGCCAGCTGATGTTCCCCACCCGGATCGCACTCAGCGGTCAAGGCGGAGGTCCCGATCTCGGAGACATCCTCAACATCCTCGGCAAAGAAGAATCCATCCGCCGTATCCAACGCACCGTTCAAGAACTGAGCCAAGGGTAAAGACCCCCAATAGGAAGCGGGGACACTGCCCACCCCATCGCTGCCAACCATCACCCACATTCCACCAAGCTGCCATGAAACCCGTCTACACCACAACTGATCTTGCATCACGCGAACTTCTCGATCAGGGGGCTTCGCAACCGGCCCGACTCGCCGTGCTGGGAAAACCCATCAAACATTCCGCTTCCCCCGGCATGCACCAGGCAGCACTCGACCACGCAGGGCTCGACATGCGCTTCATTCGACTCGAGGTCGAACCCGGAGAAATCAAAGAGACCTTAAATAAAATGCAAGAGCTCGGGTTTGTCGGCTGCAACATCACCGTTCCTCATAAACTTGAAGCCATTGATGCCTGTGACCAACTGACCGAAGACGCCCAGGCTATCGGAGCAATTAACACCATCTTGTTCGACAACGGCAGCATCATCGGCCACAACACCGACGCCCCGGGGCTGGCTCGGGCGATCCATGAGGAGTTTGGAGTCGATCTCGGCGACCTTCGGGTCATGGTGCTCGGAACGGGAGGTGGTGCCGGCCGCGCCATCGCCACCCAATGTGCCCGTCTCGGGTGCGACCAGATCTGGCTGGTCAATCGCACGGTGGAAAAAGCACAATCGTTGGCTGAGGAATTACAGAATTATTACCGTCAATCTGATCACCTCGCAGGCCCCGGAGATGCCCTGTATGCGATGACTCCGGATGACCCGGGGATCGAAGAGGCCGCGGGTCACGCCGACCTGATCATCAATGCAACCCCGCTAGGGATGCAGCGCATGGACCCCCTACCGCTTTCCGGCTCCTGTATTCAGCCACACCACATGGTCTACGATGCCATTTACACCCCTCCCGTAACCGCTCTGCTGGCGGCAGCAAATGCTGCAGGAGCACGCGGTGCCAACGGCCTGAGCATGCTCCTCCACCAAGGCGCACTCGCCTTTGATTTCTGGTTCCCAGGCCAAGCCAATACCACCGTCATGAAACAAGGCCTGACAGGCCAAAAGTAGGACAGCTTTTCAAGCTGTCGGCAGGCTTGGGAACGCTCAACCCCAGACCCGCCAATCCCCCAAGGGTTACCCACAGGATAAAGCGCACTACACCCTCTGGATCCCATAAAAGTAGGACAGCTTTTCAAGCTGTCGACAGGCTTGGGAACGCGGAGCTCACAGCCTGATTATTCCTCGGGATGCCGACAGGATACAATCCTGTCCTACACTGGAGTTGTCCACTCAGGACGCCCCTAAAACGGGATGTCTTCGTTCTCCTCAATCGGTCCGCCGTAGGCCGGGGAGCCGCCTTGAGGTGGCTGCTGCTGTTGAGGCGCTGCCTGTTGCTGGGGTGCTTGTTGTGACTGCTGCGGAGCTTGCTGCTGACCGCTGCCTCCACCACTGCGGGTTCCCATCAACTGAATGTTATCGGCGACAACTTTGAGTTTGGAACGGTTCCCCCCGGAGGCTTTATCCACCCAGGTATCCATGTGCAATCGTCCTTCGACAAAAAGCGGCTGCCCCTTTCCCGAATACTGGTGAGCGACCTCCGCGGTCCTACCCCACAAGGTGATATCGACAAAAGTGGTCTCCTCAATACGCTCACCGCCTTCACCGGATCGCACACGGTTAACCGCGAGTCCGATATCAGCCACCGCAGTTCCTTTGGGGGTATAACGCAACTCAATATCACGGGTGACATTACCCATGAGCATCACTTTGTTTAAATTAGCCATAATGCGGAGACTTATCGTAATTTCTGATAGATGGCAATCAGGAAATGAACAATTCGGGTGACCCAATGATCACCCGAACTTCATTCCTGACATCCACCCTCGTTTCCAGCTGCTCGCTTAGGCGAGACGCTGGTAGTGCTGAAGGTAAACACCGGTGTTCAGGCTCAACTTCGCCTGAATTTTTTCAATCGCCTCAGGATCGGCTTCGAAAATGTAGTTGATGTAATGTCCGCCGTCGAGGTGACGTGCATTGTAGGCAAACTTCTTGCGTCCAAGTTGCTGGATCTCATCCATCTTGGCTCCGGTTGCCTCCATTTCGTTGGCCACGGCGGTAACGAGATCGTTGAGGCTGTCTTCTTGTCCTTGGGCGTTGAGGACGATCAGTCCTTCGTATTTTCTGCTCATCGCTTTACTATTGGTTAAAGGTTAATTGACCTTGGGTTGCTTGGTTTTAGAAAAATGCCGACCTTCTGTCATGCCTTTTTCTTCGTGTTGAAGGCGTTGGCAGCTGCCTCTACTCCTTCGGAGAGCGCAAACTGAACAGCTTCTGCTGCAGTTGCAAGCGTGTTTTCCAATTCATTACGTTCTTCGACAGAAAATTTACCCAAAACATGCCCTACCAGACTTCCTCCAGGCTTATTTTTCGCAGCCTCCCCCTCCGCGCCAGCAAGTTCCGCCGGTCGACTGTCCATTCCAATTCCCAGTTTCAACCTCGGAAACCGATCACTTCCCAGGTGGCTGATAATCGATTTCATCCCGTTGTGCCCACCTGCCGACCCTGACATCCGGAACCGACGCGCACCAAAAGGCAGTGAAACATCATCGTAAACCACCAGAACCTGCTCGGGCTCCAGCTTGTAGAACCTCACCGCCGCACCGACGGATTGGCCGCTTTCATTCATAAACGTCTGGGGCTTCATCAAAATCGTCCCAAGCCCCGGTAATTTCGCCACATGGGCCCGCCAGCGAAGGTGGTTCGACATCGAACATCCGGAGTCGCCAACCAAGCGGTCCACAACCAAAAACCCGATGTTATGGCGCGTTTGTTCGTATTTTGCCCCTGGGTTTCCCAGACCTACAACCAATTTGATGTCAGACACGCAAGCAAACTAAAAGTCTGATCCACAATTGCAACCCGGAAGCGCGAAACTCACCACTCAAAACTCCTCCACTCCCAAACGCAAAACAGCCCGGAGCCAATGAAGGCACCGGGCTGTTGATGATTAGAAAAACAAAGTGGTTTACTCAGCCTCGGCAGGAGCTGCTTCATCCGTAGCTTCCGCTCCAGCACTCTTAGCAACACGGGTCTTGATCACCAGGGCAACCACGACGTCCGCATTCTGAACTGGCTTCACACCTTCAGGGTAAGTGATCTCACCGATGTGCAGAGCATCTCCAATTTCGAGGTGCTCGACGCTGGCTTCAATCCCTTCAGGAAGATCCTGCGGCAAACAGCTGACCTCGAGGCTGTGAAGCATCTGGTCAAGGTATCCACCAGCCTTGGCTCCGGCGGCTTCGCCGACGAGTTCAAGTGGCAGGTTCGCGTGAATCTCCGTTTTGTTGTCCACAGCGCGGAAGTCAACGTGAACGATCTCACCCGTCAATGCGTTGTGTTGCACATCCTGAAGGAAGGCCAACTGGGTGTCGGATCCTTCAACATCGAGGTTGAACAAGATACTTTCGGATGCGGCATGACTGAGCATGTCCGTCAGGGTTTTTGCGTGAACCTTGATGTTTTTGTTTTCAAATCCACCGCCATAAATGACAGAAGGAATGAATCCTTCGCGGCGCATTTGCTTAAGAACGCCAGACCCGGTCCGGGCGCGCTCGCTTGCTTTTAAAGTTTGTGGTTTAGCCATTTTCTTAAGATGGTTGAATGATTAATCGATGAATGAGCAGATCCAAAAACGTAGGCAGGTGGTAGTAGTGAGTGAGTTGCCGGTACGTCTCGGGCCGCGGTGTTTAGCAGCTTCAGCCTATTCGTCAATGTCAAAGAGTGAGGTTACTGATTTTCCGTCATGAATTCGGGAAATCGCATCCCCAAAGAGACCGGCAACAGAAACCACCTCAACCTTTTCTCCATACGCCTGAGGCACGGAATCCGTTGTAATGACTTGCTCAATCGCCGACTCCAAAATGCGCTGGCGCCCCATGTCGCCAAGAACCCCGTGGGAAACACCGGCGTAGATTTTCTGGGCTCCGTGGTCCTTGAGGATCTTCGCCGCCGCACACAAGGTTCCGGCAGTTTCCGTCATGTCGTCGACCAGTAACACATTCCGGCCATCAACATCTCCGATGACGTTCATCGCTTCGACCTTGGTCGCGCTGACCCGGTGCTTGGCAACAATCGCCAACTCCGCACCCAATTTGTCTGCATACGAGCGAGCCATTTTGACACCTCCCACGTCCGGAGAAACAACGGTCAAATTGCTGGCATCATCGCCGTGCTGCTCACGCAGGTGCTTAATAAATACCGGCTTGGCATACAGATGATCGACCGGAATATCGAAAAATCCCTGAATCTGTGCAGCATGCAGATCCATGGTCAGGACGCGATCGACACCTGCCGCTTCAATCAGGTTCGCAACCAGCTTGGCTGTGATCGGCACACGAGGCTGATCTTTCCGATCCTGCCGGGCATATCCAAAAAACGGCATCACTGCAGTGATCCGCCCTGCACTCGCGCGCTTGGCAGCATCCACCATAATCAACATTTCCATTAAATTATGATTGGTCGCCGGACAGGTTGGCTGGATGAGATACACGTCCTCTCCCCGGATATTTTCGTTGATCTGGACGAAGGATTCACCGTCTGGGAAAGAGGTGACATTAACATCGGCCAGGGTGGTGCCCAAGTGGGCCGCGATCTTCTCTGCGAGCTCTTGGTGAGCCTTTCCGCTGAATATTTTCATGGTATGTGGTGCCTACAGTGGTGGAAACCCAAATGTGAAACAAGATCTGCCAATGACAATGCTAAAGTGTAAAAAGTCGGGAAGTCGGGAAGTCGGGAAGTCGGGAAGTCGGGAAGTCGGGAAGTCGGGAAGTTGGGAAGTTGGGAAGTTGGGAAGTGCGAAGGACGAACAAAGAACTTCAGAACCTTGAACTCCTTGAACTCCTTGAACTCCTTGAACTCCTTGAACTCCTTGAACTCCTTGAACTGCTTGAACTCCTTGAACTCCTTAACTCCTTAACTCCTTAACTCCTTAACTCCTTAACTTCAGAACCAAGAACCAAGAACTCCTAAAATCCACTACCGTGGATTTTAGGCTACTTCGCGCCTTTCCCAAAGAGCACGGCGGGAACCGTCATAAGCAGCAACTTGATATCCAGCCACAATGACCAATTATCAATGTATTCCAGGTCCATCTTCACCCAGTCTTCCCACTCGGTGATGGT
This sequence comes from Oceaniferula marina, assembly GCF_013391475.1. Classification (NCBI taxonomy): domain Bacteria; kingdom Pseudomonadati; phylum Verrucomicrobiota; class Verrucomicrobiia; order Verrucomicrobiales; family Verrucomicrobiaceae; genus Oceaniferula; species Oceaniferula marina. The sequence continues at coordinate 401,730 of NZ_JACBAZ010000002.1, read as the reverse complement.
ATTACGTCCACCGGCTTGCCAGGTACAGGTAATTCCAGGTTTCACACTAAGGCGTCGCCGATGCTCGGATTTCTCAAACTCCTTCACCTCATACACCGGTAAGGGACGCGGCCCGACCAAGCTCATGTCTCCGGTCAGAACATTCAACATTTGCGGAAGTTCATCAATACTCCACTTTCTCAAGAATCGGGCGAAAGGAAATACCCGGGGGTCATTCTCCAATTTAAACACCGGCCCGCTCATCTCATTCCCAACCTCTTCCTTCACCTCAGCCAATTTTGCCTCAGCATCTGGAACCATCGTCCTGAACTTCCACATTTTAAAGGTCTTGCCATATTTACCGGCACGATCCTGACGGAAAAACACCGGAGCCCCAGGGCTGGCAAGCCGAATACCAATCATGGCAAATAGCCAGAGCGGAGAGGTGCATAGAATAAAGAAAAACGCCCCGACCCGATCCATCGCCCCCTTCAGAAGCAAGGCCCAGGAAAGTTCGGGCGTCGCACGTAACACGAGCATCGGCTGCCCGCCCAAGTTGTCGAAGGTTGGACGCGATACCTGAGTGCGGATGAACCCAGCGGAAACCCAGGCTTCGATCCCCTGCTTTTCACAAAGCTCCACAGTGCGGGAAATCTGACGAAACACCGCCCCCCGCGCAGCAATAATCACCCGATGCACCGAGTGCTCAATTAACACCTCCTCCAAGGCATCCAAATTCCAAGCGGTCAGGTCAAACTCCTTCACCACCTCCCAGTAATCAGTTACTTCCTCAGGCATCGACTCGATCAACTCCTTGATCTCATCCGGAGCACCTGCAATCACCACCCGTTCCCGATACCCTTCATCACGAGCCGATTTCCTCAAGGCCGAACGCACCACGGCATCACGAATCAAAAGCAATACACCCGAGATCAAAAAAGCCGCCGTCAATACAATCCGACTCGATGGAGCCATCTGGAAGAAAACCACCGCAACGGCTACAATCACACCAATCAGAGCTAGACAGCGCAACATCTGGTTGACGGATTTCGCCACCGTCTTCCGCATCATATTGCGGTAAAATCCAAGCAACTCAAGAATCAGTGGTGTAAAAGGGACCACAATAAACAAGAGCCAGGAAATCTCATACAGACCGATTTTACCGGCATCCTCCATCCCGAAGAGAGCCCTCAATTGAGGTCGAAATTCATCGGCCAACCAAAAGGACAACCACACCAAAAAGGCATCACTCAGCTGCAATGCTTGGATGGAAAATTGCTCTCGTTGTTTGGAACCGAACATGGTGGGGAGTGCGGGAGTGCGGGAGTGCGGGAGTGCGGGAGTGCGGGAGTGCGGGAGTGCGGGAGTGCGGGAGTGCGGGAGTGCGGGTCAACCTCACAACTTCACTTCCCAACTCCACCAACTCATCTTGTAGATACAAAAAAAGCTGCCTCACGGGCAGCCATAAAGTCAAACGGGGGTTTAAGCAAGAAGAAGTTGCACTCAGAATCCGCAATGACGGATTCTTCGGAATGAGTGATTCGTTATTTGTAATTGGTCATCCAAGGGCTTGTTTCTGCTGTCTGTTTTTCAACCTTCCCATCTTCTGTCCTCTGCTGCCTGTCCCCTATAAAACCTACTCCACAACAAGCGGTGCGAGCTTTTGAATAAACTCGGCCAAAATCGCTTCCGATTCCTCAAGCGTATACACATTGGATGGGTGAACCATACCCAGGTCCACATGGGATTGATTGTATACAGGCATGGAAAATGTGGCGTATGCCCACTGCTGATCATATCCCTTAAACAAACGGTCTTTCATATCCTGAAGAGTCCTCCCGTAGTGATCTTCTGTTACAGCTGTATGGCCAAAGAAGGTATAATACTGTACCCGCATCACTTCAACGACCTCTCCGTTTTTCAGCTGAACCGGCTTTGCGCAGACAATTTCCCGGAACGGCATATCCGCCCCATCAGGCATCGCCCCCTTCACCATCACCTTGCGCTCCTTGGTAAAATTCCATCCCTGTGACCTCAAACAACGCTCCGGTCGGTGAATGCTGTTATTCAGATCCTTACCGGAAAACACAACCGATGCCTCAACCGGTGGTCGGGTCGGAAAATCACGATTCATGTACTGCGCCCGCTCAAACTCCGTATCCTTCGCCAGAATTTTTAACTCCTCTCCGGTTACCTCGGTTGATTTACCCCAGATCGAACCAAACTGCATCGGCAAAGGGCGTTTCAAGCGGGATGGTTTCATTTCCCCCGACTTCGGTAGCAGCCAGATCATCGAAAAACCAAGCGCCAAAAGGCAAGCTAAGATATACAGCCGCCGAACGACGGCGGGAGTTCGGGAGTGCTGGAGTTCGGGAGTGCAGGAGTTGGAAGGCTCGGTATTCATGCTGTGGAAGTCGGGAAGTCGGGAAGTCGGGAAGTTGAATGAAACTTCGTTTCGTTGAAAGGCTTAAGAGTCGAAAAATAGAGGACAGACAACAGACAATAGGAGACGGACAACTGATAACTGATAACTGATAACCGGATCTTGATGCTTCGTTCGACAGGAAATCAGGAGCTTCTCTGATTTATTTCACGCAAAGCCGCCAAGCCGCGAAGATTTACTCAGATTCGAGACCTGCCAATTGCTTAAGTAGCTCTTCGTATGCATAGCTCCCGCCTTCGGAATCACACCACTTGCGAAGATTCTCTAGATCAACCCGCTCTGACTGTCTCTGGCAAACCAACACTGCTTGGTCAAAACAATCTCGAGTTCCCCAATGAATATAAGATGCTAATCGATCTTTGACACAATCTGTCGGGGACAACAACCTGATCGTCTTCCCTTGGTATTCGATCTCATCAGCAATAACCGGATGTTCCTCACCTAACTCAACAGGCCCTTTGGGAAACTCCACGACCAAGTGCTTACATAAGGGATGCTCGTAGTATCTGCCTTTGCCTGTTCGAAAACCCAAACCTTCAAGGGTATGCCCAAGCTTTTTTCTTTGAAAGTCGTCAGGCACAATATCCAAGTCGCCAGACCGATACAAACCTTCCGTATAAATCGCGACCACCGCCCCACCAACAAGAACAGAATAAATACCCGCGTCATCCAAATGCCACGCTATATAAGATCAGAGCTCCTCCTCTGTGCAACTGCTCCAGTTTGGCTCATCTACAAACATCAATTAATGACTTGAAACTACGGTCATATGACCCTAATGTCAGGTCATGAACTCAGGTGTTTTGGCAGAATTATTTGGAAGCCGTGCAGCAGAAGCAGTACTGTTACACCTCCATCACTATGGAGAGTCGTATGGCAGGGCCATATCAGCAGATCTCAGTATTTCGCTCGATTCCGTCCAGCGGCAACTCGATAAATTCGAACGGTCTGGGGTTATCGTATCAAAAAGACAAGGACGAACACTATTGTATCAATGGAATCCAAAATCCCGGGTTGCCAAAAGGCTTCAAGCGCTGGTCTCGGTTGTTTACGATGGTATTCCCATAGCCAGCAGGGAAGAACTTTTCAAGACAAGGCGAAGACCACGGGCAAAGGACAAACCAGTGCGGGAATGAGAGATGGCAGGTTGAATGAAACTTTGTTTCGGGAAAACAGAGGACAGACAAACCAATAACTGATAACCGGATCTTGATGCTTCGTTCGACAGGAAATCAGGAGCTTCTCTGATTTATTTCACGCCAAGCCGCCAAGCCGCGAAGATTTAATACCAAGTAGTAAAACAGACGGGACGATAGCCGAGATGAATAAGTTCTTTGGCAAGGCGCGACGAAGGAATGGTGCGGGCACCATGACTAAGGAGAAACAAAGCCAAAGGAGTCATTCATCCGGAACTCTCATGGATCACGCAGTGCTTTTCCAAATACCTCAACAACGATCAATCGTCTCGTCTGTTTTGCGGAGTGGTATAAATAGATGGTCTTACCTTGCATCCTGGCACCTCGTCTGAGCTAAAGGGAGATAGGAAGGTCCAAGCGTGTCCAGCTATGCAGACAACAGAAGAAAGACGAAAAATGAAGACCTAGTCAGCCCTGAAAGGGCATCCTATCGTAGCCCGGGGCATCGCCCTGGGGACGAGATTGCATGGTAAAGGAGCCCTGAAAGGGCGTAATAACTCCTACACATTGCCCCTGCGGGCATGAGAGATGAAAGGTTGAAGACTAGCATTCAACATTTGCGCAGCAAATATTCAACGCCCGAAGGGCTTTCAACAAGCCAAGGGCTCAATAGGGCTAAGGTTGATGATGCCCAAGCCTGTCGACAGATTACAAATCCGTCCTACCTTCCTGCCAGCCGTTCATACCTCTTAATACACTGACATCCACTCGGTCTTTTTCCCTCAGTGAGGCTGATTTTAATCGTATAAGGCTCCTTGGACCTAGGAAAGGAATTTTCAAGCCGCTTGCGGTTTGAAAGAACTTGAGATCTGATGCAAAATCTTCGAGATAGAGCCCCTGCATTTTTACAAAAATATCAATCTGGCAATTTTCAACCGCTTCAATCACGCGGATGGCCCCCTCCTCATCGGTAAAATCCTCTTGGCTCAACTCAGCAGCAAACCCTTCACCATACGAAGACAGAGACTGAATCAGTCTCCGAATATTTTCAAAGTCTCTGCTCACTAAAATATCCACACCCTCGGTCAAGCGAACATAGCCGTTTAAACAAACAGCAATCCCTCCAACCGTGATAAATTCAACCTCACTTTGAACGAGCAGGGCCAACAATTTTTCGAATGATGACTCCAGAGGATTTGCCATTGTATTTGGATTGTTGAATAAAAGGTTTCGCATTTTGCCTTAACCGCTCAAGACGCAGAAAAGGAGAAAGCGAATCCAAGCTTCTTCCCACCGTTTTGCGAACTATGCCTACGTCACTCATAACTACCGTGCGTACACTAGACCTCCGTTATTATTTGTCAATGTGGTGTGAGTTGAAAAACAGACAACAGAGGACAGACAACAGGCAGCGAAGCTCTGATAACTAATAACCAATAACCAATAACCAATAACCAATAACTAATAACTAAGAACTAAGAACTCCCAAACTAAGAACTAATTAACCTCAAGACTGTATGCGTTTACGCATAACACGTCTGTTCACCTTCCAGTTGAGCAAGCGATCGATCAAGAAAAGCCCCGCCAAGGCAATGGGAAAAAAGAACAACAAGCCTGCCCAATCGTGGTAAATCCCGGCGGCAAATTCAGAATACCCCAGCTCCGCTAAAACGATGATGGTAAAGATGCGGAAAAAGTTAGCGATCAAGGCCAGGGGTAGAGAGCAGGCAAAAAGAAAGGCCATTTTCCACACCTGCTTCTGAGTGAAGTAAGCATAAATTGCTGAGATCATCACCAGTGCCATCAACGATCGAATCCCACTGCAGCCCTCGGCAATGTTCAACGAACTCCAGCTATCATTGGCCGATCGGATCTCATTGCCGGCATTCACCAGCTCCATGCCGCAGGCGGTGCCCACTGCATAACAGGACTTAGTCACCATGATTTGCAAGGCATTGGTCGCTTGTTGCAGTCCCGGCACCGAGATCGCAAAGTACCAGAAAAACGCGGGAAACAACATGTGCCGGGCCACCTTCCAGCCATACACAAACATCACACCGCCAACGATTAAAAACGGCAAGCCAATCAGGGGCAATCGGGGCTGCAAGGTTCGCACCGATGCCACATACAAAAACACAGCAAACAAAACCCCGAACAGCCCCCAAAGCGAGCCCTTCACCGGTTCGAGCTTCATCTTTGGCCAAGCCATGACGATAAAAGCCACAAACAAAAACGGCACCGCCCAACCATGCACAAAATCCTTCTTCCAGGCATCCGCGATATAGAGAATCAAACGATCACTCGACGTCGATGTATTCGGATAAATCGGAATCAGCAACCAGAACACAAGCATCACCAAACCAAGCAAGGACACAGGTAACACATAGGGATGTTTTTGTAATAAAGATTTCATGGGGAAAAAGGGCGGGGAAGTGCGGAAGTGCGGAAGTGCGGAAGTGCGGAAGTGCGGAAGTGCGGAAGTGTGGAAGTGCGGAAGTGTGGAAGTGTGGAAGTGTGGAAGGGCGGGAGTCGGGAGTGCGGGAGTGCGGGAGTTGAGGATCACGTAACATTCTTATTGATCAGATACTTGATGAAGCCTCCAAGTAATTTTTTGACCTCCACCACTTGTTGATACAGCTGATCAAAATTTTCAGCAGAGATGAAACCAGCGTCCAGTGCAATATACAATTGACTTTGAACTTCACTCGCAGAGCGGAAGCTATAGCGCAAAAAACGAACAAATTCTTTATTTGAACCTGCATCAAATCCTTCGGCTATGTTGTGCATAATCGAACCAGATGCCCTGCGAATCTGATCAACCAACCCGAAATCTTTTCTGAATTCAGGGGATTGGGTTTGTTCGTAAATCTTGCCCGTAAGTTCACGAGCCTTCTGCCAAGCTGTAATGTCCTCAAATTTTGTGATACTCATAAGAACCTCCCAACTAAGAACTAAAGCACCCCTGCACCCCTGCACTTCCTCAACTTCCAGCGGCCTAACCCGAAGGGCGTGCCGCCCGATCCATCGCATCCATTTCTTTTTTAGATGATAGTAAGTATGCCAACGTTAGAAATAAAACTCCCACATGATACAAAGCAAAAAACTCCCAGAAAAAACCAAATGTCCATGCTAAACCAATTGCCAGTCTATAAACAGGTTCATCAATATAAATACTGGCAGCCTTCTTTACTTTCCACCAACCATTATGCATACGCGGATCCACCTTCAAACGGTCAGCTTTATAAACGACCAACTCTTTAATCCATAACATCACATTCAAAAAGACTCGTAAAATAAGAACGAGAATCAAAACCCTCACTGTAAAAGGAATTCCAAAAAAATAACAATGCCCCACACTATATGCCAAAATACAGGGAAAGATCATACCCGATGACAAATCCACCAACTTGTCTAATAAGGCACCAAAACTGCTTCCCTTTCCCGTCGCTCTTGCAAGTGGGCCATCCGCACAGTCAAAGGCGTATCCAAGCTGCAAACCAATAGTCAATATCAGACCTGCTATAACGTTTCCATGGCCCATGCCAAAAGCGATCAAAGCCGCCCCAACAGTAATGCCGCCCGATATCAAAGATATCATATTAGGGGATACTCCAAGGCGATTAGCAAGCAAAGCTATCCATGCTCCAGCTCTATAGCTTACATTCCGTGTCACCCAAATCGACTGGCGGGCACGCATCTCCCAAAAATCCTGATAGGTCAATGATTTATGATCTTCCATACATTTAAAAATTATTGGCAGTTCACGGCTCGATTCAACACCTCAACGCTGAAGCTCCTCATACCACTGCACCATTTTTTGAGCATTTTTCGGCCAAAGGTAGGCCTCGTTCACGCGTTGAACCGCAGCCCGCCCGTGCCGCTCACGCAATACTGGGTCATCTAAATAATTCTGAATCGCATTACTCAGGCCCAGAACAACCTCATCTTTAGACCCGAGAGAAACCACCGTTCCACAGTCGTTATTAACAGAAATGCCAGGACCTCCCGCATCCAAACAAACAACGGGTAGGCCTGCACACATTGCTTCAATGACCGCCATACCTCCAGAGTCGTGTAAACTAGGGAACAAAAACACATCAAACTGATCATACATCTCGAGTAAATCGACACGCGGAACAGCGCCTCTCAAATCCACCCGGTCGTTCAAACCAAGGCGATGGATATCGGCCTCGACATCCAAGCGGTCGCCACCATCGCCTACTAAGGTCAGAGTTACCTGCTCAGGCATTTGCTGCAGGGCCAAAAGCGCTAATTCAAGCCCCTTCCAATAGACCAGATTGCCAACAAAGAGCAATCGCAAAGCCTCCCCTTCAAACCTCTTAGAAACAGGGTCTGGTTGACGATCTGGCAAGCCAATATTGGGCATCACCGGACTGGACACCTGACAGCGAGCAAAAGCCTCTGCCATTTCCTTCGTACACGAAACCACCAAATCCACCTTACGATAACGAGACATGCCTATGCCATACCGTGTATGCAATCGATTGAGCCAATTTCTCAGCCGTTCTTTTTGTCGGACTTTTGGAGATTTTGGCAACAATGGCTCAGGAAACTCCTCACAACCTCCTACGGGCCCTACGACTGAGGGGACGCCATGCCCAGCAACCGAAAAGGGCATACGAAAAGCTCCCAATGTCAAATGATGTAAAATATCAAACTTCTGCTTTTTAACCAAATCAGTCAAAAACTGCTTCACTCGAAACTGCCATAACAAAAGGCGAAATACTACGCCCAATTTCCCACGACCTCTCCGGTTCAACCGGGCCACCCCAGGCCACACATCGAGGTAGATAAATTCAATGCTTAACTCAGGATATGCATGCAATGCTTGTTCAAGCTCAGGTCGATTGCATGTCGTTGTTAAGACGGTCAACTGACAGGACTGCGACAAAGCCACTACCCAGCCCCAACCAATACCAGGCTCTGACCCCTGATTCGGGTTACATGCAAATGCCGTAAGTAAGACCCTCATTATTTCACTTCATTTGCAATACCCGCTTTTTGCAGAAAGGTGATGACTTCTTGAATTTCAGCTAACTGATTATGCCATTGTTGATCGACATTTCCCTTCATCACACCACGGTATTGTTTAAGACAAGAAGCTGCTCTAACCATTAGCTGGTAAGCTTCTTCCGGCTTACGCTGTCCCCATAGATAACGCCCTCTCAAATACAAATGCTGTGCATAGTGCATAAGCAAGCCTGTATCTGTTTGCCAGTTGTACCAGTTCACCTGCTTTTTTCCTTCCTGAAACAGCAACTCGGCATCATCGAACCGTTCCTGAGCATCGAGAAAACGAGCGAAGACCAGCAAAGCTGAAGTATACTCAACGACATACTGCTTATTTTGGAAAAAATACCCATATTCATAGCTACTTAAATATCGTTCTTTAGCTCGCAAGAACTGAGCCTCTGCTTGCTGAACTTCTTCTTTCTCCCATAAATCAACAGCCCAGCGTACGTGCATATCACCCCACTGTGAATGCATCCTAAACCACCGTTCACGAGCTTTCGCCATGTCTGAAGCTGATGCATACATAGCATCAGCCTCCTGCCACTGTTTCTGTTCAGTGTAGATTGCTGCCAAGTTAATACGGGAGACCGGATTATACGGATGACGACTAATCGAATCCAAATACGCCTGTTCCGCACTCAACAAGTTTTGCAGCTTCTCATCTTCATCTGCAGCATCCCTTGCCTCTAAACGATACAAGGTAGCCAGCCTCTGATACCGCCGCCACTGAGGAGCCCTCTCTAGCGATTCTTGTAGGGCTGGAATCCACACATCGCGATCCACATCCTGAGGAACCCAGGCCCCATCTTCCTTCGCCATCTGATTTTTGAGCAACGGCATCCCCGTCCAAAGCTGCTGCCCCCCCAAACCAACTGCCCCACCTCCTAAACACAATAACACCACCCCTAGGCCCCAAGCTCTCCCATCGCGACCACACGATGACTTTTGACCTTTGACATGCTGAGTGCCTTCTGCACCATTCAACTTTAGCACTTCCGCACTTCCGCACTTCCGCACTCTGGATCTTACCAGAGGTAAGGTCCAGATCGCACAACAAACAAGCAAGAGTAAATTTGCCAATAAGTGTGTGCGAAAATCAAAACACACATGCATCGCCATCGCAGTCATCCCACTGACTCCAGCAACAGTTAAAGCTATCGCATTGAAACCTCTCACCAAACCATCACTTGGTATTTTGCCAGCAAGTAAACGCACTTGCTTACACCCGGAGAAACAGTGCCATACCAGCAAAGCTATAACCAATATTAAACCTACAAAACCATAATCAGCAAGCAACTGTAAATATTCGTTATGCACAAATTCAGGATTTGCCTCACCGGTCGGTAAATTCGAGCTCCAATACTCAAAGCTAAGATATGAAAAACTGCGAGATCCCGCACCAAATACAGGGTAATCTGCCCACTGCTCTACAGCCATGGTCCAATAGGGCACGCGAACGCCTCCAGCAAAAAACAATTCCAACAAATCCTGATCCTGATCCTGCGGCAATGCTCGTTCACTGAACACCCATGTTACACCAATTATACAAACTGAAGCGATAACGCCACCAAAAGCCCACATTCCTATTCGCGCCCTTGTTCTAACTTTCGGTGTTTGTCCTGCTACCGAAACCATTAGCAAAATAATAAATACAAAAAGAGATGGAATCAAACTAATAACCGCTGATCTCGATTGGGAATAGGCAGCTAAAGACAGAGCCAGTGCTCCAAATAAAAACAATGCCCCACGAGAAGCAAAGCCCCCCCTACCCCATATTCCCAAACTCAGGGAGAGCAATCCCGCGATCACCGCGAAATTAGCAAAACTGCCATAGTAGCCATACATCCCCGTGACATGCCCATCACTTGATCTCACTGCTCCAGTGAATAAGGGAGTCAGAGAATAGCCCTCCCCTCCCTTTATCTGAAGTACACAAGAACCGATATGCAACAGTAACAAAACAATCACGGTAATCGCCAGGCCCATGCGTAAGTGCACCCCGGATTTCCCCCTCATACCATAACCCGCGACCAAATACAAAATTGACGCGGGCAAAATCAACATCAAGTCCTCCACCCCTAGATCAAAAACCGGAGAAAACCATGCCCGTCCAACAAAATAAAAAATTGAACCCAGAGATAACCCCAACAACCAACTTTTCCTTCCGCTGTCAAGAGTGCTAGGGTTCTGGACTTTCTGTCTTTTGACTTTCGACTCCCACACTCCCGCACTTCCAGGCTTCAGAACTTGGATCGCAGCCAGAATGGCTGCTAATCCCAACAAAATCACGGCAGGCGCCTGCAGAGGTACACTCAAGGTTATGCCAAGAGAGCCCGCAAGCAACATGCCTAAGCAAGCTAGAATAATGATGATGCTTTGCATCGTTGAATGGTTAAATCGTTGAATTGGCCGAAAGGCCTGGTTGAATGAGGCTACGCCTCGTTGAAGGGTTGAAGGTCTTGTGCAACTTTAGCACAGCGAATATTCACGCCCGAAGGTCATTCAGCGCATCCAACAGACTCCCAGACTCCCAGACTCCCAGACTCCCAGACTCCCAGACTTCAAGACTTCAAGACTTCCCTAAAAACCTGTTCCATCTTCTCCACAAATTTCCCCCTCGTATAATTAGCTTCATAGTGCTTTCGAGCCGCCGTCCCCATCTCTTGTCTTTGATCTAGGTTTCGAGTAACCTGTAACAGCGCCTCCGCATATTGCTCGGGGGCATTCACATCCGCAAGAATCGCAGCACCACTATCCCCTACCAACTGAGGAATACCCCGCCAGGTCGTGCTAATCACAGGCAACCCGAACGCCATTGCTTCAATCAAGACCAGAGGAAAATTCTCCGACTGGTAATGGGAAGGGAAAATAAAGAGGTCTGCATCCGCGTAAGCTTGCCACTTATCGCTCCCTTTTTTGACTCCGGGAAAGTGAATCACCTCTTCAAGACATTTCGCGGCAACCAACGCCTCAGCCTCTCTCCGAAAGTCTTCAGATGCCCAGGCTCCAATAAAGTGCACGTGAAAACGTGCCCCTTCGTCCCGAGCCAATCTTGTGGCACGAATAACATCCAATACCCCCTTGCCCTCATTCAATGCACCGAGAAAAAGAACCCGCAATTCTGCATTATCCAAGCGAGAACGGGGAACGAACTCAACATCTAAACCATTAGCGACGTATTCTGTTCTCTTCGCGTTGAAAATCCGCCCCGGCGAATACTTTGTCCGGCAAATTTCAACACTCAGGTCTGCATCGTAATATAACCTTTGAGCGACCCTACCTAACAGACCAGCTGACGCCACATACTCCGGCAGTCCTCCCGCATGATAATGAAACACAATCCTAGGAAACAGCCACCTTACTAAACCAAGATAAATAATATCCCGTATTACCGGCACTCTATTCGCACTCGCAGGAAGATAGTAAAGAATCCGGGGCTGCTTGGTCAAGGCGATCCACCACGTCTTATGGATCAGAGACAGCAAATGGATAATTTTTGTAATGCCAGCTTTCCCCACCGCATCAATCGTATCACTGTATGACATCCGTAAGCGCTCCACCTTGAGATCTCCCCAATCATGGTCAAACAGCATCGCTGTAACAACGGCCTGCCCGTGGTACGGTGGCGGGGTCTGCCCTACCAATAACATATCCGAACGTTCACTCATTTCATCAACCAAGCTGTTATTAATTCATCACGGTCGAATCCTGCGACCCAGGACGAATAAACAAGATAAGTACCGATCCATAATTCGACCTGAGCGCCCCAACCGGCAGCATCAAGAAACCTCTTACCCCTATCTGTTTCAGCCCAGACACGACACACATTCAAAGCTTCGGATGCTGACATACCATCCACCAAGGTCGCTCGCTGAATCATATAATGTAGCCAGTCCCACCCCGCAGGTCCATCACTACAGCCATGTTCCCAATCGAGAACTGAAATTTCAAGGACTCTCGAAATTTTAATATTCCATGGAGCAAAATCCCCATGGAACACACCGATCTTAATCGGCATCAATGCAGCATTACTCAGTCTAGGCCAGATATCAAAACCATCGAGCTTGGAAACCTTACTCGCCGTCGCCTTCCACTGCTTGGTCTCACCCAGCGGAATCGTAGCAGAAACCTTCATCCACTGACTGAGCAAATCAACCACCCGGTTATCATCACTCCTCCCGGGAGAGTATCCATGGACAAACCCTGTCGAGTATGTCGCCCAACCATCTCCCTCTTGTTCTCCCCGCAACTCGGGGATACCTTTCAACTTCGCAGGCAATGATACAATCACTTTCCGCTCAGCTATCACAGAGGTCATTGACTGATCACCGGCGCCTATTTTGTCCACAACATATCCCGAATTATGGGTATGAACAACCATGGCACGACGAGCATCCGCCTCCGGGTTACCCAGCAAAAATCCAATCTTCTCCTTATCCCCCACCCATGCGGCAAGAGGGCCATTCTCACCAATGTTAAGTTTAAGTTGGGGTAGCAATTTATGCAAGCCAACCCTAACCAAAACCCTCACACTTGCAGCCAAAGCCTTCCCTTTAAAAGTCTGGGGTTGATACAAACTCGTGGTGACCAAGGCCGCGCTACGCTCAACTGGCAAAGCAAGCAGCAAAGCCCCCTGCCTCTTTACACAGTATACAGAACATGTGCCAAGCACTTCCCCAGTTCCCTCTAGAGCCTTAATTAAGGCTATGTCAACCTCTTTAGCCATTTCTACTTACGAGGCTTATTCATTAATTTCAACGGCAGCTTAGTTAACTTGAATGCATAACTAAGTAGACAATCAACTACACTATTAAGGTGATCAGATTCAAAGAGGGTTAGACCATAGCAGCGACGAATTGCTCGAGACTCGGCCAAATGCAATTGCAGGCTCAACACATCATCAATATCATTTTTTCCAAAGTGCCTCTGGCTAATATTTTCACCATGCATACGAAAATCCGCCAACACCTTCGGGAAATAGACAAAGTTTTTTTCCTCCGCAGCCAGCCTGTTATAGTACTCGCCATCCATCACACACTTGAAGCGGTCATTCAAGAAAAAACCTTGGTCCAGCACAGTCTGGCGATTAAAGAAGGTGGCGGTAGAACCAATATAACACCCGTAATGCGCCAACATTAATTTCTTAAAAGGAAAAAGCCCCATGGTTCGCTGAAATTTTCCCGAGCCATCAATAAAATCCCATGCCCCATAGATAACATCGGCATCAGGTTTTGATTCAGCAAATTTCTTCACCGCCGCCAGTGCCCCCGGCTTAAGTCGGTCGTCGGTATTTAGCCACATCACCCATTTTCCCTGGGCCTTCTTAAAACCCTTGTTTATCGCATCCGTCATCCCCTTGTCAGGCTCAATGACCAGGTCAACATGATCATACTCCCTGATGATATCCAAGGTCCCATCCGTGGACCCTGCATCATAAATAATATGCTCATAAGTCACTCCCTCCTGAGCTACCACACTATCCAACATCTCACGAATATATTCATGATAGTTATAGCTAGGCGTTACAATGGTAAAATCAATTTGCATATCCATTTAAGTTGTTCTGTTAATAATTGAACTGTAAAGTTCAGTCATTTGCTTAGCCTTTTGTTTCCAATTATAAGCTTCCTCCACCCGCATCCGCCCATTGGCACCGTGCTCAGTCACCTTGCTAGGGTGATCGAGGTAATATTTTACCGCAGTGACTAACCCATCTATCGTATCTGCTCGTCCTCTTGTCACCACAACCTTTCCGCATTCATTTGTAACTGAAAGTGCCGGCCCACCACGATCTAAACAAATAATAGGTAAGCCAGAAGCCATTGCTTCAAGAACAGTAAATGCACCAGAATCATGTAAGCTTGGATAAAGAAACGTATCATAGTCTTCATACAATGCTAGAACCTCTTTGCGTGGTTTCCTACCTAAGAATTTGACTCGATCTTCAAGATGTAAACGTAAAACCTCCTTCGCCAATGCACTCTGTTCGCCTCCTCCACCCAGTAAATCGAGAGTGACGTATTGGGGGAGCTTAGTCATAACTTGCAGAGCTAACTCAATCCCCTTCCAATAAAAAAGTCCGCCTACAAAAAGCAGCCTAAATTTCTTACGAATCTTCCGTGGTTGTGTATTCCATTTCTGGCATCTCAGTGTAGGCATCCCTATCTGAGGAACCACTATACTATCCACACCGCATTTTTTAAAAACATCACTCATTTCCTGAGTTGACGCAAGTACTTGATCTGCTTCTTTATACCTCCTCATGCCAAACCCGGCACGTATATGTAGACGGGTCATCCAGTTTCTGAGGCTCTCCTTAAATCTAACTGAAAACTCACCATTGGGAAAAAGAGCTTCTGGAAACTCTTCACATCCTCCGACAGGCCCAACTACACACGGAAGTCCATGACCCGTTACTGCAAACGGCAATCTAAATGACGCAATTGTAAGATGATGTACAAGGTCATAATCTTGCTTTGCGCACAACTCTCTGATTTTTTTTGATGCCTTCCTTTGCCAAAGCCAATAGTATAAGCTCACTGACAAAAAATCTGGTCTTACTTTCTTTTTTATGGACCTCATTGTTGATGATAAATCCATATACATAAAATTTGGACAAGGGCGGGATAGGCTCTGAAGCTTCGCTTCAATTGCCTTCCTATTATTGGAGCGCGTCAATACGGTGACATCACAATGTTTTGCGAGGTGGATTACCCACTGCCACCCTACTTCGGGCTCCGAACCCTTATCGGGCTCACAAGCATATGCTGACACTAGTATTCTCATCTCCTATCGATAACGAGCTGACATCATCTCCATAATCTCGAATAACGCCTGATTCTTAGAATCGTTAATATCACATCCGGTATCTATCCATCTCGCACGAGCATCAGCACTACAGAATCTTTTCAGCCCCTTGACTTGCCTTGTTACCTCCTCCAAGGATGTTTCCGGCTTACGTTCATAAATACTTTCAGGGTCGGCTCCCAAACACAAAACGAGATTAGGCTTGGGGACGACCGTGAACACGCAGCGGATTAGCCATGGTGGTAATTTCATACGCATCCTACGTGGATCGAGTATCACATCGTAACAATAACGATCGAATAAACAAATATTTACGCGCTTGAACAAGAGAGGATAAATTTTAATCCAATATCCAAACAAATAGTCCGTGGTGTAATAACCTAACCGAATTAATGATCCAACAATGCCACTTGGGCTCTGCGCATGAGGATCTTGCACCGTGTCACCGCTGTCGGCAGAGCGTTTACCTGCCGCTACACCTAGTGCTTTCATCCAGTTGGGACGCATGTGTTCATAGTAAATCTCAGTGTGAATCGCTCGCTCCAAAATTGGCGTAATCGCCTTGATCACTGTCGTCTTTCCTGACCCGTCGGTTCCTGTTACTCCCAAACTAATACCTGGGGGATGCCATAGCCGATTCACGCGACAAAAGAAGTTTTTTACTAACGATCCAACTTGAGCAGTACCGTGTTTCTGCCAAATCTCTCGTCGCATTGCTCGAGCCATTTGAGCAATTGGGGCAACCTGCTCATTGTCTACCTCAAGCATGGCTATAAACCTCTTTAGTAATTCTGGGCTAAAGGTTTCATGTAATATCTCCAACGACTGATCGCCAAAAATCTGATACGATTTAGCAGCTTCTGAAAAATAATTCTTCCGAGATTTACCATTATTAACCAGCTCTTTGAGCAGTGCCATCACCTCGACATCTCTGGTAGAGGCCACTCTGATACCCCGGTAATCTTCAGCCCGAAGTATCATTGGAGAGCTCGAAACGTATACCATACCTCGGTAGTCAATTCCAGCCAGCAAATCCACTGCACACCCCCACCAGTTACCATCATAAAAGCCCAACAATTTGATGAATCTTCCCGTTGTTGCGTAATCGGCGATTACATTTCCTCCAAATCTTTCAGCAACCTTCCGAACTAACTCCGCCACGGAATCTCGCTCCTCGGCAACAACCAAAAGATCTAGATCACTACTACCCAAACTATTAGGCAGTTCTTCATAATTTCTGAGAACGCAATAATTAACAGAATTTTTAAAAAACTCTTTAAAAAGACTCCTTAAAAAGGGAGATTCTGGAGTTATCGTCTCATTCATTATTATGAAATTATTCAACCATAGGTGACGTATAATCGCCAACTGGCATAACCACCAGGCACAGTTCTTAGCTTATGGTGATTTCCGTATCTTACCAGCTTGTCTTGTTTTTTACCATGGAGCTACCCTATATAATTACAATTTTATAGATACGCCTTTAGAGTGTCTATTTCATACCTTCGCTAATTATATGGGATAGGATTATTTATCATGGCAATATAGTCGACTTAGGATCTACACCTACAACGTCATCAAAGCTCTGATGTTGGGAGACATAATGGGGTATATACCCATTGGGTTGCAGTTGGCCTACCCCTAGATCTAAGCCATATGTTCTGTTTGCTCTTAGGAGCAAACCTGAAGACTCGTTTCCGACCCCTAACCCAGTAGCTCTCACTGAACTATAGTACCCATTATTTCTTTTCACTATTGGCAATACCGAGTTGTTCTCTGCCAATGAATCCTCACCTCGAAGAGTAATCCCTACAAATCTTATTGCGACTGGTGTGATGATGGTATTGCCTGCAATATATTCGTTTTTTCCCCACGACTGTATTCCATGAGCATAGATATCTGTATACACAGTCGTATCTCTAGAGAAAATATAATTATTTTGAATGATACTCCCATTGGATGCTGGGAACAATGGCGTATGAACTTCTTCATATAGCTGTATACCTATACCCCACCTAACAATAATATTGTTCCGTATGGTGGATTTCGCCATAACCGCTATACCATAGTTGTTTGTTTGTTCTTCGGCGCCGGTAGGTATAACTCCATCAAAGAAATTCTGTGATATATTAGCATGTGTGGGATCTGCTGTATTATTAAGGTATACAGCCTTCGACCTAGTAATTTCTGTTCCGAATGCTACATTCGTGATGTGGCCTGTATTTTTAAAGGAGAGCTCACGTGTTGAGACGTCAAAAGAGTTCACCTCTAAGATGTTGTTTTGTGACGCCAATCCAGGAACGGCAGGTGCCCTAAGATTTATTATATCCCCTTGTCTGAAGGTGTTATTCCCTGCGCTCATTATAACCTCTGCAGTTGAAACTCCATCCGGCGGCGGCATTGTGAAAGCCGTAGTTGTCGCACCCATGGCTGTGTTGTCATTTACCTGATACACGGATTCATAGCCCATGAACCTCACGACATTATTAGTAAACTCCAGATTCAACGGGCTTCCATAATGCGATGCATCCTTGAGCTTGCCTCCTGGACTCGTCGAGGTATCCGTCATATCAGCCCCCCCCCCTTCAAATAGATTATCTTCATATCGAGCGTGGTTGACCCAAGATGACACCCTTAACTGCAGCCCTCCGCCCCATGAAAGTTGACCGTTTATAGTATTGCTGCCGTAGGGATTTAACACTTTGTTTCGACAAAAATTAAACTGAGCCAGCTTACCTCGATTATCGTAGCCACTTGTATATATCCATACCGCTCCGTGACAATTATTAAAGGTGCAGTCATAGAATGAAACCGACTCGATTTTTCTATCATCCACATTCACGATAGACACCCCATCTGCCCCATTTGGAGATCTACCGATCACCTCTTCTAACGGAACACTATCTTTTTCCCAGGACATCCCCCTAAACGTCAGAGATCTAAAGCTCCCAACCGTCATCATCATATGCACTCGCGTAGGACTAAGTGTAGAATAGAACACAGCGTCGGGCTCACCCTTTACTATCAGATCCCGCCCAGATAGATCCGCACCTCCTAATTCGAGAATGCGCCAACGACTTGTTGCTGTGTAATAAGGGGTTGCTTTCTTGGTATTTAATCTGTAAGTTCCGGTCGGTACATATAAAGTGTTATGATTGGGTGAAGCCTCAAGGGCGTCAATCGCAGACTGGATTGCCAACGTGTCATCAGTCACGCCATCACCGACAGCTCCATAATCCTTTATATTGATAACTACCTCTTTGAGAACATTGATCTGCTGCACTGACTGCGGACCGACCGTGTAGTCTTCATCATTCAATATTGTTAAAATAACAGATTCTGACAAAATCAAGCTCGAGCCAGCTATCGGTTTAACAGGGATCACTACTGAGTTCTGCCCAAATGGAACGGTAACAGAACCATTAATCGCTTCGTAATCAGAATTAGGCACGGCCGTGCCGCCAATTGTGTAATTAACCGTTAATTCATCCACACCGCCCTTCCTGACTATTTTGAAGCCTCCATTCTCCATTCGACTAATGTTTGCAACGGCATTAGAGGCTTCAACACACACCTCATTTGAGCTTGCCAGCATAGTCTTCAAGGCATCCATATCTCCCATTCCATATACATCGGTCTTTTCTAATTTTCGATCCAACCCAACCTGCTCCTCTTCCCAGTCATTAAGACCATCGGCATCCGTGTCTATGTCATAGACGTGAATCATATATTGTCGCTGCACACCACTTTCAGAAATGATCGATGTAGTCATTGCCTCACCGCTACCAACAAACGGAAGCCCCTCGTCAACCCACTCAATTTCTGTTAGACTGCTACTGCGAACTTGATACATCTTACCTCGCTCTGTGCTCCAAGTCAGGCTTGTCCCAGAACCAAATTGAATAACCGGAGGTTTTAATTGCGATTCTACATCAAAAGGATTAGTCCCAGCAATGAATTCACTCATATCCGTCTGCCCGTCTTTATCTGAGTCTTGTGTTTGAGTTGCCAATGCCTGATTCACGACACTTCCCCAATCATCTATGACCTCGATCTTATAAAAATGACGATTCTGGCTTGGTGTTTCCAGAGCAATACTGACTGGCCCTCCATTCCCCAGCACTACACCACCCAAATTAGTCCAATTCCCGAGATCAAGACTATTCGATTTTTTCAGTTGATACCGAATTCCCTTAATTGTGCTCCAAGATGCAAACACTGCACGAGCTCTATATTGCGTATTGGTGATTTGCAGCACGGAAGCATCTGATAGAGGGTCTGTCCCAGCAATACTCTCGAGCAAATTGCTTTGCCCGTCATTATCTGCATCAAAAGTTGGATCTATACCAACCACATTATAGCGTCTCTCCCAAACATCACTCATTCCATTGGAGTTCAGATCAAGCGTAGCCTCAACGGTGATTAGCGATGAAAACAACACGCAGAATATTATCAACAGATACCAAACATCGCAGAGACTCGTATTGTTTATTCTCTTATTCGCTAGGCGTACAAGAGCATTCCTTATAGTGTCGTCATTCATCATTTAATCATTTCAAGCCTAG
This sequence comes from Oceaniferula marina, assembly GCF_013391475.1. Classification (NCBI taxonomy): domain Bacteria; kingdom Pseudomonadati; phylum Verrucomicrobiota; class Verrucomicrobiia; order Verrucomicrobiales; family Verrucomicrobiaceae; genus Oceaniferula; species Oceaniferula marina. The sequence continues at coordinate 381,766 of NZ_JACBAZ010000002.1, read as the reverse complement.
GACATTTAACCAATGAGCCAACCAGTATCACTGATTCAACTCTTTAATCAACCATTTATTCAGCTCCTCAGCCAGCTCCACGGATCTTAAATAAGCCCCCTCTTCCGAGAGATGATAACTGGTATCAGCGTATAACTTTCTTTCTGCGCAGACACCGAGGTGTCCTCCCCTTAAGACTGGCATGATACGCGACACCTCATCCAAAAAATCAAGATTATATCCACGGTTGGCGTCTACCACTTCCTTCTGGGTGAAAATCCATGGCATGGAGTAGCACAATTTAATCCCTTTTTGCTCACAATATAATACAGCTTGCTGTAATAAGTCGTTTCCCATCCCATTGATGGGAAATGGCCTAGTCATTAACTCATTTGGCTTCAAGAGTGAATCTTTGTAATCCGTCGAGAGTCGGCCTCCATCTTGCCAATCATCCATAGTGTAGCGGTAGAGTGGTCGCCCGGTAGCCAGTTTCGAAATCATCGTTGAAAAATAACGACTTCCGGGCCTGAGTGTCGCAATGATATCTTTAAGCTGCATATCTCTGTTGGTCACAGGCCTCCCCACAGCACGCAGCGGGTGCCCTTGAATAATAGCCATTTCCAGAGCTAGTGGAATCTCTTCGGGTTCGGTAAACTTTGATAGTAAAGCGGGTTCAATTGCTAAGATGACCACGTCCCCCCTTCTAGCATGGGCAAGTGTGTTTGCTACCAGATAACTCGCCCCCATTGACGCACTCCCTCCCATGTTACATGTCGGAATCCCCGTCTTTTGCTCAATCACGATGGGATCAAGAGAAAACGAACAACTCGATCCGCCAGTAACTAAAATCACTGGGACGTCAGGATTATTTGACCTCATTTGTTCTAGACGAGCCGAATTTCGATCCATGTACTCTTTCCAGAATACGACTTCTGGATTTCCCCACACCATCAAAAAATTGGCGATTAAGAGAGAAACTACGGCAACTGCAGCCAAAATAAGAACCTTCTTCATTATGATTATTAAAAGTTAAAGTAGATAAATCCAGACTTCTCGGATGGTGAAAGTAGCACAATAAGTATTACCATGACAATCGAGATAGTATAATTACGCAATACACAATACGCCTCACCCCTGCGATAAGATAACCACTCCAGAGCCAAGCACATGGTCGAAAGGATCAGAAGAAATAGAGTATTTATATATTCCCCCTTGGATATATAGAGTTGTGTCAATTCGGATAAATTGTGACCTGCATATCCCGATATTGAGAGGATGGAAGCCGCCTTTTGCCAGAGAACATCCATTCGGTTCTCATAGAAAAATAACCACGTAAAAAATACAAAAATCATTGTGAACCCCCATGCCAAGGGTCGGGGGATCCAAGCAGTTTTAAATGTATTGATGATCACGATACCACATCCGTGCAATAGTCCCCACACCACAAAATTCCAGCCCGCACCATGCCATATTCCTGACACCAAAAATACAACCAGCACATTGAAAACCCAGTATCTGGATCTACCCCCTCCCATTGGAATATATACATAGTCTCTAAACCACTGACTCAATGTTATGTGCCATCGTCGCCAAAATTCCTGGATATTATAAACTAGGTAAGGACTCCTGAAATTTAGTGTAAGATCGATCCCGAAGACCTGCGCTAATCCCAAGGCGATAAAACTATATCCAGCAAAATCAAAATATATCCGAAACCCAAAACACAAGCATTCACACCAGACATGAAAGGCATTTTCACTGTTAATCATCATTCTGTCTGATGCAAGAGCCAAATTATCAGCGAGAACCAACTTATAGAAAAAACCCATTACCACCCATGATGCGGCACCTGAAAGTCTATCAGGTCTCGCCCTATACTCCAAATTTCTTACCTGCGGCAATAAACTTGAGCGACGTTCAATGGGACCTGCTACAATCTGTGGAAAAAAACTCGCAAAATTCATAAAATCCAATGATTTGGGTAGTGGTTTTCTCATTACAGCTGTATCAACCGTCATACCAATCATTTGAAATGTATAAAAAGACAGCCCCATCGGAATCAGCAAACCGTGTCTTTCCCAGTCTAAACCCAAAACCTCGGACAAAAAGAAATTACTATATTTATAATAGAATAATGGAGCAATCTGGATTGCCACGACCAGCGCAATCTGTAGATGTCTTCGACGGCTATTAGCCGTTGGCGAAATAGTGCGCAACCCCATAAACCCAACAACCACAACCCATAGAAACACAAGAAGCGTTTCCCAACTTTCTGACGCCAAAAGAGTTAAGGAAAGGACGGCTATACAGCACTTCTCTAATAAATTTTTGCTACTCGGGATAAGGCGCACCAACAGCATATAGGCTAGCCATGTGACGACAACTCCTAAAGCCAGCACTTGCCAAAATTGTATTGAAGCAAAATTCACCCCGAGATAAATAGTGTATTGATTAATCTCAACCCTGCTAATGCCCTTTTAGACAGATTAATAGGCAATAATTCAGCGTTGATTGTTTAATGTTGCAACAGGCCCTCGTGACGCCTCTTTACTTCATATCCAACTATGGGACATTTCTTGTCGGCATCAACCGATGTAAGAGTTCGCTTGACCGCTAGCCATACGCCAACACGCCAGGCTACCTGCCACATATTCACAGCAGAATGTCCAAATTGCCATGACCTTAGTAAATCCCCTAACGTTAACAATAAGATGAACATCAATAGGGTGTATCTCCAATCATAAATACTCAATTGCTTTATCGATTTCATACAACCAATTATGAGAGTTATCCACACAGATGCCCAAATCACTGCAGCAGGGATGCCAAAATCCGCAGATATTCCTAACCAAGTATTATGCCAAGCTGAGTTGGCCGAATACGTGAGCCCTAAAATATGGTCCCCTTCCTCCAAAACATCGCCTGGATTATAGCGTAAATGCCACAACAAATCGAAATCTGCTTGCAGGCCTTCACCCAATATCGGTCTCTCACTTATATCTCTTAGCGCATATTTATTGAGTGTTTCTCTAAAATCGTTGTCTGCTGACGCCTGAACATCTCCATCCCATTCTCCCACTGGCAAAACAGACAAAACTCGCTGTGCGGTTTTAGGTAGATGAAAGATGGATCCATGGCCTATCAATGCCACACTAACTATTAATATAGTCATGGCCCCACATAAAAACACGGCAATGAACTCCTTCCTGAGAACAGTTCCAAGAATTGGATATATCAGCATCAATACTGTGAATGACCTTTTTCCAGAAGCAAAACCAAGCCCAATACATAGTATGTATAGAACAACCACCCACCAGTTGGTGGGTATGAGCATCATCCTGAATGAATACCTAGACACAATAAAAATTACTATCAAATGCGGAACAATTGATAGTTGCTGATTCCAACCATAAAACCCGCCTCCTGACTCCATTACCGAACGCCCAGAAAATACAGCCATAGCAGGAAAGAATACTTGAGCTATGTTCCAAGCTGAGCCCATAATTGCACCAACTAGCACCAACATCAAAACTTTTTTAGCCTTCTGGCTGTCAATCACTTGATTCATCAAAATTACGACAGATAGAAGGGACAAACCAATCATCATATAAAAACGCAACCCCCCCTCTGATGCTCCCATAGAGCTCAATCCTACAGGGTTTAATATATATATCATGAAAACCCAAGTAGAATAAAGATACACGGGCAGAGCCCCCCTAACATATAAAATTGGCAATTTACGTCTACTGACAGCTTGCAGCACAACAAATAATAACGAAACAAACAGCCACGCTTCGCCAAGTTTCATACTTACAGGCCCCACCGGAACTGCGGGAAAGTCCCCCACCATCGAAAACGGTATGAGCATCCAGAAGCTACGCTTCATGGTTGCCATAATGCCAACTCCTACAAGCAGCAATACATAGATGTAGGCTTCCTTGTACTCTCCACTACCAACCACTGTGCCTACAAATACAGCAAAGCCCAAGCCTGTTATCAAGGCCAGCACCAAGCGTAGGTCTACCGCTCCAAGCCTGTTTGATTTGCGTTTATAGATATTCATATAGTCTACACGTAAAAACTTTCCTTACTCAAATGCCTGTTTGCGCCAACAACCGTCACACCAGCTGGCACGTCTTTCGTTACCACGGCATTGGCTCCAATGGAGGCCCCCTCTCCAATACTAATGCCACCTAGAATTTTTGCACCAGCTCCTATGTATACTCTGTCTCCAATATTGGGGGACTCTGCGGTCAAATCCCGTCCACCTAATGTCACCTGATGATTGATTACAACACCTTCTCCAATTTGGGAATTACTATGAATTACAATACCATATGGGTGAGGCAAATAAGTAGACTTGGGGAGTCTACAGAATATATCACAGTGTAATACAATCATTAGCATTCTTGAGATTACCGGAATGTTGCGGTTCACACAGAAAATCAGCGTATTAGCTAGTCGGCTGTTTCTAATCCATTTGTTTTTACCGTGTACTGTCATATCCATTCTTTACTAATTATGCGTGCCGGGTTTCCCGCCACAATCGACCTCTCTGGAATATCTTTCGTGACTACGGAGCCTGCCCCTATAACTGCGCGATCCCCAATGGTGACCCCCTTTAGAATCATAGCTCTTGCACCTATAAATACCCCCTTTCCTATATTAATTGGCTGACATGTTTGCTCTGTTCCGTTGAGCCAACTGTATCCTTCACCCGGAATGTGGAAATCCGTATCTAAAATCATAGCACCGCTTCCCATAATCGTATCCTCACCAATCTCAACAGAACATGCGGCACAGATTGTCGATCCACTGATACCAACCCGATCACCAATGATCAAACAGGCAGTCGGGCTCAGTGTCCTTATGACACACGGTTGAATCATACCCAGAGGATTACACCTCTCAGAACTGCTCAGGGTGATGTGATTGCCCATTGAGAATTGCGACCCACGGAACTTGGTAACTATGGGCTTGCCATTGATAGCGCAATGCTCACCCAACTCGACGCCACGCATCCTGATAAGCGACGCCCAGTACAGGCCAATACACTTCCTAATTGATTGAGTCAACGATCCTATGCTCATACTAAGTTAACTTTACCTGTTCAACCAGACTCCAAATTTCTTCAGCCCGATCAGGAACTAGTTCTGGAGCCAATTGTTTTGCTGGTTTGTAAAATTTTCCTTCATCCTGCTTTTCACGTGATTTCCATGAATTCCCCCGGACCGGATGTCCAAAAATTGTAGCCGTATTGAGACTTTCGTCTATTTTAACCTCTATAAACTGACAGAGAGCATCCCTAACAGACATTTTTCCGCTAACGAGATCCTCGAAAGTGACGAGGCCAAACTGATCGGGATAAAACAGACGTAGATAGACCATATCCACGACTTTGTGAAACCAGTGTTCCCATGCAGTTTGCAGCATTTCATGAGTTGGTTCCACATCTCCATGCCTCGACTTGATCTGTGAGATTGCATAGGAATCGAAGGATCTCACACTACTCAATATCTTTACGTTTGGCATTGTTTCACAAAGCCATAACAGCTGTGTTCTCATAGCTCCGTGCACTATGTACCCGTCGTATTGGCTGCTACAAGCACTCTTATCCAGTTTTCCAAGGGCCTCAACATACTCACATAGCACTTCATTGTACGACTGACTGTATCGAAGCCGTGTGCTGTTGTTTTCGAGATAAGCACTATAGGCATCAAAATCTACAGGAAACGTTACCCCTTCGAAATCGACCACTGCGGACTGCTTACGATGACCTACTCCGGAATATCCACAGGATTCATGGCTTTCGGTACGATTTACCTCTGCAAACCTACGCCATTTACTCCCTCCCCCATTGCTCGCAATATTCATCAATGCCGCGGCAGTGGATTCAGAGCGAATATCTTGCATGAATGCATGGATGTCATAGTTTGCCCTGGTAAAGCTGAACATATGAAACCCATCCTCACCGGGCACACGTGGCAGCTCCGAATGACTATCTAACATCGACATAAGCAAATGGTTTCCCATTCTTGAAGGGCTGGAAACCACGAGCAACTGCTCATCACGACGATTGGCATCAATCTCGAAAAACGGGTGTTTCGGAATGCGGCACTCATGATAGAAAGTCAATTCGTCCCGGTGGCGCTGAATTAATGATTCAAATGATTTCATGACTCTCTATTCTATTGGCGCCTCTGAATGAGGCTCCGTCAACAGGCTTTTCGCGGCTACACCGAACACACTTCCACAGTTAGCAAGAACCCATTCTTTCTCACTCTGGGAGCTTGCTTTGCTCGCCCTGAGCAAGCTAAGCAATTCGTCACGGTTTCTGGCGACACAATTAGGTGGCAGCAACGACGGGCCGACCCTTTTTTCCAGCTCTGTTGACAACAAGGCAGCACAGGGAAGGTCCGCGGCTATTCCATGCATGATGGAGGAGGAGTTCACCGTGCACAAAAAATCTGATGCCATGATGTCCTGTTCAATGGTGTTTTCTTCCTTACAAAAACCAAATGGCACTCCTAGCCCTTCAATGAGGGCTGTAATCGCATCACGAACATCATCCCCTTCATTCGGGTGCAAACGAATGAGGATTCTCCAGGAAGGATCCTTTAGTCTGGCCACGGCCTCGGCAGCCTCGTGGAAAAAGCGCTGGAATTCCGGCTCACCCCAGCCGGTGCTTGCCCTCCACTGGCTGAGCAGCAACAGCACCTTGCCGTTACTCTGACCACGTTGTTGATACTGCACCCGCTCAGTTTCGAAATTTCCTATGGCATTCAATCGGTTAGGATCAGCACCGAAGCTCTTCAGAATCTGCTTGCTACTGTCTCCCCATACCCAAGCCTCCTCAGCGATGAAAGGGGAACTTTGGGGTCCAGGGGCCCCATGCTGCATCACAATGCTGCGGAGCCCTGATAATCGGGCTGCAGCAATGGCACCGCTTGCAGGCTTCACAACGTCGTTTATAGTAGCTACCGTATGCACACGCCATTTTTTGAGGCAGTGCTCGGCGGCACCAATTTCCCAGTAGAAAAGCATGGCATGCTTCAATATATGAACAGGCCATAATTTGAAGGTCTTCTTCAACGCCTTGCGCGTTGTCTGATTGGAAGCTAACAAATATATGGCGAGTGTAGCCGCCAAAGCACCTCGAACCCAGACTTTGGGACGAAAGTGCATTTTTCTAAAGTCGGATTTGGGATGCCAATAGATTTGCTTGTCGTCCAGAATCTTATCCGGAATCCTTCCTTCCGGCATGAGCATGTGAACATTGGCGGTGGGATCACTCTTGCGAACCTCTTCCGCCAGCCGGTAACAAACCCCCAAACAATAATCCCTGCTGTAGATAGGGATAAACAGAATCCCGCCAGATTCAGCAGCAACATCCCTAACCCGAGGGATGCGTTCACCGGCAACCATAGGCTTGGCTTTCTGCGGGTGATTGGTGCCAACCACACCCACGAGGTATCTGGTGAGCCCGAGCCACTCCGGATATTTGCCATGAAGTTCGTTGAGAACTGTGCAGAAACCCTTCCACGCACGATCCCACCCCACCAGTGAGTGCCCTTTACTCATGATCTAGAATTCTCACCAAGCAATCGGATACCCGTTGTTGCGCGTCCTCACCAAGGCTGACTGAACAAGGAAGACTAATGGCGCACCGCTGTAGGGCAGCCCCGACGGCATATTCCTCTGTATGGCACTTCTTACTTAAATAAGTCAGCTGCGGCATTGGCTTCCATAGGGGGCGAGCCTGAATCCATTTCTTTCCCAGCTGTTCAATCACAGGCATAACCTCCCGTCCAAGAAGCTCCACAGTGTAGAGCCAGTATGTCGCTTTAACATCCGTGGAACCGGGCATAATCCTGATACAGCTGTGATTGCCAAGTTGCTCAGCGTATCGCCGTGCAATAGCCCTTTTTCGAACAATATGCTCATCGAGTTGTTCCAGTTGAGCACACCCCAAGGCTGCTGCCATGTTCGTCATACGGTAATTATACCCGACCTCATCGTGAATGAACTCTACAGGGTCGGTTTTGGCCGTGGTGCTCAAATGCTTGGCCCGTGTTGAATCGCCTTCAGAATAGGTAAACAAGGCTCCCCCGCCACCAGTGGTAATGATCTTGTTTCCATTAAAACTGGTGGCGACAAAGCGTCTGACATCCGGATAACAGGGCAGTGGTTCAGCCACTTTCCGCCCTTTGTATTCGGCACCAAGTGCCTCGGCGGCATCCTCTATCAGAGGAAGATCATATCTCTGTGCAAGCGCAGCAAGACGATCCACATCGGCCAGACCACCCAGCAAATGCACAGGGAGGAGTGCGGCTACCCTCCTTCCTGTGATCTTATTAAAAAGCCCTCCGTCCCTGGATTCGCAGTTATGCTCAAGAAACCGCTCTACCTCGTCAACATCCAGCTGCCAATCATCCGACGAGATATCCACAAACACGGGCCAGGCACCACAGTAGCGCACGGCATTGGCAGGTGATACAAACGTGATAGCAGGCATCACTACCTCATCATCCTCTCCTACTCCCGCGAGGATTAGTGCGATGTGCAATGCCGATGTTCCCGAGTTCATTGCCGCCACATGGGGAGCCCCCGAGCAAACCGCTAGGTCATCCTCAAAACGGGACACATATCCGCCGACATAGGATACCCATTCCGTTTCCACGCACTCACTCACGTAGGGTAGCGCGTTGCCACCGAGTACCGGTACAGAAAGCGGTATAAAATCTTCCTTATCCATACACCTTGATCATACGTTGTAAATATCCGCCTTGTATCTACTCAAATTGGATGCCTCGGAAAACCAGGCAACTGTTTCAGCAAGCCCTTGCTCAAGCGTAGTTGCAGGGGCCCAGCCAGTCAGTGATTTCAGTTTCTCATTGGCACCTAGAAGCCGCTCAACCTCACTTTTCGACGGACGAATGCGCTCATTTTCACAGACAATCTTAGCACTCGGATTAATCTGACTCACCAGCGTCTGGGCTAAATCACCTATGGATATCTCCTGCTGTGTCGCAATATTGACTTCCTCACCAATGGCGTCATCACACTTGGCCAGTTCGATAAATCCTCGTGCGGTGTCCTTGACATACACCAAGTCACGGGTAGGGCTTAACGAACCCAGCTTGATCTCCTCAATCCCATTACACAGCTGGCTGATAATAGTAGGGATAACCGCCCTTGCAGACTGACGAGGACCATAAGTGTTGAAGGGGCGCACAATCGTCACAGGCAGATCAAAACTCCTGAAGTAACTCTCAGCCATCCGGTCTGCTCCAATCTTGGTTGCTGAATAAGGGGATTGCCCTTGATAGGGGTGTTGTTCATCGATCGGCACGTACTGTGCTGTTCCATAAACTTCCGATGTCGAAGTAACCAGAACTCTCTCTGTTCCCAACCGCTTGGCCTCCTCCAGAACATTCAGAGTGCCAGTGATGTTAGTGCCTACGTAACTCTCTGGAGAGTAATAGCTGTAGGGGATACCTATCAACGCTGCCAGATGCAGGACAACATCTACCCCATCCATCGCCATGGCAACAGAACCCCGGTCACGAATATCACCGGTTACAACTTCGACCTGCTTGAGAACTTCAGACTCAAACGAGTCCATCCACCCCCAAGAATTAAACGAATTATAATATGCGAAAGCCCGCACTTTACAGCCCTCACCGAGAAGTTGCTCCACCAAATGACTCCCGATGAACCCATCGGCTCCGGTCACTAATACTTTTTTGTTAGTCAATGATTTCATATGATTTATTTGGATTTGTACACGGCTATCATGTTATTCTTCGCATATTGGCACCTTCACAACCAGCTTCCTGACCTCCTGTACACCTTCGGGGCTTGCCAGACATGCCGCATGGGCGTCACCGGGATACATCACCATTATTTGTCCCTCTCTAAAACTGATTTCACTATAATGACTGCCTCCTGCTATACCAAGCAGATAATCACCCTCTACATCATAGGGTTGCGTCTCAGACAATTCGTCGAGAGGCAACCAGCGCATCGTTTCGCTCCCAGAAATAATGTATTGAACGTCGATATATCTTCGGTGTACTTCATAGACAACATTTTCGCCTGGCAACTCCGTTTGGTAAACTTGTGAGTAACCAAACAGCTCTCCGTCATCCACCTCGAACCTGCCTTCAGTTATCTCTCCATTGAAATTGGCTTTGAGAAAATCAAGGGCTGTTTTCATGGCTGCAGAGCCAGTGGTTTGCGCATCCGCTTCTGTAAGTGTGGATATTATCATTTTATGAGTGTGTCGTTATTCATGATGATCGTTTTGAGCCTGTTGATAGTCAGACATTTGGCCAATATCCAACCAATATTCTACGATAGGAAACGCCGCTACCGAGCCTTCAGCTGCGAGAATATCCTCGATCAGATCCGTCATATTGTAGTGTTTATTCTTTGGTATGAGGTCGTAGGCAGCAGGAGAAACCACATACACTCCGGCGTTGACTAAGAAATCGAGCACCGGCTTTTCGTCGATGGAAATCACATCTGATCCTTTCGTGTTCATCACACCAAATGGCACCTTGATATCATACTGCCTGACACCCACTGTAAGCATGGCGTCATGCTCATGATGGAAACACAATAAAGATCTGAAATCAATTTCCGTTAGAATGTCACCGTTGGTCATTACCAAGGGGCGATTCACTTTTTCAATCAGACCTAGAGCGCCGGCCGTCCCCAGGGGATCATCCTCATGCAGATAATCAATGCTCACATTATGTCCAGACCCATCGCGAAAATGGTTCTCGATGACTTCCCGTTTGTAGTGGGTGGATACATATAACTTTCGAATTCCAGCCCTCTCGAAGCGCTCAACGATGTACTCTAATAGAGGACGGTCATTGATTGGCAGCATGGGTTTCGGCATATGATCGGTCAATGGTCGGAGTCGAGTGCCGAATCCCCCGGCCATAATCACACCGCTGGCCTCCATATCCTCGTATTGAGATGAAGCCTTAGGTTCCTCAGCGACGTAGTTCAACCGTAACGCCGCCTTATCCAGTAATAAATCCTTAGACACCAGGTCCACAACATGCCCAAATTCGTCCACTACTGGGATCTGTCTGACCCCTGCCTCCTCCATGATTCGCAAACACTCGTCATCAGCAACATCAGGAGAAACGACGAGTGCAGGGTGTGCAATCCGACTTTCCTTATCTTCCACCAACTCTCCAATCTGACTTTTCAAACACAGACCATTTAAAAGCCCCCTGCGGACATCTCCATCTGTTAGAGTGGTAATGAGCACCCCATCAGAATCCACTGCCAAAGCAATGCCCCTCGCGTTCTCTCCGATGACTTGCATCAGTTCCCGAACAGACTGGCTTTGGGATACCAAATATTTTTTCAGAAGTTCACTCTTCATATTATCTACTGCGATATCTCAACAAGCGTTGTCCTATTGAGGCAACCTGCTCAGGCTGCCTTGCTTCCCACTGCTTGATGATTGCGTGGTATACATCGGGATGATGAATTGCTTTACCAATCTTAAACTGCTGCTTTTCCTTTCCCATGGAAGCCTTGAATTTAAGGAGGCTATCTTTTTCCGCATTGGTACGGCCACCGCCAAGATGAAATGCCGTCAATCCCATGGAACATCCCTTGTGTGCCGCTGCATCCAGCAGCATGTTGGTTGCTCCCGGTGCCTTAACATCCATATTGTTAGCTGAAAGATGATAATGCAGCCACTGATCTCCGTGGAGAAACAGCGAAGCTGCCACCCATTCCTCATTCTTTAAAGCAGCCATGAGCCATCCGCGCGCGCGCACTAGCTGCTCCAACTGCTCAAAATATCTGCCGTTGAATAAATAAAATTTGGATGCATTCAACCGCTGCATTGCCTCAAGGTACATCTCCACAAATCGATCAAAACCCTGATCAACTGGAACTTCTTCAATTCGGATTCCCTCACGCTGCCCACGCCGACACATATAACGCCCGTCGGCAGAGTAATTGTCACTCAGCGGATTTTCACCACCCAGATTGAGTGCTACTGTTTCCCGGTCTGTCAAAATCTTGAGATTATCAGACAACATCCACTTCTCATTGCTCAACATCGGGTGAAATGCGCAGAACTCAGCCACGATCCCCTGATCAATACACCATTTCTCAAAAGCCCCACGTGACCGTTTCAGAAACTCCTCGTCATCGGACGAGCTCAAGGGGCCACCATAGCCGTAGGCACTCTCGATGTCGAAGCAATTCAACTGCCCATATTCTGTCGGAATTGGTCGTTTGACAAAAGCATAGAGCCAAACTGCATCTCCTTCTTTATACTCAAAGAGCAGGCCTACCGCTCCTTCATCGAACAGATGCAATGTAAGCCATTCTGGTTGAAAATATACGTCCGTCCATACACCGAGTGCCTGTCGCCAGCGTATATCATTCCTCACAGAATCATAGGTATGGATCTCACTCATCACAGGTATTTACAAACTTTTTGCGCAGCAATCTAATATCTAACGGAACAGACTCGAGCACACTGATGATCTTGTCCACTGCATGCCCATTACCATATGGGTTTGCAAGACATTCCAATGACTTATTGAACTCCTGTGATATCGCCTGTTCAAGGCCCCGTCGAACAGCCTGGGCACTAACATCCGAAATATCAATCACGTTACCAGCACGTAATCTGCCTGCTTGCCTACCACCGAGGTTGACCACTGGAAGCCTAAAGGTGGGAGCCTCCCAAAGACCACTGGAAGAATTTCCTAACATCGCCGCGCAACATGCAAGCATGCTGTAATATCGGACTTGTCCTAAAGACGACACGAGCATGGCCTGTTCATTTTCACCAGCAAACCGTTTGAGACGCTCGAGTATTGGTTCGCTTCCGGGATCCGCATTGGGATAAGTAATCACGTAAGTTGCGTCCACGGATACCATCGCTTCCAGCGTCGCCTCGAGTTCAGCCAGACCCGCTTCTCCCAGAGTTTCAGGATGGTAAGTGACCAATACGATCGGATCGTTCAACTTGATTTCAAGCGACTCCTCTAATTCACTTTTTGTGAGCAATGTCATTTTGCTGATACTATCGAGAGCGGGCTCACCGGAAATGACAATACGCCAACTTTCCTCTCCCAGTTGGCACAGTCTCCGCGCATGGAGGTCGTTAGTGACAAAGTGGAGATGGCTAAGCTTGGATACAGCGTGCCGCACTGAGTCGTCAATCGCACCTTCAGTAATCTCACCACCGGCAATATGCGCGACGGGAATGCCTAGAGTTAACGCTACAGATGCTACAGGCAATAACTCGCCGCGGTCGCCATTTATCAGGATGATATCGGGGCGATGTTCGCTGACGGCATCCACCAACCCAAGCCACTCTCTGCCCAAGGCTCTGGCATACCCTTCGGAGCTTCTGTCCCCATCAAACATGGGTATCCGGGCGGTAACTTCGAATCCGTCATCCTCAATTTCGCTGATAGTATAGCCATCTTGCTCAGCAAGATGTGTCCCGCTTACGAATAAGCACAATTCCAAACCCGGATGCTGCTCTATCGCTTCGAGCATCCCTCGAAAACTCCCGTACTCAGAACGAGCCGAGGTAAATACAGCAATCTTGCGACTCTCCACCATCATATCACGTTACAGACAACTTGCTAGGCAACACAAGCGCGTTCTCCGGTATTGCCTCTATCACACACTTCCCAATCACATTTTCAAACTGATCACTGCCCAACCCTTCCCCGTTTCCTCTCTTAAGAGTCAGGTCGGATATCTGCAAAATCTCGCCAATCCGCATGTCCCTTTTGGCAACAATTTCCTTCCTGACCACTTTGCGGGTTGCTAACTCACAGGATACCGGTTGCTTCACCCCGTCGCCCATTGCGGATTCAATATCCCTGATACCTTTAACCAACTCTGCAAATTCGGCAGGCTCGGATGAACAACCATGATCAGGCCCGTCCATCGTGCGGTCAAGAGTGAGATGTTTCTCGATGATAGTAGCTCCGAGTGCCACCGCAGCCAAGCATATCTCATTACCCATTGTGTGATCAGAATAACCGACCGGTAGGCCAAATTCCTTCCGCATCGTCGCCATCGCACGTAAATTACAGTCTGCCGGATCTGCTGGGTAGTTTGAAACACAATGCAGCAGGCTGAGGTCTATGGTACCCGCCTCTTGAATGGTTGTCACCGCGCTTTCAACTTCCTGCATGGTCGCCATGCCCGTAGACACAATCATGGGCAGACGTTTTCTGGCCAGAAAATCAAGGAATGGAAGATTGGTCAACTCACCACTCCCGACCTTGATTAATTCCATACCATTACTTAAGAGAAACTCCGCGCTAACTTCCTCGTCCGGAGTTGAAAGGAACCAGATACCCACCTGATGAGCATAGTCCTTGAGCTGGATAAACTGATCATGGCTCAGTTCGAGAGCTTTAAGTAGCTCATACTGGCTCTGCTTACCAGTGTTCTGTTGCTGGTAATCCGCACTCGCCGAGTCTTCAGTTACTATAAGCTCGGTGATCCATGTTTGGAATTTAACCGCATCTGCACCCGCATCTTTTGCTGCGTCGATGAGGCGTTTGGCCACCGCAATATCACCGTTGTGGTTCACCCCAGCTTCTGCGATTACAAAGCATCGACTTCTGTCCCATCTAGTCAACATCTTTCAACTTTATTGAATGCCCCTTTTTCTGTTCGACGCCCTTATTAATCTCCATCAATTCAGGATGTGCACGTGAATACCGGATGATAGAAGGTCCGGAAAAATCTTCGCCATCCACATTAAGGGCATTAAATATACGGGTCACGACATCAAAATCTGGAGCCGTGTCCACCGTGAGACGAAGCTCTGGGAAGTTCCACTGCTCATCGACCACCTTCATGACACCGCAATTAAAGCAACCAGTATCTGTGAAGTAGGCACCCCAGATCTCAGTATCAATATCATCCTTGATTCTGCATACTTTTTCGAGTGCCTTCCGCTCCAGCGCATAGGAAAACAGGCCCAAGGGTACTCCCTCTGTTCGTGTATAATCATAATTAGCGCCTATGTGATAATCGGCAAGCTGGTCAATGATTTCAGGGTCCGAGAAAGGATTGTCCGCCATGCAGTTGATAACGGTATCCAGATCAAATTTTACCGCTGCACCAGTTAACCTAGCAAGAACATCATCAGGATGCCCCCGGTATACCTCTATCCCTTCCTCTATGGCCAGATCCGCCAACCTGTCATCACCACTCAAATCCGAAGTACATAGCACGATAATATCCGGGCGCGAGGCTAACTTCAACCGATCCACCATGTGTGAGAACATCGACCGGCCTTGAATCTCCTTCAATGCCTTCAGTTTTAGTCGGGTTGATTTCAACCTC
This sequence comes from Oceaniferula marina, assembly GCF_013391475.1. Lineage (NCBI taxonomy): Bacteria > Pseudomonadati > Verrucomicrobiota > Verrucomicrobiia > Verrucomicrobiales > Verrucomicrobiaceae > Oceaniferula > Oceaniferula marina. The sequence goes on along the minus strand of NZ_JACBAZ010000002.1, from coordinate 366,415 downwards.
CCTGTAATGAGGATTCCTATACGCTTTTTCATAGTGTGTCTTTGATTGTCACCAGTTCATATTTCGCAACGGCTTTGCGAAGTTTTCTACCAAGCAATATCTCCACTTCATCAGGTGGTAACCCCAGATCATTTGCACGCATTGCCACAAGATCAGAACCAGTGATCACATTACCTTCGAGAAGATCCTTATTGGCCACCAGACTCTTCTTCGCATACTTACGATATTTCTGTTCGTCAGCAGAAAAACTCCGTGGTCTATATTCTCCCTTTGCACAATCAAGAGTCTTACACATCTCGACAAACCTGGCAAATTCATCCGGATTCAGGGCCGCCTGATGATCACAGCCTTTTCTAGAGCGGTTGTGGGTAATGTGTTTTTCTTGAACATCAATCCCCATACCTGTCGATGCGGCTGGAAGCCAGAAAGCCCCCGCGCTTTCGGCGTCCGTATGATCCTGATATCCAACCCTTAGCCCAAACAAGTTTTTGAGAGTCACCAGCCAGTCCAAATTGACTTTCTCAGGATCGGTCGGAAAATTCTGATACCCGTACATCAACCAGACGTCGGCATCACTCAGGCTACGAATCCTCGTCAGTGCTTTCTGGATCTCATCCAAGGTGGAAGCACCTACACTGAGATCAATCCGCTTCCCGGTTTTGGCGACCTCATCAATCATAACCGGATTGGATAGTTCTGAAGTATGCAGTTTATATGCATCAATTGCCACCTTCTCACAAAATTGCACACTTGCCGGCTCCTCTACACATCCAATAATTTCCATTTCCGGATAATGTTCACGGACATAGCCGACTAGTTCGCCCCACTGGTCCTGGCTCAATTCCAGCGTAGAGCAAAAGTCGTAGTCAGCATGGCTGGGGACCAACGACTCCGACAATTTCCATATTTGAAATTGTATTGCGTCTGCACCTGCTTTGCCCGCGCCATCGATAATTTGTTTTGCTAAATCCACCTTCCCATCGTGTGAGCAGGCCATTTCCGCAATGATATAGGTATTGTTTTTCATCTTCATTCTATGTAACTATTAATCAAGGTATCTGCTAAACGATGATGACCATGGGCACTAAAATGATGTCCATCGCTAAGCAAACATGCCTCACAATCATCCTTGAATACATCGCAAAGTGGCACAATGACACCGCCTCTGCTTTTAACCACCTCGTTTATAATGGCATTGTATTTATTAATTTGACTCTGAATCCGAGGATTCCTTGATAGCATTCCTTTTCCTGCTGGGGCTATACTGCAGAAAATCACTTTAATATTATGCTCCTGAAATTTTAGTAATATTTTATCTACATTTTTTTTGAATGCTTTTTTGCTGGTATAAACTACCCATGGCCGAAAGCTCAACAACAAGAGTTTATATTTATTTACAAACATTAAAATTGGCACACGAATTAGCTTCGGCAGCCTTGCCAAGCAAGCTCTTTGCCATCGAGAAAAAACGCGTGGTGCACAATCAACAATGCCCACCTGTATTATAACTCTCTCCGGCCTGGACCAAATTATTTCATCCGTTAAATAATACACCTCATCCACGGTACGTTCACGGCGCCCATTATGATGCACGTGAACACCCGAACCATCATAATGATCTCTGATACGTGCTACATATGTGTCGCGATAACTCACAGCCATATCTTTACGGGTAGCAGGGCGAGCCAAACCTAATGAGTCGCCGACAATATACAGATCTTTCATACAGCTCCCGAAACTCTTGATTTGTTTGATTTGCAGAAACTATTTAGTGCAACAAATAACATGCCCCCCATTAATAACGCAAAAAAACTCCTAACTAACCATGCATTTACATCATCAGTCGGTATTAGTTTATCAGCAAAGATACAACACAATCCATATACGAAAGATAACCCATATGACTTTAAGTTTAAAATTTTAACCCCTTGCCTCCTATTCATGACCAATGGCAGCAAACTCATAATAAACATGGCAACCATACTTGCTATACTAGCTCCATAGCCGCCGTAGGTTGGCACAAGAGCCAAGGAACCTACAATGGCTACAAAAGCACCAATCACGTAAATTACTGAGACTTGAAAATTCTTTCCCAAAAACATACACTCTCGGGTTTCTATATTAGTGAAGCCAAAAAACAAATAGCCAACACACAAAGGCGTTATCATACCCAACGCTGAATGATACCTATCCGAAATCAACACTGACAGCATGGGAGTCCCAAAACTGGCAATACCAATCAAAACAATCAACGAGAATTTTGTAGCCAAGCCATCAATATGACTCACTGAGGCCTTAATTTCATTTTCTGACCCTCTCTTTCGACTAGCAAAATACTCTGGTGACCAAGCCTGAACCAAGCTGATCATAATGAAAGACATCACCATTGCTAGATTACCGGCAAATGAAAACAAGCCGACTTCCTGTAAACCACTATACCGCTCTACGATAATCCGCCCCAAAAAATTGATAGCCCATCCAGATAAAGCAGTTGGAAGTAATAGCGCTCCATATTTCATCCCTTTTTTGAGGTATTGAGCATGAATTGCGCCACCCCCAAACAACCACTTTTCACGGCGGTTCGACACCATGTAGGCCACACCGACTAGAGTGCCTGTCCCCATGCCATACAGGAACCCCTCTGCTCCCATCCTAAAATAAATTACGAACAACAACGACAACGTCACCCCCACTAAGTATGAGATAAAGTTACCAATTATAAATTGCTTACTTGCTCTCTCAGCCTGAACACCAGCAATCGACAATTGAGTCAACACTCCCCCCGTCAGGGTAATCCAAAAGACATTCCTATATCGCCCAATTATATCAGGTGCAGCTTCTTGCAAGATGATATCTGTCATCCACATAGTCATGTAGACGAGAAAAAGTATCCCTAAAGCATATCCAAAAATAGTTTTTATGTATCCAGACCACTGATCGTCATAGTCATGATAATGACGAACAATAGCAGATGGCAGGCCTAATAATAGTAATGCCCCCACCATTCCCGAATACGCCACGATCAAGCCAATGACTCCATATTGCTCTGGAGACAAAAAGGTAGTCCATACAGGCAACATCAAAAAACTAAGTATTTTAGTGCCTACACGCGAACCTAAATAAATACTCCCATTTTTAGCAACATCACTCTGCCTAGATATTATTTTTTTGATTTTAGAAATCATTTTAAACACTACTCCCCGAGTGCCTCCTTAGTGACCTTTCTGGGATTATTATTCACTCGGCCGGGGTTGAAACCGTTATCGAGGATGAGTTGGATGTCGGATTCACTTTGGATGCCTAGCTTGCTGAAATCGGTTTCGAGTCCGAGGTCGTGTATGAGTTGCGTGATGCCATTGGCTGCTTGGGCGACGGTTTGATAGCCTAGCAGATCGACAATTTCATGGATCGATTGTTTCACCCATGCTGCGCCACGTGGGTCGAGGCAATCGGCGTCAGTGACTTCGGCATTAAATTTCAAGAAGGCTGGAGTCAGCAAGCCAACGGCGTGGCCGTGTTGCAGGCCGAAGTAGGAGGTCAGCGCGTAAGAAACCGCATGAGGTGCCGTGGTTTTGGTGAGGTTGATCGCTTGGCCCGCGAGATGAGAGGCCCGGGCTAGTTGCTCCAAGGCATCCGGATCTTTATCGAGCACAGCCGGTTTCAGTGAAGACCAAGCAAGTTGGATCGCCTCTTTGGCCAAACTGCGTGAGGCCTCCGTGGAGTGGATCGACCAGTAGGATTCAATGCCTTGGCAGAGGGCATCCATGCCACTGGCTGCTGCTATGTGTTGGGGCAGGCTATGCAATAGCTCCGAATCGATGATAGCCAGGTCGGGTAAAAGATCGGGGTGGGCAATGGAATGCTTTTCCTTGTTGTGATAAACAACGGCAAAGTGAGTGGCTTCACTACCCGAGCCCGCCGTGGTCGGAATGGCAATGAGTGGGATGTTTGCCGGGTGTAATGAATCACTGTGATGAAGCCCCGGGAGCAGCAATTCAGGATGATGCCAGAAGGCTTTGAGTAGTTTGGCGACATCGATCACACTGCCACCACCGATGGCTAGGATGGCATCGTAGGGCGGGTCTGTTTGTAACCCCTGCAGTAGACCGACCACTTCATCCGCCTGGGGATTGATTTGTAGGCCATCGATTTTACGAACCCTCTTTCCTTCAAGGAGATGAACCAGCTTTTTGTCAGCCCCGGACGCCGTATAGAGGTTCGTCCCGGTTACCAGTAGAACAGACTGGATCTTCGAACGCTCGAAGAAATCAGCGAGATGAGACCAGGACTGAAGTTCAGAATTCATGACTAACCACGAAACACACCGAATACACGGAAGGTAAATAAGTAGAGGGGTAAAGGTCAGACTACAGATGACAGACAGTAGACAACTGAGGGTAGAAGTGATGGAGTTGGGTGCTTGCTTTCGCAAGCGTTGAAGCGACCTGCGGCCGGTTGAATGAAGCTTCGCTTCGTTGAAAGCCCTTTGGGCTGTTGAATTTGGTTCTTCGTTGAGGAGTGCGAAGGTTAGAACTAAGAACTAAGAACTAAGAACTAAGAACTAAGAACCTTGAACTCCTTAACTTCAGCACTAAGAAACTCCCAAACTAATCAACGAGTGCATTCATTTGTTGAGCGAACATACGAAAGTCGTTCATATTTTTGGTGATCATCATATAAACGATCTCCCAATCAATCTCCTGATATGCGTGCACGGCGACATTTCTGAAGCCTACCGCTTTGGTCATACGTGTACAAGTGGAGGCGTCGATGTATCCCGCATCGCGCAATGTTTCAAAAGAGCCTCTCATCGTCTCAGCCGGGGTCACATCCAGATGGCTGATCACGTGAAGGGCTATATCCACACTTGTCTGAACCGCGCGCTCGAGATTCAGCACAATGATATCCTGAAGATCCGCGTCACTCACAAGCCCGGCTAATGAGGGAGGAGTCTTATCTTCGACACGTAACACGCAGCGACGAAGGCTTTCGAGCTTGTTAAGAATCACTGCTTTATCCATGAATAAAAGTGCGTTGGCGTTCCTTGAGTGTACGTAGGGTGTAGGGCATCATATCTGTCTGGTTGTAGATCATGCGCTGCAAAAGCCTGGCCAGACTACCGGAACCATCCCTGTAGATAACCCTCCCCTCGCATAAGATTTTTCTGAGGATCGTCCCATTCAGAGAGTGCAGATCTACCAAGTCGACTTCCTTACCGAGAGTTTCTGCTAGTTTCTCAACGAGCTTCATTTTCTCTTCAGCCGACAAAGGATGATCAAAGAGAACCGCAAGATCCACATCACTATTGCAGCGCATTTTCCCTCTAGCGACCGAGCCATACAAGATGACGAGTTTGATTTCGGGTTCGCCATGCAGCACGCTCTCAACACTCGCCGCAATCTGCTCAGCGATTTCATTCGTTGGAGGTTCGGGAGTCATGGGAGTCGAAGGTCGAAGGTCGAAGGTCAAAGGTCGAAGGTCTAAGGTCGAAGGTCGAAGGTCGAAGGATAGAAGTGATGGAGTTGGGGAGTTGGGGAGTTGGGGAGTTGGGGAGTTGGGGAGTTGGGGAGTGCTGGAGTGCTGGAGTGCGGAGGTCGAACTAAGAACTAAGAACTCCTTAACTTCAGCACTAAGAAACTTCCAAACTAAGGACTAGGAATCAATCTTCGATCACGTTCAGGATATCTTGAACCGTCATGCAGGATTGGGAGGCCTCGTGGGCACGTTTGTGCCGAAGGATGTTTTCTGCCGTGGATTTCATCGCAGGGTAGGCACTCCGTAATAGATGGTTGGCGTAGATCACGACATTAAATCCCATGTCGATCAACTCTTGCTCGTAGACGGCATCGTAACTGGACGGGACGCAGACAAGAGGAACCTGATGCTCAAACTCGACGTATGCATCACAAAACGCGCGGATTTCCCGGGCATCGCTTTCCTTGGAATGAATCATCAAGGCATCGGCTCCAGCAACAATGTAAGCCTTGGCCCGCTCGAGAGCGTCGTCGAGTCCCGCTTTGGCGATCAAGCTTTCAATCCGGGCGATGATCATGAACTCAGAAGTGACTTGGGCTTGTTTCCCCGCGTGAATTTTGTCGCACATCGCCTCTTGTTCGAGCAGGATCTGTGGTCGGTCCGTGCCGTGCAGTGAGTTTTGCTTCAGCCCCTGTTTGTCCTCGATGATAACAGCGGAAACACCGAGTCGTTCGAGAGAGCGAACCATTTTGGTAAAATGCTCGGTGATGCCACCTGTGTCACCATCGTAAATGATCGGTTTGGTGGTGACATCCAGCACATCGTTCAAGGTGCGAGCCCGCGAGGTGCGGTCAACGAACTCGATATCGGGTCGGCCTTTGGCGGTGGAGTCCGTGAGACTACTGAGCCAAATGGCATCGAATTCATCCAGGATACCATTTTCGCGCACCTGGGCGTGTTCTACAATCAGTCCGGAAAGCCCATTGTGCGCTTCTAGCGCGCGGACAATGGCTTTGGATTCAATAAGTCGGCGTAACTTGCCGAGTCGGATTCCGGGGGTGGTCCCGATTTCTTTAACCGCCTTGTTGAGTGCCGTGGATGAGAGTCCTTCGGTGTATTTCGGCTCGATGAGCTCGCCGCCCCAACTTTTCAGTGCGGCAATCACACGCGCTCTGGTTTCTTTTTGGGGTCCTGTTTTCCAATCGTCGCCATGCACCACGTAGTCGGGTCGAATCAACTCAAGGTTCGTAACATAATCCAGGGTTTCTTGGGCAATCACGCGACTGACCCCCTTGATGTTTTCAATGATTTGTTTCCGGTGTTCGTACGGAAGGCTCGGAAGGCGCTTATAGCTGGCAATCGCCTTGTCCGTCAATAGCCCGACCACCACCTCTCCGTACTCAGCAGCGGTGTTGAGGATATTGATGTGGCCAGGATGAATGAGGTCGGCACTCATCCCTACGTAGACGGTCTTGGGCATGGGTTGGAAGTTTGGAAGTTTGGAAGTGCTGGAGTGCTGGAGTGCTGGAGTGCTGGAGTGCGGGAGTGCGCCGCAAGCGTTGAATCGACCTGCGGCCGGTTGAATGAAACTTCGTTTGGTTGAAGGGGTGAAGATAGAAAACTGAGGACAGATAACCGATAACCGATAACCGATAACCGATAACTTATCGCCCCAAAGAAACTTTAATCTCGTCCCAAGTCATCCCTATGTTAGGGTCTTCATCCATTTGTTTAGAGCGCCTACGTGCTTCTGCAAGTCCCTCATCCTCATCCGAAAGACTGGCCGGTAGCGTATCAAGGATATCAGCAACCAGACTTGCTCGCTGATCTTCGGGCAAATCTAAAACCTGATGATAAATTTCTAAGGCCTTACTCATGCTGCCAGTATAAGGGTAGATGTAGCCGTCCGCCAGTCGTTTTATTCACCTCTATTCAAACGAAGTTGGGGAAGGTTGAAAAGTTGAATGAAACTGCGTTTGGTTGAACGGCAGAGAACAGACGACAGACGACAGAAGACAGAGGATTTCGTTGATTTTATTTCACGCGAAGGCGCAAAGACGCAAAGATTCGATCAGAAAACAAGCTCTGGTAGGCAATACGGTCTTGGATTTCGAGCTTTATCAGGGTTCTCTTTTTCGGAGTAAAGGTCTCCTCGCCATCGGCTGTCGGTTCGACGAACCGACACTACCGCAATTTAGCACTCCCGCACTCCCGCACTCCCGCACCACAACACCTCTCACGCTGCCGCCCTTGGTCGATTGGCGTAAAAACAGCCAAAACCTTGGGAAAAATAAGAAAAAAGATGAAGAATCATGCGCAAATAGGAAAAAAATTCCCGCCTGCGGATGCCAACCAAGCGTAAATTGATTTTTGGTTCAATAAAAAATGAACTTAATTAGGGACCACCAATCATACGAATCTTACCAATCAGGGAGATGAGGTAGAGTTTCTTAGAGGCCTCGCTATCTCTCGTTCCGGTGACGTCGAATACAAACAGCTGCAAGGGTCACGCAATGCTATTCGGTGAACGCCCTGAAAGGGCAGGATACACAAGGGCGGCTTACAAGGTAGTGGGCCTAGTTTGTCGACAGATTGAAAATCTGTCCTACTTTGCCGTTCCCACAGGGGCGTCCATGGTCGACCTTCCGACTCTTATGACCGCAGGAGCGGTTTATAGGGGTTATATCGCCCTTTCAGGGCTATGCCACCATACGATCTTGTTCCCAGGGCGGAGCCCTGGGCTATGATAGGATGCCCCTTCAGGGCAAACAGACCACGAATACCAAGGCCGATAGGATTTATACCAAGTAGCAAAGCAGACGGGACGATTGCCGAGATAAATTTCTGTTTTGGCAAGGCGCGACGATGGAATGGTGCGGGCACCATGACTGAGGAGAAACGCAGCCAGAACAGAAATTTATCCGGAACTCTGGTACACCACGAAGTGCATTTCCTCACAGCTTTAAAACTTTCAATCGTCTCATCTGTTTTGCGGAGTGGTATTAGACTAGTCTAGGTCAAAGCTCAGAGGCTCGCTAAGCCGCGAATACAAACACCGATAAGGGGCAGCCAATGCTAATCAACGAAATACCGACCTTCCTCCTTTCGACCTCCTATCAAGCGAAGAATCAAGATCTGGTTATCGGCCCTCTGTAATTCAACTCTCCAACCGAGGTAAAGATCATCTATTGGAATCTTTGCGCCTTGGCGTCTTTGCGTGAAACAAAACCAGAGAAATCCTCTATCCTTCAACGAAACGAAGTTTCATTCAACGAAGCGAATACTCCCACCCTCTGCTGTCTACCTTCTGTTGTCTATTGCCTGCTGTCTGCCCTCTTCAAAACTTTCTCCTTCAGAGAGTACCAAACAAACAGGCTATTGTAGGTAAAGTATCGCTTAAAGAGTCGGCGGGGTTCGGCGCAGAGGCGGTAGAGCCACTCCATTCCGTATTTTTGAACCCAAGCAGGTGCTTGTTTGACTTCGCCGGCATGAAAGGCAAAAGCGGCACCGATACCGAAGTAGACCGCGGGTGGAAGCTTGTCTTTATGCTTGGCGATCCAATGTTCTTGTTTTGGACACCCTAGCCCGACCCATACGAGGTTCGCGCCGGATTGCCTGATCTTTTGACAAATGCGGTCGAATTCATCTTCCGGCCACTCACCAAATGGAGGAGAGTAGGCGCCAGCGATGGATGTTTCCGGAAAGTCCTCGGAAAACCGCAGCTGAAGTTTCTCCAGTGTGCTTTCCTTACCTCCAAACAAGAAGTGTTTAAGGTCGGGCTCTCCCTGGGTCGCTTCAATGGATTTCAGCATGAGCGTTGGTCCGTAAACCCGGTCCGTAAGCTGGTCAGGAGCGGGGAGCTGTCGGTTCACCGACCAAACCAGCGGCATCCCATCCGGGCAGATGAGATCAAAGCGGGCCATCGCCTCACCAAAATCCTTGTCGTGTCGAGACAGAGAAGCGACGTGTGTATTTGCGGCTTCAACGGCGTAGGCCTGATCTGCTTTCCGTGCGGCGGCTTTAATCCAATCAATTGCATCAGCATAGGTCGTGACAGCAACAGGTAAACCGATGACAGAGACAGTGGAAATGGGAGGGAGCGTGGACATAGGAGGGAAGGGGAAGACAACAGACAACAGACAACAGACAACAGACTACAGACTACAGACTACAGAGAATTGACAATAGATGACAAAGAACTGCTTGGAGGCGCGCTCCGATTTCTTTTGCCTCTTGGATCAAATCGTCTGCCTTATCGGATGGCAAGTTTGGATATACCTCGATATCGGTTATTCTCTGGCCTTTTGCGGCTTAGCGGCTTAGCGGCTTAGCGTGAGCTTCTCTAATTTTATTTCACGCAAAGGCGCAAAGATTCAAATTAGAGAACTCTTTCAAGACTCACATTGTCATCGTCGGATCAGAAATCTTCCGACCATCTCATAGCCTCGATTGGGGCGACCTGTTTTGTTTTGAATCCAACTCAGTACGAAACCATACTGCAGGTCGCCCCAAAAGGCTTACTTTTTACGGTAAAAAATCAATCCCATCAGGGCCACGGCGAATAAAGAAGCTGATGACGGTTCCGGTGCCTGGGTAAAGTCAACTTCGAGAGCAGAAATTTCAACGCCATCATCGGCGCCATCCACCCGAACAGTAAAGCCTACTTCCAGAACATCTCCCGCACTCACCGGAATAGAGGTAAAATGATGACCCACATCAACACCGGCAGGCACCGGACCGATACCTAATTCTGCTTCTCCAATAAATTGGCTGACCGGCGTTCCGTCGTTCAAACGGTAAAACCAGGTAATGCCTTCGGTACTGACGCTGAATACATCCGTACCAATGGTCAAAGCCTCACCGGTGATGTCAACGGTCCCGTTTCCTGTGATATGAATTTGCTGACTGGTCAACGTGCCATCCCCGCCCCAATCCTGGACACGCATCAGTCCACCGATTGTTACAAACTCATTGGTGGTGCCATCAGAGGAAGGAGATCCAAACGTCAACATCCAGTTCGAACCAGCGACAGGAGAAGACTCCAAGGCATCACCTATCGAATCATGCGTAGCACCCTGACCGGAAACAGAAAAGTCAGCCGCATAAATAACAGCGGCATGCGCCGGTGCAGAAAGGGAAAGAAAGGCAAAAAACAATGGGAGTTTCATGGTAGGTTTGAGTTATGCACGAAACCTAACTAAAACTAACATGTTGAAAAGTGAAAAATGGAAAAATCTGATAGATTTAAATTCTTGTTTTTTACCCTGTATGATAGTTTTTATTTTTTATAACGAAATGGGCGCGGGTGAAAGTTAGACTCCACGCTTAATTGAGAATGTTGGATGGACTTGGGTTGAGCATTCAGTATTACCACGGAAGGCACTGAATACACGAAAGGTAGAGTAAGAGAGGATAGAAGAGGACAGAGGTCTTGAAGTCTTGTAGTCTTGTAGTCTTGTAGTCTTGTAGTCTTGTAGTCTTGTAGTCTTGTAGTCTTGCAGTCTTGTAGTCTTGCAGTCTTCTATCTTTTCCGACCACTTACAGGCAATAAGGTTCAATCGCACGGAGCTGTTCGTTTCCTTGCACAGCCAGGTCGCACATTTCCTGCGATTCAAATAAGTAGAGAGCATAACCACCGTGACCACCTCCGCAGTATTTTTTCGCGATGCTCGCATCGATTTCCGGCAGCGGCTTCATCCCTTCTTCTAACTGCATTTCATGGTATACATACACACCTGCGGCAAGTTGATGAATATCTTCGTTGAGCACACCCTCACGAGCCAACTGTCCGGACTGCACAATCTTATCATAGTCCCTGGCATCATCGGCAAAACCCGGGGTATCGTGTTCGCAACCTGTCCACAGGATAGCCATTTTACCCGACAGCATGTTGCCATTGCGTTTGAAGTCGAGCAACGGCTTCGGACCACTCTTCCACACACACAAACCTGTTTCACGGATCACAGCGGGGTCTTGCCAGCCGACTCCGAGATCGAGTTCGGCATCCACACCATCCTCGCCATTCAAAAGTGCCCAGGCACCGGACCCTCCAAGGCCGGATCGTTTTTCGTAGTCCCAACTGCGCAAACTAACCAGTGGGGAAATGGCGCAGTTTACGATATAGCCATCGTCTCTGGCATGGCGTGGCACATCCAGCCAACCACCGGCAAAATCGACTCGCAGAGGAGCTTCGGTTGGTGCTTTGACCCACTTGACGATCCCGGAGGTTGATATCGGATTAAATTTGGGTGGTGTTTTGGGTAGGCGCTGGTACGTGGCCCCCACTTGATCACACAATGCCTGTTTGATATCGGCATATTGATCGTCCTCGGTCACGACCAGCACATCCGGTTTGGCATCGAGAAAATACGTTTTAAAATCGAGTCCAAGATCATGGTCGGTACCGATGATCACTTCGTCGATCATGCGCAGGCCTTCGAGCACGGCTTTTTTATGTTCATCGGGGATGGATGAACGTCGTTGTTTATGGTGCCAAAGGACATCTTCAGAAGCGAAGCTCACCGTGAGATGATCCCCAAGAGCTCGGGCTTCTTCGAAAAACTGTAGATGGCCAGCGTGAATGATGTCGTAACATCCGGATACAAAGATACGTTTCATGATAGTTGGGAAGTTGGGAAGTTGGGAAGTCGAGAAGTCGAGAAGTCGAGAAGTCGAGAAGTCGAGAAGTCGAGAAGTCGAGAAGTCGAGAAGGCGAGAAGTCGAGAAGTCGAGAAGTCGAGAAGTCGAGAAGGCGAGAAGTCGAGAAGGCGAGAAGTCGAGAAGGCGAGAAGGCGAGAAGGCGAGAAGGCGAGGAAGCGAGGAAGTCGGGAGGCTAGACGGCTTATTGAGGCGAGTGGAGATATTTGATAAGACCTGCGGATGTGCTTTTGACTTCGATAGCCAATGAGTATATTTCATCAAACTGAATTTGATCGATATACTCAAGATCTAGAGCTGCGTAAAGTTGACTCTGAACTTCACCTGCCGAACGAAAGCTATATCTTAAAAATCGTTTAAATTCGGCATCGCTCCCCGCATCAAAACCCTCTGCCACATTATGCATCGCAGAACCTGCAGCCCTCCTAATTTGATTAACTAATGCCCAATCTTGGGAAAAAGCATCACCTTTACTCACGCGATAAACAGCCGTGTTTAGCAATCGAGCTTTTTGCCATACCAGACAATCTTCAAATGTTTTCATCATTTCAACTCCCAGACTCCCAGACTCCCAGACTCCCAGACTCCCAGACTCCCAGACTCCCAAACTCCTAAACCTCGCGTCGCTCTTCGGTGAGGAAACACTGATAGGCTGTAGCGAGGCCTTGTTCGAGCGTCACGCTGGGTTTCCAGTCGAGGGATTGTAAAATGGTGTTATCCATCAACTTCCGCGGTGTTCCGTCGGGCTTGCTTGGGTCGGTCTCGATAATGCCTTGGTAGCCTACCGCGTTTGCAACGGCACGGGCCAAGTCCATGATCGAGAGATCATCACCGTAACCGACGTTGACCCAGTCCGGTGGGTTCTCCAATGCCATAAGATGAAAACAGGCATCGGCAAGGTCATCGACATAAAGGAATTCCCTCTTTGGCGTTCCCGTCCCCCAAATGGTGACGGATTCGGATCCTGCCTGCACGGCCTCGTGGAAGCGTCGGATCATCGCCGGGATCACGTGGGAGTTCTCCGGGTGATAGTTATCCCCGGGACCGTAAAGGTTGGTTGGCATGGCTGAGTGATAGAGCACACCATACTGCTGTCGGTAATACTGACACAACTTCAAGCCCGCGATCTTAGCCACGGCATAGGCCTCATTGGTGGGTTCAAGGGGAGAGGTGAGCAAGCAATCCTCTGGCATTGGCTGAGGCGCCATTTTGGGGTAAATACACGAACTGCCTAAGAATAAAAGGCGAGGAACCCCAGCCTTGAATGCACCTTCAACGGCATTGGCCGCAATCATCAGATTTTGATAGATAAACTCAGCAGGATAGGTGCTGTTGGCATGGATACCGCCGACTCTGGCGGCAGCTACAATCACCTCATCCGGTTTTTGCTCTGCCAGATAGTCATGGGTGGCCGCTTGATTTGTCAGATCCAAATCTTTACTACGGGGCTGCAGAATATCGCTGTAGCCACGCTGTTCGGCAGCACGCACAAGTGCCGAGCCCACCATACCACGGGCACCTAGGATAAGTAGTTTGTTTGTCATGGGAGGGAAGTCTGGGAGTCTGGGAGTCGGGGAGTCGGGGAGTCTGGGAGTCTGGGAGTCTGGGAGTCTGGGAGTCGGGGAGTCGGGAAGTCGGAAGGTCGAAGGTCGAAGGTCGATGGTCGGGCTTGCGACTTTTCGACCTTTGACTTTCAACTGCAGTTTATGATTCCTTGGAGACTGAGACGTCGTAACCGTGTGATTTGAGTAGTGCGTGGCGTTTGGCGATATCGAGATCGTTGGCTACCATTTCGGAACACATTTCTTCGACTGTAATTTCCGGAACCCAACCTAACTTCTGCTTTGCTTTTGCGGGGTCACCCAGTAAGGTTTCCACCTCTGCAGGACGGAAATAGCGAGGGTCCACTTTAACCACGACATCGCCCACAGCAACGGCTGGAGCCTTTTCTACGTCCACCGATACAACTGTTGCGATTTCATCAACCCCTTCCCCACTAAAGGCAAGTTCGATTCCAGCCTCGCGGGCCGACATACTTACAAACTCACGGACGGATATTTGTTTCCCTGTCGCAATCACAAAATCCTCGGGCGTATCTTGCTGCAACATCATCCACTGCATACGGACGTAATCCTTGGCATGGCCCCAATCGCGCAAAGCATCCATGTTGCCAAGATACAAACAAGGGTCCAACCCTTGGGCGATGTTTGCAATCGCGCGGGTAATCTTACGTGTAACAAAAGTTTCACCACGGCGTGGAGACTCATGGTTAAACAAAATGCCATTACATGCATACATTCCATAAGATTCACGGTAGTTCACCGTGATCCAGTAGGCATACATCTTGGCGACGGCGTAGGGTGACCGAGGATAGAACGGTGTGGTTTCTTTCTGCGGAATCTCCTGCACCTCGCCAAAGAGCTCGGACGTGGACGCCTGATAGAATTTGGTTTTCTTTTCGAGACCAAGGAAGCGAATCGCTTCCAATAGCCGCAAGGTCCCCAAGGCATCCACATCGGCGGTGTATTCAGGGGATTCAAACGACACGGCAACGTGAGATTGCGCTCCGAGGTTATACACCTCATCCGGTTGAATCTCGCTGATGATTCGGGTCAGGTTCGATGAGTCTGTTAGATCGCCGTAATGTAAATAAAAGCGGGCATTTTCGATATGGGGGTCTTGGTAAATGTGATCCACGCGCTCGGTATTCAAAGAGGATGCGCGTCGTTTGATTCCATGAACTTCGTATCCTTTCTCGAGAAGAAATTCTGCAAGATAGGACCCATCTTGACCGGTGATACCGGTGATAAGTGCTTTTTTCATAATGTGTTTTTTTTGGAAAAGAGTTTGGCGCTACGTTTGAATTTAAAATGTTGAATGAACTTAGGTTGAGCATTCATTTTTTACCACGGAAGGCACTGAATACACGGAAGGCAGACAACAGAGATCAGACGACAGATAACTAATTACTAATTACTAATAACTGATACCTAATAACCGATAACTGATAACCGACAACGGAGATGTCAGGACTAGACGACGGAGCGGAAGTAGTCGATGGCGCGGTCCAAGCCGTCGTCGAGACTGATCGTTGGTTCCCAGTCGAGGTGCTGTTTGGCAAGTGTGATATCCGGCTTCCGCTGTTTGGGGTCGTCACCCGGAAGGGGTTCAAATACCAGTTTGGAGCTACCGCCCACTTTGGAGATAACTTTTTCTGCTAGTTCCAGCATGGTAAACTCACCGGGGTTTCCCATATTGATCGGGCCGGTTACCTGATCCTGGTTCATCAAGCGGACAAATCCTTCGATCAGATCATCGACGTAACAAAAGGATCGCGTTTGGGTTCCATCACCGTAAATGGTGATATCCTCACCACGAAGAGCCTGACAAATAAAGTTGGAAACCACCCGTCCATCGTCCGGGTTCATTCGTGGCCCGTAGGTATTAAAGATGCGGACAATCCGAATATCCACCCCATTCTGCCGGTGATAATCCATGAACAAGGTTTCGGCAGCACGCTTGCCTTCGTCGTAACAGGAACGAATTCCAATCGGGTTGACATTTCCCCAATAGGATTCGGGTTGAGGGTGCACCGCAGGGTCTCCATAGACCTCTGAAGTCGAGGCTTGGAAGACTCGGGCTTTACAACGCTTTGCAAGTCCAAGGCAATGGATTGCCCCCATCACCGAGGTTTTCATGGTTTTAATCGCATTGTATTGGTAATGCGGCGGAGAGGCCGGGCAGGCCAAGTTATAAATCTGATCGACTTCTGCTTTGAACGGATCGGTGACATCGTGCCGCATCAGTTCGAATCCAGGATGATCCAACAAATGGGCGACGTTCTTCTTGAAACCTGTAAAGTAGTTGTCCAAACAGATAACCTCATGGCCGTCGTGGAGCAATCGTTCACAGAGGTGAGAACCCAAAAATCCGGCGCCGCCGGTAACTAGAATACGTTTCATGGAAATAGTTTTAAAGTGCTGGAGTTGAGAAGTCCCGAAGTCTTCTATCTTCAAGTCTTACGTCTTTTTTCTAGCCTTTCCCGATGGCGTAGACCTCAAATCCGATTTCACGTAGTTGACTGTGATCGACAAGATCACGACCATCAAACACAAAGGCCGGCTTGAACATGGAGGCATACATCTGCTCGAAATCAACATCCCGAAATTCGTCCCACTCAGTAAGAATAGCCACAGCATGGGCTCCGTCAGCGGCCTCTTCGCAGGATGCACAAATCGTCAGTTGCTGATCGATTATGTCCTGGCTAACGCCTGCGTACTGAAGCTCCTGATGAATCAACTGCACTGGGACGCGCGGGTCATACAGAGCGATTTGAGCACCTTCGAGCAAGAGGTCTCGGCACACGTAAATAGCTGCAGACTCCCGGGTATCGTTGGTGTCCTTTTTAAAGGCAAAACCCCAAACGGCGATGCGCTTGTCACGTACGGTGTTAAAGAGTGTTTGTACAATGTTCGCAGAAAATCTCGATTTCTGCCAGTCGTTCATCTTGATCACCTGATCCCAATAGGCTGCCACCTCGGGGAGACCAAAGTGCTCGCACAGATAGGTCAGGTTGAGAATATCTTTTTGGAAGCAAGAGCCACCAAATCCAACTGAGGCTTTGAGGAACTTTGGACCAATGCGGGAATCCGCACCAATCGCGCGGGCGACTTCATCCACATCCGCTTCGGTAGCTTCGCAAAGCGCGGAGATCGAATTAATCGACGAAATCCTCTGCGCAAGAAAGGCGTTGGCCACCAACTTGGACAACTCGGACGACCACAGGTTGGTGGTAAGAATATTCTCACGGGGAATCCAACGGTTATAGACGCTGACCAAGGTCTCGACAGCTGCGTCCCCTTCCGGAGTGCGCTCGCCTCCGATCAAGATCCGATCCGGGTTTTCCAAATCCTCGACAGCAGTGCCCTCCGCCAAAAACTCGGGATTAGACAAGACCTGAAATTTTCCTTCCTCCGAATTGGCACTCAAAATCGCGCGCATCGCAACGGCCGTTCTCACCGGAATGGTACTTTTTTCCACGATGATTTTCGGCCCCCTGGCGACCCGGGCAATCATGCGCGCGGCACTTTCGATGTAACAGAGGTCCGCAGCACGACCAGCTCCCATACCATAGGTTTTGGTCGGCGTGCCAACCGACACAAAAATGATATCGGCGTCAACAATGGCCTCATCGGTCTTCGTTGAGAAAAACAAGTTCCGACCTCTGGCTTCTTTCACGACTTCCAACAGCCCGGGTTCATAGACCGGTAACTCATCGGTATTCCAAGCAGCCACTCGTGCTTCATTGATATCGACGACATCCACTCGGATGTCCGGGCATTTGGCGGCGATCATCGCCATCGTTGGGCCACCGACGTAGCCAGCGCCGATGCAGCAAATTCGTTTAGGTGATTTCATGTTGTATTTGGGTAAAAAATGTCCATCAGGACATCAGGCTCCGAATCGCCTCAATCACTTCATCTTTTTGAGATTGAGTTAATTCAGGGTAGACTGGAATGCTGAGCACCTCAGCGGCCAGTTGTTCCGTGACCTTGAAAGCTGATCGGGCTTGATCCGCAAGATGTGCAAAACACTGCTGCTGATGCATCGGGACCGGATAGTAAATTTCACATCCAATCCCAAGGTCCAGAAGGCCCTGCCTCAAGGCATCCCGTTTGCCATCGAGCACCCGGATCGTAAACTGATTCCAAATATGCTCATTTCCCTCATCCGTAACCGGGAGAACCAGGCCATTTACATCAGCAAGTCCCTCATGATAATAGGCCGCGTTATGTTGCCGGAGCCGAGTGTATTCGGGATACTGCTGAAATTTGACGCGCAGCAATGCAGCCTGCAAGGCATCCAGTCGAAAATTTCCACCCACCATTTCATGATAATAACGAGGGTGCATACCGTGGTTTCTCATCTTGACTGCAATTTCAGCCAATTGATCATCCTGTGTTACCAACAAGCCACCGTCACCAAGGCCTCCAAGGTTTTTGGATGGGAAAAAGCTATACGTGCCGAAGTCGCTCATCGCTCCACAGTATTTTCCGTGATAGCTTGCTCCGAGCGATTGTGCAGTGTCTTCGATCACCTTCAGCCCATGCTTGCGAGCAAAGGCATCGCAGGTCTTCATATCAATCGATTGACCGAATAAATGCACCGGGATAATCGCCTTGGTTTGCTCACTGATACAGGCTTCCGCAGAAGTAAAATCCAGGTTGAAGGTATCGGGGTGACAGTCACAGAACACGGGTGTTGCCCCGGTTCTGGCGATACATCCCGCCGTCGCAAAAAAAGTAAAACTCGGGCAAATCACCTCGTCCCCAGGACCTATCCCCAATGCCATCAGAGCCAACAAAATGGCATCGGTTCCCGAGGAAACTCCAATCGCATGTTTCGCCCCGACATAAGAACCGACTTCGGATTCGAAGGCTTCCACCTCTTCCCCCATAATAAAGCGGCCCGATTCCAAAACCTTATCGAAGGCTGCTCGCAGCTCGGTTTTCAGGGCATGGTTCTGGGCATTAACGTCTAAAAGTGGAACAGGCATGGTGCTGGGGAAGTCGGGAAGTCGGGAAGTCGGGAAGTCGGGAAGTCGGGAAGTCGGGAAGTCGGGAAGTCGGGAAGTCGGGAAGTCGGGAAGTCGGGAAGTCGGGAAGTCGGGAAGTCGGGAAGTCGGGAAGTCGGGAAAGTCTAGGGAACTTGCGTTTAATGTAATCCGAGAAGAAAAACAACTATTTCCACATCACGATAGCAAATATCGCAGATACAACGAAAAAGGATATGAATCCTCAACGTGGATACAGCCAAAGTAGGGCAGGATTGAGCCCTGTCGACGTGCAACAGCAAACTCAAGCTTGCTGCCTATATACAAGGCCTGCCGACAGCTTGAAAAGCTGTCCTACTTTTCACCCACCAACTTGCGGGTAGGACAGGTTTCCCAACCTGTCAGCAAGCCAAGCACGCAACTCTGGCTTCACATCCTGATTCACCACTCATCCTGCCGACAGCTTAAAAAGCTGTCCTACTTTTCACCCACCAACTCGCGGGGTAGGACAGGTTTCCCAACCTGTCAGCAAGCCAAGCACGCAACCCTGGCTTCACATCCTGATTAACCACTCATCCTGCCGACAGCTTGAAAAGCTGTCCTACTTTTCACCCACCAACTCGCGGGNACATCCTGATTCACCACTCATCCTGCCGACAGCTTGAAAAGCTGTCCTACTTTTCACCCACCAACTTGCGGGTAGGACAGGTTTCCCAACCTGTCAACAAGCCAAGCACGCAACCCTAACCGCACATCCTGATTAACCACTCATCCTGCCGACAGCTTAAAAAGCTGTCCCACTTTTCACCCACCAACTCGCGGGTAGGACAGGTTTCCCAACCTGTCAACAAGCCAAGCACGCAACCCTAACCGCACATCCTGATTAACCACTCATCATGCCGACAGAGCTTGAAAAGCTGTCCTACTTTTCACCCACTAACTCGCGGGGTAGGACAGGTTTCCCAACCTGTCAACAAGCCAAGCACGCAACCCTAGCCGCACATCCTGATTCACCACTCATCCTGCCGACAGCTTGAAAAGCTGTCCCACTTTTCACCCACCAACTCGCGGGGTAGGACAGGTTTCCCAACCTGTCAGCAAGCCAAGCACGCAACCCTGGCTTCACATCCTGACTAATCACACATCCTGCCGACAGCTTGAAAAGCTGTCCTACCAACAGAGCGTCCAAGCCAGTATGCTATCGCCACTAAGCAATCATGCCCGCAGCAACCGTTTCATTGGTCAAGGCGTCGATCAAGACAAAGGATCCGGTGGTCCGGTTCCGCTTGTAGCTATCGTGAATCAATGGGGCGGAGGTGCGCAGGCTAATTCTTCCGATATCGTTCAAACGGAACTCCAAATCTTCTTCCTCCTTATGCAGGGTGTTGATATCCACTTTGTAATTCACATCCTTGATCATCGCTTTGACCTCACGTGAGGTGTGGCGCAGAATATACTTCCCGCGTGGATTCATCGGTTGATCTGAGAACCAACAAATCATGGCGCTGATATCCTGACCCACTTTCGGTGGGTTATTCGCCTTCGCAATCAGATCACCACGGGAGATATCAATTTCATCTTCCAAAGTGATCGCCACCGATAAGGGGCTGAACGCTTCCTCCAATTCCTTGCCATCTGCATGAATTGTTTTGATTTTTGTCGAAAATCCGGACGGCTGAACGGTCACTTCGTCACCTGGTTTGAAGACACCACCGGCAACACGCCCCGCATAACCACGGAAATCATGCCATTCGTCGGACTGGGGGCGGATCACCCACTGCACGGGAAAACGGGCTTCGACGTGGTTCTCCTGATTTCCGACGTAGACGGTTTCCAGATGGTAGAGTAGCGATGAGCCTTCATACCAAGTCATATTCTCAGAGCGATCGACCACATTGTCCCCCTTCAGGGCGCTGATGGGAATAAAACTGATATCAACCACATTGTCCAAGCGGGACGCAAAGTCTTTATAGTCTTCGACAATCTTATCGTAAACATCCTGATCGTAATCGACCAGATCCATCTTATTGACACAAACAACGATGTGCTGGATACGAAGCAAGCTCGCAATAAACGAATGACGGCATGTCTGCTCAATCACCCCCTTGCGGGCATCGACGAGAATGATCGCCAGATTCGCTGTCGAGGCTCCCGTTACCATGTTCCGAGTGTACTGAATGTGGCCCGGAGTATCGGCGATGATGAACTTACGCTTCGGCGTTGCAAAATAGCGATAGGCAACGTCGATGGTGATCCCCTGCTCCCGTTCGGCTTTCAAGCCATCGGTAAGCAAGGCCAGGTTCACATTTTCATCACCGCGCTGCTTACTAGACTGCTCGACAGCCTCCATTTGATCTTCAAAGGTGTTTTTTGAATCGTAGAGAAGACGGCCAATCAAGGTGGATTTTCCGTCATCAACACTGCCTGCCGTCGTAAAACGAAGCAGATCCATATTGAGATAGCCAGCGGAGTCTGTATAGG
Source organism: Oceaniferula marina (assembly GCF_013391475.1). Lineage (NCBI taxonomy): Bacteria > Pseudomonadati > Verrucomicrobiota > Verrucomicrobiia > Verrucomicrobiales > Verrucomicrobiaceae > Oceaniferula > Oceaniferula marina. The sequence goes on along the minus strand of NZ_JACBAZ010000002.1, from coordinate 345,249 downwards.
AATCGGACATAAAAAGAGAGAAGTTATTAGTTAATCGTTATCAGTTAATCAAAAGCAAAACGGCTCTAGGGAGCCTTAGAGAAAGACCTAAAAGTAGCCTTCTTTCTTACGGTCTTCCATGGCGGTTTCAGAGCGTTTATCATCGGCACGTGTGCCGCGTTCGGTCTGCCGAGCGGCAGCGACCTCCTGAATGACAGCATCCAGATCAGCAGCTTCTGACTCCACGGCTCCGGTGCAAGTGGCATCACCGATGGTCCGGAATCGAACAATCCGCTTTTCTACCACTTCATGCTCCTGGACCGTCACGAAGTCCGTCACAGCAAGCAGAGCTCCATTGCGCTCAAACACTTCACGTTCATGTGAAAAATAAATGTGAGGCAAGGCAATGTTCTCTTTTTTGATATACTGCCATACATCCATCTCGGTCCAATTGGACAAGGGGAAGACACGGAAATGCTCCCCATGCTGCTTGCGGCCATTAAAGATATTCCACAGCTCGGGTCGCTGGTTCTTCGGGTCCCACTGGCCAAAATCGTCACGATGGGAGAAGAAACGTTCTTTGGCTCGGGCTTTTTCTTCATCGCGGCGGCCACCACCGAGAGCGGCATCAAACTGGTTGTCTTCGATGGCATCGAGCAAGGTCACGGTCTGCAGGCCATTCCGGCTAGCGTTCGCACCAGTTTCTTCTTTCACCCGACCTTCATCAATGGATTTTTGCACACTGGCAACCACCAAGCGGGCTCCAATCTGAGCTACAAAGTCATCGCGGAAGACCATGGTTTCCGGGAAGTTATGCCCGGTATCGACGTGCATCAATGCAAAGGGGATCTTAGCTGGCGCAAATGCCTTATAAGCAAGATGAGCCATCACAATCGAGTCCTTGCCTCCAGAAAATAGGAGAACCGGATTCTCGAACTGGGCGGCTGTCTCGCGAAGAATAAAAATGGCCTCGGACTCCAAATGGTCCAAGTGACTAAGTGCATAATTTGACATAGGATGGTTGGTTTAAAATTGGGTTAAATTTTGATTCTCTGGCGAACTTCTTCGAGCAGGGAAAGCACGCTGTCCTCAACAGATTGATCTTCGGTATCGATGATCAAATCCGGAGCTACCGGCTGCTCAAAGGAGCTGTCTTTACCTGTAAAATCCTTGATTTCACCTTTGGCTGCCTTGGCATAGAGGCCTTTGACGTCGCGCTGCTCACAGAGCTCATAGCTCGCCTTGACATAGACCTCGTAATAATCGTCTGCGATGATGTCCCGGGCCATATCCCGCAGCTCATGCCGGGGAGTAATGACTGAAACAAAGGTGATGACTCCCTGTTGGGCAAAGACCTTGGCCATATGGGCCGTGCGGCGGATATTCTCACGCCTGTCGTCATCTGAAAAACCCAGATTTTTGTTAATGCCCGAACGCAGGTTGTCTCCGTCCAAAATAGCGGTCATACGCCCTTGTTTATGCAAGACACGTTCCGCTGCGTTGGCGATGGTGGACTTTCCCGAACCGGACATGCCGTATAACCAAATCACAAGTCCATTTTGGCCCAGCAATTTTTCTTTGTCCTCGCGGGGGATTTGCCGGTCGAATTCCGGGTGGATATTACTTGCTGAATGGCTCATGGGTCGGCGGGTTTATATTTTAAAGATGAGATGACTACGAAGTTCCACCCCTACGCTGATACTCTGCCGGCGTCAAGCTTAGCTTCAGAACGCTGGAAGGTTCCACGCGGCACCTTCTGCCAGGCACGTTCGTGTGCGTAATAAATGATGAACTTAATAAAGAACTCAGCGGCTGCAATCGTGCCCGCAACACTCATATCCTTGGCAAACAACCAAGCTAATAGAAAGGTCGTGGCTGTGGCGAGCAAACGCCAAGTCAGGCCTTTCAGGATACTGCGGGTCTTGGATTCTCGATCTGCACTCATGATTCGTAACACAGCTTGTGCTGCGCGACAGCGAGATGCGCGAAATCGGGAACTTCTGCAAGAATAAAATCAAAGGTAAGTTTATCAACTTAGTAATGATTAACCCCTAATAAGTTTATTCTGAATGAGTTGAAAAGCTGCCGCCCTTGGTCGATTAGCGTTATTTTAGCTAAAACCATCCGAATCATTATGGCAAACTGCGTATTGATTACCAAAATCAGATGCAATCGGACTCCAGTGCGTGCAAGGGAACACAAAACGGATGTTTGTTCAAATAAAAATGAACTGTGCGACAGAAGTCGGGAAGTCGGGAAGTCGGGAAGTCGGGAAGTCGGGAAGTCGGGAAGTCGGGAAGTCGGACTACAGAGGACGGAGGTCTCGGCATGCAGCATCGGTACACAATCAAGCCGGGGACTCGGAAGGCCCCGGCTTGTATCTTTATCCAAGATATTAGAGGGAAGCAAACTTGCGACTGACGGCATCGAGCACCACTTCTTCGAGTCGCTCATTTTTGATGCGTTCAATCACTTCCACCGAGAAGCCTTCAGCAATCAGGCGGCGCGCCAGACGTGGTGTGATCCCCCGGGCACAAAGGTAAAAGATTTCTTCATCATCGATACTCGAAGCTGTGCTGCCGTGAGAGCATTTCACTTGGTCGGCATTGATTTGAAGTCCAGGCATGGAATTCGCTTCCACGGTATCCTCCATCAGCAAGTTCCGGCATGTCTGGTAGGCATCGGTGTAATGTGCCGCTTCATCAACGAAGATGAGCCCTGAGAACACCGTCTTCGAATTACCATACAAGGTGTTTTTATAAAGCAGGTCACTATTGGTATGTGCTGCCGCGTGATGCTGATAGGTGCGCTGGTCAAACTGCTGGGTTCCGGCAGGAATCGAACAAGCCAACATGTCGGAGTGTGCGCCTTCGCATTCCATCCGACTCAACGACTCATTACGAGCCCACTGGGCACCGGAATTCAGCGTGAAGGCCAGCGCATTGGCATCGCGGCCAACGGTGGTGGCATTGACCTGGATCATGCGGCTACTCAAATTCAGCTCCTGCACGGCACAGTATTTCAAGGTTGAACCATCACCGGCAATCAAGTCATTCACAGCAATACACAGGCCGGGGTCATCCTCGTTAGTACTGACAAAGCGGTCCAAGACGCTCACCTGGGCATTCACACCGGTAACGATCAGCGTATGAGGAAAAATGGAAGTATTCTGGCCACTCAAGGTGTGGGTCACTTCGATCGGCTTCTCCACCACCACGCCGTCAGGCACATACACAAACAGGCCGGACTTCACCCGGGCTTTGTGCAAGGCTGCAAACTTGGCAGAGCCCAGACGCGTTTCACGCTGCATAAAATGCTGCTGCACGAGTTCACCATGCTGGGCCAGCGCCTGCTCAAAGGGTAAACATATCACACCCTCCGGGAGTTCGGGGATCGTGTACTCAATGGTCTCGGTTTCGGCTTGTTGGAAATCGGAGAAATCCAACTGCTTCAAGTTGCTGAACCGCCATGTTTCGTCCTTCCGCGTAGGCATGGGAAGGGTTTCGTATTGCTCCAATGCTTCCGTCTGAGCCCTCTTAAACCAATCCGGAAATTCGGAAGGAATGAGTGATGGGTCATTTGTGATTTGTGATTGTTCGGTCATAATCGTTGAATGGTTACTGTGAGTTATTGGTATTTGGCACCCTGATGGTCTGTTTTTTGTAAGTGTCCTGCCCATGCTCTGAGTTGTTTCGAACAGCTCCGTGCCAGGGTTTCAATCGCCTGAATCTGAGACTTATAGGGATTGAGGTAAGGTCGTTTTTGAAAAAAGAGAGCCATCGAGCATGTTTCGCTCGCTGATCCCCGGGCAATGTAAGGAAAATGAATCATTTCCTTGGTCGTGCCTCGGTCAAAGCCCTCTGCAATGTTGTTGGAAACGGATAATGAAGCTCGTTCGAACTGATCTTTCTTCGAATACGAAACGAGTTGTGCTGGGATCATCTTAATGAAGTCATCTACTAATTCGGCCAACTTGATCGCGTCTTGCCAAACAGGGACATCTTCAAAGCACTCATACGTCATCGCTCCGGAGAATCACAAATTACAAATCATGCATCATGAATGCGTCGGCTAGCCGACGCTTCCTTCCATTTCGAGTTCGATGAGGCGTTTCAGCTCCACGCTGTATTCCATTGGAAATTCTTGAACGAGATCATTGATAAAGCCGTTCACCGCCAGACTCATGGCCGCAGTCTCGGGGATGCCACGCTGCTCCATGTAAAAGAGCATTTCATCACTCACCTGACTGACACTCGCTTCGTGCTGGGTCACGTGTTGATTGCCACGCACGGTAATTGCCGGGTAGGTATCGGTCCGGCTATTGGCATTAATCAGCAAGGCGTCACACTCGGTGTTGTTTTTACACCCCTTTAAATTCTTCGGGATGTGGACCTGACCACGATACGTGGAAACCCCCGTGCCTACGGAAATCGACTTGGATACCACATTCGATGTGGTGTCGTCTGCAGCGTGAATCATCTTGGCTCCGGTGTCCTGTTCCTGTCCGCTGTTGGCCAGGGCGATGGAAACCACCTCACCACGGGCTCGCTTGCCCTTCATTACCACTCCGGGGTACTTCATGGTAAGACGCGAACCGATGTTGCAGTCAATCCATTTCACCTCGGCATCTTCGTGGGCCAAGCCACGCTTGGTGACTAGGTTAAAGACGTTGTTACTCCAGTTCTGCACGGTCACATACTGGATTTTGGCGCCCTTCATCGCAACCAATTCCACCACGGCGGAGTGCAGGGTGGCGGTCTCGAATTTTGGTGCGGTACATCCTTCCATATACATCACCTCGGAGCCTTCGTCGGCAATGATCAAGGTCCGTTCAAACTGACCGAAGTTCTCGGAGTTGATGCGGAAATACGCTTGTAGAGGATGCTTCACCTTCAGCCCCTTCGGGATATAGATAAAGGACCCACCGGAGAAAACCGCACTGTTGAGCGCGGAAAACTTATTGTCCCCCGTAGGGATCACCTTACCAAACCACGGGCGGAAAATTTCCTCGTGCTCCTTGAGTCCCTCGGTCGAGTTCACAAAAATCACACCGTCTTTTTCAAGCTCCTCTTTAACGTTGGAGTAGGCGGCTTCCGAATCATACTGGGCTTCCACTCCAGCGAGGAAGGCTCGCTCCTGCTCCGGCACACCCAGACGTTCGAATGTTTCCAGCACTTCAGGCGGAACTTCGTCCCAACTCCGCTTCGGCTTCTGGCCGTCGGAAAGGTAGTAGCGGATTTCATCGAAATTGATGTTCTCCAGATCCTTGGATGCCCAGTTGGTAGGCATCGGCTTATCGAGGAAGGTTTTCAAGCCTTTGTGGCGAAAGGCACGCACCCAGTCCGGGTCATCCTTGACATCACTGATGTAGTCGATGGTGGCTTCAGTCAGCCCCACACCGGCATCATACTTGTGGTTTTCAGGGTAATGGAAATCCCCCTTGGTGAGGTCGACCGAAATCGCCTCGTGGGTTTCCTGATCGATGACAGATTCATTGCTCATGGCGTTTCTCTTATTTTAAAATTGCTAAGCGCTTAGGCATTGGCCAACTGGCCCTCTTTAAGGAAATCGTAACCGCTTTCCTCGAGTTCGAGCGCCAACTCCTTGCCACCGGATTTTACAATCTGGCCGTCATGCATCACATGCACATGGTCAGGCTGGATGTAATCGAGCAAGCGCTGGTAGTGCGTGATCACGAGGAATCCACGGTCCGGGGAACGCATGGCATTCACCCCCTTGGCAACGATTTTGAGAGCATCGATGTCGAGCCCGGAATCGGTTTCATCCATGATGCAGTATTTCGGCTCCAGCATCATCATCTGCAGGATTTCATTGCGCTTCTTTTCACCTCCGGAAAACCCTTCATTCACCGCACGACCGGTGAACTTGCGGTCCATTTCCAGGACGTCCATCTTGGAGTAAAGGTTCTTGTAGTAAGCGACGGCGTCGATTTCCTCACCTTCGGGAAGGCGCGCCTGCAATGCAGCACGAATGAAGTTGGCATTGCTGACTCCGGGAACTTCCGCAGGATACTGGAACGCGAGAAAAACACCCTCACGGCTACGCTCGTCGACTCCCATTTCCATGATGTCCTCACCATCCAGAGTCACGCTGCCTCCCTTGACTTCGTAATCTTCATGGCCGGCAATCACTTTCGACAAAGTCGACTTTCCGGAACCGTTGGGTCCCATGATTGCGTGCACTTCCCCTTTCGGGATTTCGAGGTTCACTCCCTTGAGGATTGGAGTTTCTTCAACATTGGCGTATAGGTCTTTGATGAGTAAGCTCATAATATTGGATTAGTGATTAGTGGTGAATAACTAGTGATTAATGATTAGAAAGTTTTCCCCGCAGGGTGATTTCAAGGTTTTCAATTTGTGCCCCTTCGGGCAATTCGAGCAGGTCCGAGAGCGTAACACCTTGCTTCAATGGCACATCGATGATCAAACCCGACTCCTCGTCGTGAAAATGCCCGTGCTCCGTAAGATTCGGGCAATACCGGGACGACTCACGCTCGAAATTAACCTGCTTGACGGCCCCGTGTTGCACCAACGCCTCAAGGCAGTTGTAGACCGTCGCCAGAGAAATACTCGGCATTTTACGCTTCGCGCGCTCAAACACCTCACCTGCTGTCGGGTGGTCACGATGATCCATCAAAATCTCGTACACCACCGAGCGCTGACGGGTCATCCGCAAGCCTTCAAGCTTGGGATGATGCAGAGTCTCTGACAGGTTACTTTTCATCGTGGTATCAATCGATGCCCGAGCTGGTGGAAATTTCGTCGAGAAAATCCCGACGGCCATCATCACTCGGATTCCAGCCGCCACAACAGTCGAACGGCGCAGGAAACTAGCTCGGATCATTCGCATGGCAAGCATTATTTTTAGAATGATTCTAATCTCAACAAGAACAAGACTTGAAAGGCAGACAAGCTCCATGCAGTAATGACAGCGAACTCGATTACACACACATGAACATCACCACATCGATCCTGACTGCGGTCATGGCTATCGGCCTTTCTTCCACGATGGTTTCAGCCGAAACAAGCCAGCCTGAGCCTCTTCCATCACCACTGATTCCACTGCCTGAAAAATACGAAACCGACGGGCAAACCAGACGTGTCGACCACTTGCAGCTGCTCAGTGAGGAAGCCCCCTTGCAAACCACCGTCAAAACCTGCCAAGCGCTTGCCAACAGCCTACTCAAGGGCAAACAACATGCCTTACCGGTCACCTTGGTTATCCGGGCCGATCTGAAGCACCCGGAGGCCTACCACCTCACAATTCCGAGCAGTGGCTCGGCACTCATTGAGGCCGGCAGCCCTGCGGGCGCCTTCTACGGAGTGCAAACCTTGCTCCAACTCAGCCGGAACGGCTCAAGCCCCTGCGCCCGAATCGAAGACGCCCCGCGCTTCAACTGGCGTGGGCTGATGCTCGACGAAGCCCGTCACTTCATGGGTAAAGACTACGTCAAACATCTGCTCCGGACCATGGCCGCCCATAAAATGAATCGCTTCCACTGGCATCTCACCGACGACCAAGGCTGGCGAATTGAAATCAAAAAATACCCGTACCTGACCAAAACCGGAGCTTGGCGTGGCCCCGGAACCAACGCTCCCGTGCCGAAGTGGGATAAAGACACGCCGCTTGCCAAGAAAAAATACGGTGGATTCTACACCCAGGAGGATATCAAAGAGATCGTCGCCTACGCGAGTTCGCTGCATATCGAAATCATGCCGGAAATCGATGTCCCCGGCCACGCCATGGCCATTGCCATCGCCTACCCTCAGGTGCTGCCGAAACAAGATGGACAAACCGGCAAAGACGTACACGGACTGAAAGGCAACGTGCTCTCCGTAGTTGATGAAAAGAACTACGTCATGTTGAATGATATTTTTGGTGAAATTGCCGCTCTGTTCCCAAGCCCCTACATCCACGTCGGTGGCGACGAGGTCAACGTCAATGCTTGGAAAGCCTCACCGGAACACCGGAAATATATGGAAAAACATGGGATGAAACACCCGAGCCAGCTGCAAAACATGTTTATGCTCCGACTCGAAAAAATCCTCAAATCCCACGGCAAAACCCTGATGGGATGGAACGAAATTATGCACGGCGGCAAACTCTCCAATGACACCGGAGTCATGGCCTGGATCAGCATCGGCGCAGGCATCAACGCCGCCAAACACGGCTACCCGACCGTCATGGCCGTCGGCCCCCACAACTATTTCGATATGAAATACCCAGGGCACAGTGAAACCGGCCACTGGTGGGCAGGTATCGTCGACACCCAACGCGCCTACTCTTGGAATCCTCTGTTCGAAGATCAGCTCAAACCCGAACAACAAAAAAACATCCTCGGCGTGCACTGCGCACTCTGGACCGAATTCGTGCCCGATCCGGAAAATGCCGACTACAAACTCTGGCCACGAGCCTGCGCCACCGCGGAAGTGGGCTGGACCCAGCAAAACCAACGCGAATGGACGTCCTTCAGCGGCCGCCTCAACCAACACCTCGACTATCTTGACGCCCTCAAGGTTGGCTACCGGGTGAAACCTCCCCAAGCTGTGATTGCCCAAGGGAAAGTCACCATCAACCAGCCGTTTAACGGCCCTGCCAAGATCCTCTACACCACCGACGGAAGCGATCCCCAGGTCGGCTCAGCCAAAACCTACGCTGGCGAATCCTTTGATGCCTCCGAGGCATCCAAACTCCGCTACTTGACGCTCCGACCGAACGGACGCAGCAGTAAAATCATGAAAGGCGCCATCCGCGAGCCCATTGGCAAGTGGGATCCGTCCATCCTCGCCAAAGGAAAAACCACCCTCGACATCGATGTCACCAACACCGTCACCGCAGCCGGCAACTGGATCCTCGACTGCCAGTACCAACGGGGGAAACAAGCGACCCGGATTCACTCCGCGAAACTGCTTGCCAATGGCAAAGTCATCAGCGAGGCCAACGGCCAAACGATCCACGGCAAACAACGCAATGCCCGGCTCCGATTACCCGTCAAATCCCTACAGCAAGGAGCCACCTACACGCTCGCGCTCACCCTGGAAGGTGTCGAGGGCAAGGACTCGCGTGGGGCCATCCTGCTGGACCGCTCCATCTGGATCGAACCCGACACCCAGGTCAGCACCAAGGTCAGCCACTACGGCAACAACACCCCGGCCAAGGCCGCCAACTGGGTGCGATCAGACTGGTTCTGGAGTGACCGCCCCGGCAGAAAAGGTGACCGCTGGGAATACACCTTTGCCAAACCCATCAAGGTCACCAGCATCCACGTGCCTACCGGCAAACCCAACAGCAACGACGACATCATCGTCGATGCCAGCATCGAAGTCTCGGCCGACGGCAAGACCTTCCGCAACGTCGGCAGCTTCGCCTACGGCACTGGCAAAGCCAAATTCGACCGACCGACCGAAGTCAAGGCCGTGCGGGTCACTCTGGATGCCGACCACCAGACCTGGATCATCGTCCGCGATCTGGAGATGAAGTAACCATCACCTAACACTCTCGCCTTTTTTATTCGCAAGAGTGTTTCCTCTTCGTAGGAAAAATCCCGGATTCTGCAGCTGCGGAGTCCGGGATCCTACGTTAGGGAGATTATCTCGGTGATGCCTGCGGTGTTGACAGGATTGTCAGGATTGTCAGGATTTTTAATTTTCAAAGATCAAAGTTTGCCCAAAACCTATCGCTATCTTCTAAAAAAATCCTATAAATCCTCTTTAATCATGTGACTCCTGTCAGCGCCGCAGGCTGTTATACCCTGGTGTATCCTCCTTGGCAGAGTCCGGGATCCTTTTTCATTGCGCAGACACCATTTCTTTTTATGGTGCTATCTGTTATGTCTGCGCTCCAATCCATCCAACAGCTCCAATCCCGCGTCAACCAATCCATCATTGGGCAGGAACACATCGTCGAGCGCCTGGTTCTTGCCTTGCTGGCTAACGGCAACGTTCTGATGGAAGGCCTTCCAGGCTTGGCCAAGACCCGAGCCATCAAAGCCCTGGCATCTAACCTTGAATCCGACTTCAGCCGGATCCAATTTACCCCCGATCTACTGCCCGCCGACATCACTGGATCCGATATGTATTTCGAAGAGTCCGGACATGGATCCTTCCGATTCCAACCCGGACCTATTTTTGGCAATTTGATCCTCGCCGATGAAGTCAACCGTGCCCCGGCCAAGGTGCAGGCTGCTCTGTTGGAAGCCATGGAAGAACGCACCGTCACCGTTGGCGACAACACCCATAACCTGCCGGATCTGTTTATGGTTCTCGCCACGCAGAACCCGGTGGAGCAGGAAGGCACCTATCCTCTCCCCGAAGCCCAGATGGACCGTTTCCTGATGCACGTCAATATCAGCTACACTTCTGAAGATGACGAAATACAAATCATCCGCCTGGTCCGGGGAGAGAAAACCCACGGCGGAACGCCCTCCGAAGATAAACAAATCCCCCAACAAAGCGTCTTCGATGCCCGACAGGAAATTGATGCCGTTAGCGTGGCGGAAAATATGGACCGCTACATCGTCGATCTCATCACCGCCACCCGCCACCCGGATCGCTATGGCGAAGAACTCGGCAGCCTGATCGACGTCGGCGCCAGCCCACGGGGGTCACTCGCCATCGACAAATGCGCCCGAGCCCATGCCTGGCTGCATGAACGGGACTACGTCACACCGGATGACATCACCGCCGTGGCATACGATTGCTTACGCCACCGGATCATGCCCAGCTACGAAGCCCAGGCCGACGGCATGACAGCCACCGATATTCTGCAACAGCTGATCCCCCGAATCGCCGTCGCCTAACCCACATCCTCCATGTCCTCATTTATCCATGCCGATCTGGATGCATTGGTTCGTCTTTCGGCCAAGGCCCGGGGATTCAGTTTTTTGCCGCGTCAACCGATCCACAGTATTCTCGCGGGTCGCCACGCATCGCGCCTTAGAGGGCGGGGCCTTAACTTTGAAGAAATTCGCAACTACCTCCCCGGGGATGACGTCCGCACCATGGATTGGAAAGTGACGGCCCGCACACGCTCACCTCATATCCGGGTCTACACCGAGGAACGGGACCGACCGGTTCTCTTCATCGTCGACCAGCGATCCTCCATGTTTTTCGGAAGTCGGCGAACGATGAAATCCGTAACCGCCTGTGAAGTGGCCGCGCTCGGGGCCTGGCGAGTGCTAAAGCAAGGGGATCGAGTGGGTGCTCTAATCTTCAACGACCGCGAGGTGATCAATATCCAACCACATCGCAGCCGGACCCGAGTCCGTCAAATGTTAGGATCCATGGTGGAGATGAACCATCAGTTGAATGGTAACTCGCCACCAGCCAATCCGGAAAAATTCAACGAAGTGCTGAAGCAGGCGCTTCAAATGGCCAAACACGATTACCTGATTTGCGTGATCAGCGATGCTTATGGCATGAACCCCGAGACCAAACGCCTGCTGACCCTGCTCAGTGCCCACAACGATGTGATCAACGCCTTCATTTATGATCCTCTCGAAGCCAATCTTCCGGATGCCGGCAAACTCACCATGGCCGAAGGAAACAAACAAATGGAGGTGGATACTGGATCAAAAAAGATCCGCAGCGCATTTGCCCGCGAATTCAATGAACGGCTGAACCGCATCCAATCCATCTCACGGGGTCGCTCGATCCCGGTTTTACCCATCGAAACCAGCCGCCCGGTTCCCGAACAGGTCCGTGACCTGATGGGTGCCAGCACCGGCCAAGGTAGAAAGGGAAACCATGGCCGCTAACACCCCCGGGTTTGATGACATGCATGACATCGTGGTGTCGGACCCCGTCTCCTGGTGGCCCGCGGCCCCTGGGTGGTATGTCGTCGTTTTGGCCATCCTCATTGTTGCCAGCCATCAACTCACAAAAGCCATACAAAAGCGGAGGCGGAACCTCTTCCGGCGGGACGCTCTCAGCGAACTCCAGCAACTCCCTCCTGAAGATTTGCCGGCATTGATCAAGCGGGTCGCCCTTCATCTTGCACCGAGGGAAGAGGTCGCCTCACTCTCCGGTGAAGCCTGGCTGAGCTTTCTCGACCACACCGGCAACACCAAAGCCTTCAGCCAGGGCCCCGGACGCTTACTTCTGCAGCTCTCGTACCAACCTCATGCTGAGATCGAACAACATCAACCCGAATACCAACAGCTCATCCACACCCTAAGCCTCTGGATCAAACAAAGTAGGACAGGTTTCCAACCTGTCGACAAGCCAAACACCCAGCCCTAGCCACACATCCTGACTAAGCACACATCCTGCCGACAGCTTGAAAAGCTGTCCTACTTTCACCCACGCCAACACGCAAGGTAGGACAGGTTTTCAACCTGTCGACAAGCCAAGCACCCAACCCTAGCCACTCATCCTGACTAACCACTCATCCTGCCGACAGCTTGAAAAGCTGTCCTACTTTCACCAACACCAACTCGCAAGGTAGGACAGGTTTTCAACCTGTCGACAAGCCAAGCACACATCCCTAGCCTCACATCCTACCTTTCACCTATGCCGTTCAAACCCTACAACCTGTCCTCGTCTACCGAAAAAACCAAGAGGAAGCTACCTCATTGGGAACAGACAGGTTGCACCTATTTTGTGACATTCCGTCTCCATGATGCCATCCCGAAATCCAAATTAGAAGATTGGAACCAGCGCAGAAAATTATGGTTGCGCAGCCAGAATTTCGACCCCGAAACCCCATCCTCGGATCTCACCAAGCAATTGAGCCCGCAACAACAAAAAGAATACGATCAACGCTTTATCCACTACTATCACGCATTGCTCGACAGCGGCTCCGGATCTTGCCTTTTGAAACAAACCAACAACTCCCAAATTGTTGCCGACAGCTTGTTGTTTTTTGACCGTGAGCGTTACACCATGGGAGATTTCATCGTGATGCCAAACCATGTCCATCTGCTGGTCTGCCCCGCCGTGGGTTGGTCCTTGTCCCAACTTCTCCATTCATGGAAACGGTTTTCCTCCCACGAAATCAACAAGCAAAACCAACGCACCGGTATCTTATGGCAGCCTGAATCTTATGACCACATCGTCAGAAACGAAGTGCAGCTTGAACGCATCAAAAAATACATCAAACACAACCCGAAAGGGCTCAAACCCAAGCACTACCATTACCACAAAGCAAGGTAGGACAGGTTTTCAACCTGTCGACTAGCCAAGCACCCATCCCAAGCCACACATCCTGACTAAGCACACATCCTGCCGACAGCTTAAAAAGCTGTCCTACTTTCACCCACACAAACTCGCAGGGTAGGACAGGTTTTCAACCTGTCGACTAGCCAAGCACACAACCCAAGCCACTCATCCTGACTAAGCACACATCCTGCCGACAGCTTGAAAAGCTGTCCTACTTTTACCCACAGCAACTCGCAAGGTAGGACAGGTTTCCAACCTGTCGACAAGCCAAGCACACATCCCAAGCCGCACATCCCCTTATCATCCAACTTTCATCCATGTTCACCTTCGCCCATCCCTGGTGCTTTATCCTGCTGGTACTTCCATTGGCAGTGAGGTTCCTGCTCCCCGTTCACCGGGAAAGGCGCACCGCGGTGATGGTTCCCTTCATGAATCGAATGTCCCGGATCACAGGTCAAAAACCATCTGAAGGCTCCACGATCACCCGCCGCAGCACGGCACAACACACCGTCGCCTGGCTCTCATGGATTCTCATCATCACCGCGATGGCACGCCCCCAATTCTTCGAGCCACCGATCTCACGAACCCTCCCCACCCGGGATCTACTCCTCGCCATCGATCTCTCCGGATCGATGCAAGTCGAAGATTTTAAAGATGAAAAAGGCCAGATGCGGGATCGCCTAACTGCGGTTAAACAAGTCGTGGATACCTTTCTGGAGCACCGCGAAAACGATCGCGTCGGGCTGATCCTGTTTGGCTCGGCAGCCTTCGTCCAAGCCCCCTTCACTAACGATCTGGACGTCTGCCGGGAACTTCTCGCCGAAGCTCAGGTTGGGATGGCCGGCCCCAAAACGGCGATTGGTGATGCCATCGGTCTTTCCATCCACGTTTTCAACCGCAGTGAACAAAAAAACAAAGTCCTCATTCTGCTCACCGATGGCAATGACACCAGCAGCAAGGTTCCCCCGACTGACGCCGCACGGATCGCTCGCGATAAGGGAATTGTCATCCACACCATCGCCATCGGGGACCCGGAAGCTGCCGGGGAAGAAAAACTCGACGAGGACAGCCTGCGTGAAATTTCCCAAACGACCAATGGGTCCTTCTACCGAGCGCTTGACCGCGACCAACTCGAAAACATCTATCAGGAAATCGACGCTCTCGATACCCGCAAAGCGGAAACAATCAGCTATCGTCCACGTCGCGACCTCTACGTCTGGCCTCTGGCCACCGCCATCATCCTCGCCATTCTCTTCCAAATTTTCATGGCTCTGCGCCACCGCGCCAGAACCGCGAAACTGCCCGATCCAAGCACCCCATGATTGAAAACTTCCATTTCATCCGCCCTTGGTGGTTGCTGCTTCTGATCCCGTCCGTCGTCACCGTCTGGATGATTATCCGTCGCCAGGATGCTTCACGGGCGTGGTCAGGCATCATGGATCCCCATCTGCTCAAAGCCCTCTCAACGGGACAAGAGCAAAAAGAAACCCTCCGCCCAGCCACCTTGCTGGGTATGATTCTGATCCTCGGCTCCATCGCCCTTGCCGGCCCCAGCTGGAAACTCGAGCCCTCCCCCTTCTCAGAAGACCAGTCAGCCCTCGTCATCATCCTCCAGGTCACCCCCAGCATGGACGAACAGGACGTGCAGCCCTCCCGGGCCGAACGCGCGATCCAGAAAATCCAGGATTTACTCAAGCAGCGGGCAGGAGCACGTAGCGCACTCATCGCTTACTCCGGCACCGCCCACCTCGTGATACCCCTCACCAAGGATGCAGGCATCATCAATACCTTTGCCGCCGACCTGAGCCCTGCCATCATGCCCCGTGACGGAAATGCGGCTCTCGAGGCCCTTCAACTTGCCGAAAAAGAACTCCAACGCAGTCAGACAAGCGGCACCATCCTTTTTATCTGCGACACCATCCCGGCACAACTTCCAGCCACGACTACTCCGGTCGAGGTTCTCGCTGTGGCAGGCACCGAAACTCGGGAAACCATCAAAACCAACTGCCAGTCCAATGGTGCCCACTTTACCCCGATCAGCATTGACGACCAGGACGTCAAACAACTCAATCAGCGGATCGAGACATCCTTTGCCGCTCGCCCTTCTGACCACGGCCAACACTGGCTCGACAACGGTTGGTGGCTCACTCCCATCATCGCCATGCTCGCACTCTGGTGGTTCCGCCCAGGATGGGTGATCGAATGGTAAAATGTGGATAACGAACCGAGAATCATGCAAACCCGAAAATCACTCCCTATCAGCAAGGCAAGCATGTTTGTCTCCATGCTGCTGCTCGTATCCATCCTCATCGCTTGGCAGAAAGCAGACCGATCCTTTGCAGGGCTCTGGCAGACCCCGGACCAACAAGCACAGAAGCTCATGGAGCAAAAACGCTACCTCGATGCCGCGGAGATCTTCACCGACCCCATGCGCCGCGGGGAGGCCCTCTTCAAAGCGGGCGAATTCAAACAAGCACTCGCCGTCTACAACACCCAGGTCTCCAATGAGGCCATCTACAACCGTGGCAATTGCCAGATGATGCTAGGAAAATATGATGCCGCCATCGAGCTCTACACCCGCACACTAGAGCAGCGCCCTGACTGGGAGGCTGCCCAAACCAACCGTAAAATTGCCATCGCCCGCAAAGCGGCACTCGCCCCCCCGGAAAACCCGTCCGAGGGGACTGGTGGCAAACTCGGAGCCGACGAAATTGTTTTCGATGACCGTGCGAAAAATGCGAACAACACAGAAACGGGTGAAGGGGGAGAAAGTATGAACGACGAGGAAATGCGGGCACTCTGGCTACGCAAGGTGCAAACCAAACCCAGCGACTTTTTGCGTGCCAAATTTTCCTATCAAGCCCAACGGGATCAAGAACTGAGAGGAGAAGCCAAACCATGAGCCCTATCAAACACCTCGGATGGTTTATCATCCTGATCCTACATGGCCTCGGAATGCTATCTCTCCACGCTGCGCCCGAGCCCGTTCGCCTGTTCATCGCCGAGTCCTCCAAGCCTCCGAAGGAAAACACCTACTGGGTCGGCCAAAAAATCCCGCTCATCGTCGAGGTTCTGGCACCCACTCATTTCAGCGGCCCCACCCGCTTTTCCCTGCCCGATGTCAATGGCGCTGTCTGCTACCGCGCCGAACAACGGGCCGTGGTCATGTCCCGCAACATCGACGGCACCAGCTACAGTGTGCAACGACATGAATTTTACTTCTATCCGCTTCGTCCGGGCTCATTTCGCATTCCCCCCATTTCCGTTCGCTATGGCATCGCGGGTCGTCCCGGAGAAAAAGCCAGCGATCACCAATCCGAGACACTTCCTCTCGAAATCCAGGCTGACCTTCCCGACGAAGCAAAGGGAATACACTCACTCATTTCAACCACCAAGCTCCAGATCAAAGAAACCTGGAACCCGGATCCAACAAAAAAGACAACAACATGGGCCACTGGCAACAGCATCAAACGTACGCTCCGGATCTCAGCCGAGGATGTTCCCGGTATGGCGCTGCCGCATATCACCATCGAGGAACCCCCCGGCCTGCGCGTCTACCGCAAGCGTGCACAAATCGACGACTCCGTTAACCGTGGGGCACTCACCGGACACCGGACCGACAGCCTGACCTATCTCTTTCAGGAAGCTGGAGATTACACCCTGCCTGCAATCACCATCCATTGGTGGAACATCGAACAGAATAAGCTCAATACCATCACCCTGCCGGAGATCAACTTAACCGTCGTTCAGGCCCCACAGCATGCCAGCAGCCATGCCAAGCCCCCCCAGTCCAAGACCGTTCCATGGCTCACCCTCAGTTGGGTCTCCGGCGTGCTGTTGGTCTTGATCTTTTTCCTCATCCGCTTCCAAGCAAAGATCACCTCATGGATTCAATGCCCAATCCAGCACTACCGACACCGGGAGTCCGCCTACTTCAAACGCATCACCCTGGCACCCACTGCCACAACCACCCATCAAGCCATTCAACAATGGCAGCAAAAATGGACTAAGTTAACACCCGGGCAAACACTCGAACAATGGAGCCGGCCCCATGCGCACGACAATCTCAGCCAAGAACTCCAAAAGCTGCAATACGCGATTGTCCATCCAGGATCAGACTGGAATAAAACCGAACTCATCAAAGAGCTCTCTCTACTCAGAAAACAAATAAAACAGCAAGATCGCTTAACTACTAACAAATCGAAACCTTTTAAACTCAAACCCTTAAACCCAAAATGACAGCAACGATAGAAGTTTTCTTTTGACAACACAAGGAATCGAGGTCCATAGTGCATGCTCTTACTAACTATTATAGACGCAATGAAAAGATCCCTACTAACTACTGCACTCAGCTGCCTCGTCAGCTGCACCGCCCTTTTTGCGGCGGACAAAAAACCCAACATTTTGGTCATCTGGGGTGACGATGTCGGACAATCCAACATTTCCGCTTACACTCGTGGACTGATGGGCTACCAAACACCTAACATTGATCGAATTGCC
Organism: Oceaniferula marina; assembly: GCF_013391475.1. Lineage (NCBI taxonomy): Bacteria > Pseudomonadati > Verrucomicrobiota > Verrucomicrobiia > Verrucomicrobiales > Verrucomicrobiaceae > Oceaniferula > Oceaniferula marina. The sequence continues at coordinate 327,592 of NZ_JACBAZ010000002.1, read as the reverse complement.
AACGAAGGCATTCTCTTTACCGACTACTACGGTGAGCAGAGCTGCACCGCCGGTCGATCCTCCTTCATCATGGGACAAAGCGTCTTCCGCACCGGCCTTTCGAAAGTGGGACTACCGGGAGCCAAAGAAGGCATGATGGTCGAAGACCCCACTATTGCCGGACTACTCAAGGATCAAGGCTACATGACAGGTCAATTCGGTAAAAACCACCTTGGCGACCGCGACGAACATCTTCCTACCAACCACGGCTTTGATGAGTTCCTCGGCAACCTTTATCACCTCAATGCCGAGGAAGAGCCTGAAAACGAAGACTACCCGAAAAACCCTGAATTCCGTAAAAAATTCGGCCCACGGGGTGTGATCAAATCCTCTGCCGACGGCAAAATCGAGGACACCGGCCCACTGACCAAAAAACGTATGGAAACCGTGGATGACGAAACAGTGGCTGCAGCCATTGACTTCATCCGCCGCGCCAATAAAGCCGGCAAACCATGGTTTGTCTGGTGGAGCGGCACCCGCATGCACTTCCGCACCCACGTCAGTGCAGAAAAAATGGCTGCGATTAAAAAGCATAACCCAAAGGCTGACGAATACACCTGCGGTATGATCGAGCACGACATGCATATCGGAGAATTCCTCAAGGTGCTCGACGAGCTCAAGATTGCCGACAATACCATCGTTCATTACTCCACCGACAACGGCCCGCACTACAACACCTGGCCCGATGCTGCCGCCACGCCCTTCCAAGGTGAAAAGAATACCAACTGGGAAGGCGGCTGGCGCGTCCCCTGTGCCGTTCGCTGGCCTGGCGTCGTCAAAGCCGGATCCATCAGTAACGGCATCGTACACCACATGGACTGGTTGCCGACCTTTGTCGCCGCTGCTGGCAAAACCGACATCAAGGAAGACCTGCTCGATGGCTACACTTCCTCCGCCCTGAAGCGCGACTACAAGATCCACCTCGATGGATACAATCTGATGGATCACCTCAAGGACCCACAAAAGGTAGAAAGCCCACGTAAGGAGATCTTCTACTTCTCTGACGAAGGCGATCTCACCGCCCTGCGCTATCAGGACTGGAAAATCATGTTCATGGAGCAGAAAAAGAAAGAAACACTCCGTGCCTGGATTGAACCCTGGACACCGCTGCGCGTACCTTTGATCTTCAACCTGCGCCGCGACCCCTACGAGCGGGCCTACTTCACGTCGAACACTTACTATGACTGGATGATCGACCGTGTCTTTATGCTCGTTCCCGCTCAGGCCTACGTCGGCAATTTCCTGAAAACCTTCCAGGAATACCCGCCGCGCCAAAAAGCAGCATCCTTCAACCTGGACCAAGTCATGGAAGCAATGAACAAAGGAGCCTCCGGCGAACGTTAATTTGTGCTGTGAATCCAACGCAACAGTGCCGTGCTCTGGTATCCATCGGAGCGCGGCCATTTTTTCTCCCCCCGTCTCACACTCAATATGCCCCATCCTATGAAAACCGTCATCGCGCTCAGCTCCCTGCTTCTTTGTTCTCAAGGGTTCGCAGTAGACCCCCTGCCATCATGGAACAACGGCGGTAACAAACAGGCCGTTCTTTCTTTTATCAAAAAAACCACCACCAAAGGCTCCCCCGATTTTATTGCGCCGAGCAAGCGGATTGCCGTCTTTGATAACGACGGCACCCTCTGGGCCGAGCAACCACTCTATTTTCAGGCGATCTTTATCTTCGACCAAATCAAAAAACGGGCCCCCCAACACCCTGAGTGGAAAACCCAGGAACCCTTTGCCTCTGTTCTCAAGGGCGATACCAAAAAGGCTCTGGCTGGTGGTAAAAAGGCCTTGCTGAAAATGACTGCCGCCACCCATGCCAACATCACAACTGAGCAATTTGAACAATCCGTCCGCGATTGGCTCAACACGGCCCGCCACCCAAAAACCAAACGCGCCTATAACGAAATGGTCTATCAACCAATGCTCGAGCTTCTCGAACACCTCCGGGCCAAGGGCTACAAAACCTTTATTGTCTCTGGTGGCGGCATCGATTTCATGCGCGTCTTTGCCGAAGAAACCTACGGCATCCCACCCGAACAAGTCATCGGCAGCAGCCTGAAAGCCAAATACGAGCTCCGCAATGGAAAACCCGTGATCGTCAAAATCCCCGAACTCAACTTCATCGACGACAAAGCCGGTAAACCTGTAGGTATTCACCAACATATCGGGATTCGCCCCGTTGCCGCCTTTGGTAACTCAGATGGCGATTTCGAAATGATCGAATGGACCACCTCTGGAGACGGCCCTCGACTCGGAGCCTTCGTCCACCACGACGATGCCCAACGAGAATGGCAATACGATCACCCATCACACATCGGTCAGCTCAAACGAGGACTGAGTGAAGCGCCAAAGCGCAACTGGCTGGTGTTGAGTATGAAAAACGACTGGAACCAAATCTTCCCTTCGACCGACGAACCTGCAAAGGCCAAGTAAAAACGGAGGGAACCCGTGCCCTCAATTTGCAGGTCGCAACATGATCGTTGGCAAGGCTGGCTGGTCTCAATCAGCCGTCGACGAACGACCTGACACGGGAACCTCTCCTCTTGGCCTGATGATGCCTCGGGTTGTCGGCAGGATTCAATCCTGCCCTACTTTCATTACCGTTGCGTCACCACCATCGGGAAGTCTAAACTGATCAAATGGCATAAGATCAAGCGTTGCAAGCTGCCTGCTGCTCACGCTGTTCGATCACACCCAGCACCGCCTCTTCCAACAAATGCCTCCGGCTGGCCGGGATCGGGTGCAGCGACACCACCACTCCGCTGTTTTTCTTTTCGGTAAAATGGAAAATCAACTGTTTGGCCCCCGGGGTGCATTCGGCATCGGCAATTTCAGTCCAATAGAGGATTTGCAGGTTTTTTTGAGGTTTAAAAAAGGGGAAAATCTCCACCCCCAATGGGCTGACAATCAAATAAGCATGGCGAGTGCAACGCAAGCCAATGCGTAACAAGCCGTAGCTCACCAACAAACAGGGGATGCAAGTCCACCACCAACCATCCAAGAATGGCCCCTTCATCCCCCAATCCTGGGTCGAAAGAATAAACAGAGCCACGGATAGAGCAAAGAAGACCACCGAGGCGGCATAAAACAAAGGTGCCTGAGCCGCCCGGGTAAAGCGAAGTTCCTTCTCAGG